>NZ_JASJPW010000001.1:1540000-1868652 GCF_030052995.1 Gemmobacter sp. 24YEA27 | reverse complement strand
CAGTTCCACCCGGAGCTGAAGTCGAAACCCTTCTCGCCGCACCCGCTCTTTGCCGATTTCGTCCGCGCCGCGAAAGACAGCGGCCGCCTGGTCTGACCTCAGGATCTGGGGCGCAACCCGCCCTTTCATCTGTCTCAAAATATCCCGGGGGAGTCTGCGCCACAGGCGCAGACGGGGGCAGAGCCCCCTTCCCGGCCCGCCATAAAGCAAAAGGGCGACCCGGTCGGGTCGCCCTTTTGCTTTGCCTCAGAAACAGCTCTGCCTCAGCCTGAATTCCCCTTCAGGCTGCAAGCCTCAGCGCTCCGGCACGAGCGGCACCACTGCCAGGTCCCCCGCCGGTTCCGAGACCCAGGCCGAAACCGGCACCGCCAGCAAAAGCCCGGCCGCCACCGGCAGGAACCAGACGCTCAGGATGCCAAGCGCGATCATCCCGCTCAGCAGCACCCCAAGCCCGGTCTCGCCGGCATGGAACTTCAGCAGCGCCTTCAGGGGGATCCGCCCCGACATATGCTGCGGCCAGCCGGTATCGGCCCCGGTCAGCGCCCGGAAGATGATCTTTGCATGATGCAGCATCATCACCGGTGCCGACAGCACCGCCACCACCGTCTCGATCAGCAAGAGCTTCACGAAGCCAAGCCGCCGCCCCTTCGCCACGCCCACCCGGCGCAGGTAATCCAGCACCCCAAAGGCCCGCGGCGCAAACAGCAGGAAGATCACCGTGCCTGCCAGCCAGATCTCCAGCCGGTCCGTTGTCTGCCCCGTCCGCCCCTGATCAGCCATTGCCCAGAGCACCAGCATCACCAAAAGCAGCACCGAACCGATATAGGCCATCGCGCCCGAGAGGAAATGCAGCCGCGAGACCCAGTGCAGCCCTGGCACTTTCAACAGCCGCATATGTTGCAGATTGCCCTGGCACCAGCGCGCATCCCGCTTGATATGGGCCAGCAGGTTCGACGGCGCCTCTTCATGGCTGTCAGCGGCTTCGGGGATGATCCGTACGCCCCAGCCGGCCCGGCGCAACAAAGCCGCTTCGACAAAGTCATGGCTCTGGATCACGCCCCCCATCGGGCGCGGGCCCGGAAGATGCGGCAAGCCGCAATTGGTGGCAAAAGCCTTCATCCGCACCATCGCATTATGGCCGAGGAAATTGCCGTCAGACCCTGTCCAGATCGCAAAGCCACGACCATGCGGGCCGCCGTAAACCCGGCTCGCGAAGCTCTGCATACGCTGCCAGCGGCTTTCGCCCGCGCCGGTGATCGGCAGGGTCTGCGCCAGCGCGCAGCCGGGATCGGCGACCAGCGTGTCCGCCAGCGTCAGCACCGTCTCGCGCCCCATCACCGAATCCGCATCAAGGATCAGCGCTGCATCATAGGCCGCGCCCTGACGGGTGATCCAGTCCCGCACATTCCCTTGTTTATAATCGGTATTCTTCAGCCGGTGGCGATAGGTGATCGCCAGATCCGGACGGCTCGCGGTCAGTTTCGCAACCATAGCCGCCTCGTCCAGCGCCGCCCGACCGTTGCGGGTATCCGACAGAACATGAAGCGAAAAGCGATGCGCGTGGCCCGGCGCCCGCAGGCTGTCGAGAAGCGCCACCGACGGCGCCAGCGTCGCTTCGGGATCCTCGCCATACATCGGCAAAAGGATCGCGATCCGAAGGCCGGGGGCCGCCGCATTGGCCTTGGCCGGCGCGCGCCAGAACAGGCCAAAGAAAGACGACACGACCGACATCGCCATCCAGAACACCGCAAAGCCCGACAAAGCCGCCAGCAGCAGATCGGCCGGCGTAAAGATGCCATCCGCCGCCAGCACCGTGCCGGTCATATAGCCAAAGCCGATCGCAAAGGGCGGCGGCACCAGCAGCACGGCGGCGCGGGCCAGCCGCGAATGGCTGCGGATCGGCCCGCCTGCCCGCGCGGCCGGGTCATGCGCGGGCCGGTCGAGCAGCTGGTCAGGCATCGACAGAGGCGCCGGCAGCGTGACCGGGCGGAAGCCATATTGCGGACGAAAGGCACGAGACATGTTCAGGCCACCCAACGATAAAGCCAGACTTCACCAACCATGGTCACGCCACCGCGCCACAGCTCTACCCGCAGCTCCACCGGTCGGTCCTCCGGCAGGATCAGCGTCACATCGACCCGCATTCCACCGGTCGCATCATTCCTGTGGATCAGCGTGCCGGTCACGTCTCCGGCCGAGGCCGTGACCCGCGCCTCCAGCGCGCCCGGATCAGAGCCGAGCGCCGGATGCGCCTCATAATCAATCGCGAACATACGGCCCGCCTCAAAGACCCGGTCTCCCTGACGGGACGCAATCACGCGGGCCTTTTCACCATCGACCGGCGGCGCGCCATCGGCCCAGTAAAGGCGATAGGCGAAGCGGTTTTCCGATCCGGCCTCCATCGGCGCCTCGGGGCGCCAGAAGGCGACGATATTGTCATAGATTTCCTTATCCGCCGGGATCTCGACCAGCACCACCGAGCCCTTGCCCCAGTCGCCTTTGGGTTCGACCCACAAGGAGGGACGGCGCTCATAATGCGCGGCAAAGTCGTTATAACTGCCCGGATCGCGCGCGCGCTGCATCAGGCCAAACCCGCGCGGGTTCTCATCGCTGAACCAGGATGTTTCGACCGATTTCGGGTTGTTGAGCGGGCGCCACAGCAGATCGCCCGAGCCGGTCGCGACCAGCAAACCGTCGCTGTCATGCACGCCTTCGCGGAAATCATCAAAGGCGATCCGGTTCATATCATTGAACAGGAACATCGACGTCCCCGCCGCCAGACCCGTCGCCGTCAGCGTGACGCGCGGGAAAACGACGGCTTCGATATCCATCGTGGTCACATCGCCCTTGCGGATCGCGAAACGGTAAGCTCCGGTCAAAGACGGGCTGTCCATCAGCGCCCAGACCACCGCCTCTTCGTCATGCAGCTTGCCCTCTTCGATCCAGAAGCGGCGGAACTGCGGAAATTCTTCGGGTTGATCCGGCGCTGCGGTGTTCAGCGCGAAACCGCGTGCCGAAAGCCCGTATTGCTGACCTTTGGCCACCGCGCGGAAATAGGTCGCGCCCTGAAAGACGGCATATTCCTGGAAGGTGCCCCTGGTCTCGATCTCGCCCGTCAGGCGGAAACCCGAAAAACCGGTGCCGGTCTCGGGCAGTTCGGGGAAACGGTCGGTGCGGACAAAGAGATCGTAATCGAACAGGATCGCGCGCGCCTCGCCCCGGGCGACGGCGAAAATCTCGACCGGGAAATGCTGATAGAGGCCCGCCACGAACATTTCGGCCCGGACCGGGCTTTCGGTCGCACCGTAAAGCGCATGTTTGCCATCGAACCAGATCTCACGGATCTGGTCATAGGTCAGGCCCTTCCATTCCGGCGAAATCTCGGTCGGGGGCGCATAGGGCTGTTCGGCCATGGCGCGGGCCAGCGCCTCGACCATGCCATCGGCAAAGGGCTCGGCCGCGCCGAGTTTCACGCCTTCAGGGGTGACGATCCCGCCCTCAGGCAGCTCTTCGGCCCGCCCTGCCCGCGGCAAGACGCCGGCCGCCGCCATGGCCAGCACGAGGCCAAGCGCGCCGCGCCGGTTCAGCGCGGCCGAGGTGAGGAAATCGGAAACGGTCCTGGTCATGCCTTGGCTCCCTGGGACGGCACAACGCTGCCGGTCTCATGTATGTGTGGCGCCTGGGCTGGCACCGGATCCGGTGCTGCGCCAGCGCTCATATGACGTCTCCAGCCCTGCCCCTTGAACCAGGCGGCGATACGCGCCGTCAGCCAGATCAGCAGAAGGCCGGTCAAATTGATGGCCGGGGTCACGATCACGCCCGGTCCGAAAAGCTTGAGGAAGGCGCCCAGCACCCGCGCCAGCACCATCGACACGGCAAAAACCGCCAGCGATTGCCGCCCGATATCGGTGACCATGCCAACAACGCGCGGCCAGTCGGCGGAGAGACCGCGCAGCCTTGCGCCCTTTTCGCCCGCCAGCGCCCAGGCGAGATAGGCCAGCGCAAGGAAATGCACATAGCGCAGCAGGCCAAAGCCGGTCTTGTCGTAAAGCAGGCGCCATTCATTGCGCCAGTCCTGCAGGATCGTCGATTTGCCGATCACCACATGCCAGGCGAAGGGCACGGTCAGGATCACGATGGCCAGCGCCAGGACCACCAGCTCACGCCGCAGGGGGGGCGCCGGGATCCAGCCCGACATCAGTGCAAAGCCGGTAAAAAAGACCAGCTGCCAGGCGAAGGGGTTGAAGAACCAGGGCCGGGTCGAATTGTTCACGAACCACCATTCCGCCGGCAGCCAGAGGCTGCCTGTGGTGCCGCAAAGCCAAAGCACGACCGAGGCCGCCAGCGCGAGGCGCGGATCGATCTTGGCCAGCGCGATCATCACCGGAACCAGGGCCAGCAGCACCATATACATCGGCAGAATGTCGAAATAATTCGGCACATAGGTCAGCGTCATCAGCCCGAAGAAGTTCGACGCGGTGTTTTTCAGGAAGGGATAGAGGTTCAGCGAACCGACCTCGTCGCGAGGGAAGATCCCCGACATATTCAGGGACAGCATCGCGAAAACGGCGACAAGGAAGACGCCGATATGCACCCAATAGACCTGCCAGATGCGGTAAAAGATGCGCCCTGTACCGATCAGCCAGCCGGCGCGGTGAAAAATCACGCCATAAGCCAGCGCCGAAGCCATGCCCGAGCAGAACACGAAGATCTCGGTGGAATCCGAGAATCCGAACCGGCCCGGCATCCAGAGGGTCCAGGGGTTATCGGTAATATGGGCGATGAGGATGACGATCATCGCGAGGCCGCGGAAAAAATCCAGCCTTATGTCGCGTTCACGCCGCTCACCGCCTTCGGCTCTGGCGGTCACTGGTTTGTCGCTCACGTCTCGCCTCTGCACCCTGTGCTGGCTGGCGGGCCTTGCGGGTCAGGACGTCCTGACTGCCGGTTCCCGTCTTGCTGGGCGATCCTTCTGCCACAGGGTGCGAATCGAGCATTTCGCACCTGCAGCATTGGGATCATCGGGCGATTCGATACTGCTGTGACACATTTCCTTCAACTGATAAGTGTTTGAAAACACCCGTTCGTGCGGGAAACCACGACCCCGGGGCACGTCTTTGTGCAGCTTTCCGCCGATGGGGCGGTTGCTGCCTCTGCAAAAAAGATGTGATGGAACCGTTTCCCGGGTCAGGTGCCGCAAAAAGTCACATATCGCCCAAACCCCTGCGGCGCGGGCAGCATGTAATATTCCGCCTCTTCCCACGGATTCTGCACCGCAGCCAGCAGCGCCCGGAAGGGCGCAAGGTCGCCCTCCGTTGCAGCCGCGAGCGCCTCTTCGACCCGGTGATTGCGCGGGATCACCGCCGGATTGGCGGCCCGCAGCTGCGCCGCCGCGTCGGGCGAAAGCCGCGCCTGCCAGCGTGGCAGCCAGGCCTCCATCTTCGTGAAATCCTCGAACAGCGCTTTCAGCGGCACCGGATCGCCCTCAACCAGGGGTGCAAGGCGGCGGAAGGTCAGGGTCCAGTCCGCTCCGGTCATCGCCGCCAGCAGATCGTCGATCAGCGCGCCATCCGCGTCATCCGCGTCATCCTCGCCCGAAAGCGCCAGTTTGCGCCGCATCACCCGCAGCCATTCGCGCCGGTAAAGCCCCGCGATCCCTTCAAGCCGGGTGTTCAGCAGCTCTGCCCCCGCCGCCTCATCCTCCGCGATCAGCGGAAGCAGGCATTCCGCCAGCCGCGCGAGATTCCAGGCAAGGATCAGCGGTTGGTTGGCCCAGGCATAGCGCCCCTGGCGGTCGATCGAGGAAAACACCGTTCCCGGGGTAAAGGCCTCCATGAACGCACAGGGGCCATAGTCGATGGTCTCGCCCGAGATCGCCATATTGTCGGTATTCATCACGCCATGGATGAAACCAAGCCCCATCCATTCGGCAATCAGCGCGGCCTGGCGGGCGCAAACCTGATCGAAGAACGCAAGGTAACGCTCTGGCGAGGCGGGGATTTCCGGATAATGGCGGCGGATCGCGTAATCGGCGAGCGCGCGCAGCCTCTCGTTGTCACCACGCGCGGCGAAATACTGGAAAGTGCCGACCCTTATATGGCTCGCGGCCACCCGCGCCAGAACCGCGCCGGGCAAGAGCGCGCCATCGCGCGCGATGCGCTCGCCCGTCGTTGTTACCGCCAGCGCCCTGGTCGTTGGCACGCCAAGCGCCGCCATCGCTTCGGAGATCAGATATTCGCGCAGCATTGGCCCAAGGGCTGCCTTGCCATCCGCACCACGCGAAAACGGTGTGCGGCCCGAGCCTTTCAGCTGCAAATCCCAAAGCCGCCCGTCCGGCCCCCGGATCTCACCCAGAAGATGCGCCCGTCCGTCGCCCAGAGCCGGGGAAAAGCCGCCAAACTGATGCCCGGCATAGGCCAGCGCCGCAGGATCCGCGCCTTCCGGCACCGTGCCCCCCGAAAACCATGCCGCGCCCTCGTCCCGCAACTCAGTCAGATCCAGACCCAGGGCCTCTGCCAGTGTTTCATTCAGCACGATCAGGGCAGGCGACGGCGCCACATCCGGCATATGACGCAGGAATGTGCCCGGAAGCTCGGTCAGATAGCTGTGGTGAAGCTGCATCGCACGGTCCCCTTAAAATCCAATACAAAAGATAGGGGTTTGGCGGGCAATGAAAAAGGCCCCCTGAGGGGGCCTTTGACACGCCGGGACCGCGTCACGATCCCTGACCAGCCGGGGCGATCAGCCGCCCATCTGGGCCGAAGCCGCAACGACAGCATCCGCCATCTGCTTGCACATATCGGCAATGCTGCTGCCCTGGGCTTCCGCCGCGGCCAGATCCTGCTCGACGCCGCCGACCGAGAGCTTGCCCTCTTTGCCTTTGGCATAGGCTTCGTCGCCTTTGGTAGCATCGGTCGCTGCCGGCAGCAGCGCCATCATCTTGGTCTGAGCCTCGACGGCCGCGCCATCGGTGTGACCCTCGGTCTGGCAGTATTCCAGCAAACCAAGCTGATTGCGCGCCGCAGCCACGGCGTCATCCATCGTTTGCGCCATCAGCGGCGCGGCAAAAAGAGAAGCCACCAGAGCAGCCGAAGACAGAACCAGAGACTTACGCATATCAAACTCCACAATTGGGATCATTGCTGCGGCACAAAACAGGGCCGCCACGCAAAGAGCAAGTTCTCATCGCGCGGCGCCCGCAGCAAGGCAAGAACCTGCTGAAATTCAAGATGAAACGGCGGGATTTCGCTACTTGACCAATTCCGGAGAGACGACCCGACGGGTGTGGAAATCGCTTTGACCAAGGAAATCGACAAAGGCCCGGAGCGCCGCCCCCATATTGCGCGAGCTGGGCCAGATCACACTCACCGGCAGTTCCGGCAGGCCGTAATTCGTCAGGATCGGCACCAGCCGCCCCGCCGCCAGATCCGCCGCAACCTGAAAGCCGACCGTCAGCGCGACCCCCTGCCCGTCCAGCGCCGCCGTGCGGATCATATCGCCGTTATTGGTCGAGAATGCCGGCGTCACCTTCTGATGGATCACCTCATTGCCGCGACGGAACGGCCAGGTGCCGGCACTTTTCGTATTGGTGTAATAGAGAATACGATGTTCGCTCAGATCGGCCGGCTCTGTCGGCGTGCCATGTTCGGCAAGATAATCCGGCGAGGCGACCAGCACCGTATCGACCTCGCACAGATGCCGGGCCCGCATGCTGCTGTCATCCAGCACCCCCACCCGGATGGTGGCATCAAACCCCGCCGCAACCGGATCAACACAGCCATCATCAAGCGAGAGATCCAGCCGCACATCGGGATAGGCTTCCATAAAGCGCATCACATGCGGGTTCAGAACCTGGAGCGTGAACGTGACCGGCGCCCCGATCCGCAGCTTCCCCGCCACCATACCGACGCCCTGACGGACGGAATCATCTGCGTCATCCAGATGTTGCAGGATCTCGCGTACCTGTTCGAAATAAGAACGCCCCAGCTCCGTCGGGCTCAGCGAGCGGGTCGACCGGGTCAGGAGCTGCGCTCCAAGCCGCGCCTCAAGATCCGAGACATATTTGCTGACAAGGCTGCGCGAGACCCCCATCCGCCTGGCAGCCCCCGCAAAGCTGCCCTCTTCGATAATATGAACATAAGTGCGCAGAACTGCCGTATCCATAACACGTACCCGGTTTCCGGTGATTTATACGTGCAGGACTTAGGCATGCGAAGGTCTTCCGACAACCGGAGACCACGCGGCGCATCTGTGCGGCAGAGCGCGAATTTCACATCAATGTTACTGTTAAATGACAGCAGAACATGCGCGGCACAGATACCGGCCCTTTGCCGCCTTCCTGTTTAAAAAAGGGACAGCCGCTGATGCAGCTGCCCCTTTTGCCATCCGGCCGCCTTGCGCCCGGATCCTGGTTCAGCCACGGCCTTTGCTGGTGTCGCGCGGGCCAGCCGGGATTTTGGTCACTTCAACCGGGGTCGAGCGTTCCAGACCAAGCTGATGCAGCTCTTTGCTGGATTTGATCTGGGCTGCCGGCACTTCGACGATTTCCGGAGCAGCGCGGGTGATTTTCGGAGCCGGCAGAGCGGCCAGAGCGAACTGGCTCGAAGCAGCGATGAGGGCGGCAGCGGTGGCGATGGTAGCGAAGCGTTTCATTTTATTGTCCTTTCGGGTTTTTCGTGACGCTGTTCTGCGTCGGATGAGAGGGATATAGACCTGCGTATCCGCTAACATCAGGCCCGCTTTCTCGACATCTGTGTTCATATATGCTGATCAATGCCGCAGCGCAGAAGCTGTCCTGGCACTGCGCGCCCACGAGATCTGCGGGCCGCGAGACCGAAATCGTCATGACCCTGTTACACAAATGCAGGATTGCCGTTACCGAACCCGCATATTCCGGCAGGCGAAGGCCGACTCGCCGGTCTGCACATCAGGAGTGATCCATGAACACCGTGAAACTCGCCGTCTCCGCTCTTGCGATGGCTGCTGCGGCCTCGGCCGCCTCTGCGCGCGACCAGATCCAGCTGTCGGGCTCGTCCACCGTTCTGCCCTATGCCACCATCGTCGCCGAAGCTTTCGGTGAGAATTTCGACCACCCGACCCCGGTTGTGGAAGGTGGCGGTTCGGGCGGCGGGCGCAAGAAACTCTGCGAAGGCGTTGGCGAAAACACCATCGACATCGCGAATTCGTCCTCGCGCATTTCGCAATCGGATATCGACCTCTGCGCCAAAAACGGCGTGGCCGAGATCCTCGAAGTCCGCATCGGCTATGACGGCATCGTCTTCGCTTCGGCCGTGGATGGCCCGGAATTCGCTTTTGAACCGGCTGACTGGTACAATGCGCTCGCCGCTCAGGTCGTCAAAGACGGCGCTCTGGTTGCCAACCCGAACAAGGCCTGGGCCGATGTGAAGGCCGATTTCCCGGCGCAAAACATCCTCGCCATGATCCCGGGCACCAAGCACGGCACCCGCGAAGTGTTCGACGTGAAGGTTCTGGAAGTCGGCTGCAAGGCCACCGGCGCCTATGACCTGTTCTTCGCCGCGGCCGAAGGCGACGACGATGCGAAGAAAAAAGCCGCAGTTTCGGGCTGCCACGCCCTGCGTACCGATGGCGTTTCGGTCGATATCGACGGCGACTATACCGAGACCCTCGCCCGCATCGACGCCGACAAGAACGCCATCGGCGTCTTCGGCCTGAGCTTCTACCAGAACAACACCGACAAACTGCGCGTTGCCACCATCGACGGTATCGTGCCTTCGGTGGAAACCATCGCGGCCGGCGAATACCCGATCTCGCGCCCGCTCTATATCTACGTCAAGAAAGCCCATTTCGGCGTGGTGCCTGGCCTGAAGGATTTCGTCCAGTTCTTCGTCTCGGATGAAGTGGCTGGCCCGGATGGCCCGCTCGCCGCTTACGGCCTCGTCTCGGATCCGGAACTGGCCGCAACCCAGGCTATGGTCGAGGCAGAAACCCCGATGGGCCCGCTGAACTGATCCCTGCCGGGACTGGTGACTTCACGAAAAACGAAAGGCGTCCGGAAGATATCCGGGCGCCTTTTTCTTTCTGACGGTGCAAGGCGGCGCGGCCGCCCCCCGGGACTGTGCGGATCAGAAGGAAGCCGACAGGTCCTCCTGGCTGCTATCCTCCACCCGGAAGGGTCAGACCGGGATATTGTCGATCAGGCGCACGCCGTCGAGCCAGGCGGCGGCAAGCATCCGGCGCGGGCGCTTCGGGTCATCCGAGGGCATCAGCGTGCCGGCATCGCGCAATTCGATATATTCCACCCGCTCGAACCCGGCATTGCGCATGGTTTCCGCCGCCTCGCGGATCGCCATACGGTCGCTCTGGCCGTCACGGATCTCATCGGCGGCGCGGCTGATCGCGGCGTATAGAACCGGCGCGATGTTGCGGCCCGCCCCGGTCAGCTGGCGGTTGCGCGAGGACATGGCGAGACCATCCGCTTCGCGCACCGTCTCGCAGCCGACGATCTGCACCGGCAGGTTGAGATCAGCCACCAGCCGCGTCACCACCTGTAACTGCTGCCAGTCCTTCTGGCCGAAATAGCCGCGCTGCGCCTCGGTCATACCAAGAAGCTTGGTCACCACCGTCGCGACCCCGTCGAAATGGCCCGGGCGCATGCGTCCCTCAAGCGGTTCTGACACGCCACCGACCGAGACCGTGGTGATAAAGCCATCTGGATAGACCTCATCGACATCCGGCGCGAAGACCACATCCACCGGCACCGATTTCAAAAGCGCCGCATCGGAGTCCAGCGTGCGGGGATAGCGGCTCAGATCGTCAGGATTATTGAACTGGCGCGGGTTGACGAAGATCGTGGTGATCACGCGCTCGCATTCCAGCCGCGCCCGCCGCGCAAGCGAAAGATGTCCCTCATGCAAAGCGCCCATCGTTGGCACCACGCCGGTCATATCGCCAGCCGCCCGCCAGGCCCGCACACGTTGGCGCAGCTCGGCCACAGTATGAATGATTTCAGTCATTTGGAAGTCTTTGGTCCTGGCATAGTGTCAGCAAAGGAATGATCAGGGCCAGGGAAGGCGCGTGCGCGCACCTCGGCGGCATAGGTCGCGATGGCCTGATCCGCAGCCTCGCCCAGATTGCCATAGCGCTTGACGAATTTCGGGCGGAATTCGGTAAAGAGCCCCAGCATATCATCGACCACCAGAACCTGGCCGTCACAATCGACACCCGCGCCGATCCCGATGGTCGGGATCGCAAGTGCCCCGGTGATCCGCGCCGCGAGCCCAGCGGGCACCTTTTCCAGCACCACCGAATAGGCACCCGCCGCCTCGGTTGCCCGGGCATCGGCCATAACTTTCTCAGCCTCACCGTCACGCCCGACGACCTTATAGCCGCCCAGCGTATTCACCGATTGCGGCGTCAGCCCGATATGCGCCATCACCGGCACGCCGCGCGCGGTCAGGAACGCAATTGTTTCCGCCATATGCGCGCCGCCTTCAAGCTTGACCGAGGTCGCGCCGGTCTCGGCCATCAGCCGGCCGGCATTGCGAAAGGCCTGAGCCGGGCTTTCCTCATAAGACCCGAAGGGCATGTCGATCACCACCATGGCCTTTGATGCGCCCCGGACCACGGCGCGGCCATGCAGGATCATCATCTCCATCGTCACGCCGATGGTCGAGGGCAGTCCGTGGATCACCATGCCAAGGCTGTCACCCACCAGGATCACATCGCAATGCGGATCGACCAGCCGCGCGACCGGTGTCGTATAGGCGGTGAGGGTGACGATCGGCGCCCCCCTTTCATGGCCCTGATATCGGGCGGCAGAACCGCCCTGGCGGAGGAAGTGGCGCTCATGGGCGGTGCAGGTCCCGGGCTTCGTTAACAGATTGCGCGGCATAAGGGCATAGCGCTGCAACTTGTGCAAGAATTAAGCGCCGCAGTGCAGCACCTGGGCTTTCGCCCCTCCGTCGCCCCCTCTTGACGGCGCTGCGCCTCCCGGCGCCAATGGGCCAAACCGGTTTGCGCCAGGGCTTACGCCCCGTGCAGCCCCTTTCAGCCACGGAGCAATTGATGACCCATCCCCTGATCCTGCGCGTCACCCGTGACGGCATCACGCCCGAAACCGACCGCCCTTCGGCCGAAAAGGTGATCGCGGGCGATCCGGTCCATACGACCTGGAGCCTTGAGGAAAAGGAGGGGCTTTATTCCGGCCTCTGGCAGGCGACCAAAGGCAAGTGGAAGGTCTCTTATGACGAATGGGAATATGTCTATATCCATGAGGGCCATTCGGTGGTGACCGACCAGAATGGCGCTGAAACTCATCTGAAAGCGGGCGACAGTTTCATCATCCGCCCCGGTTATGCCGGCACCTGGGAGGTGATCGAAACCACGCTGAAAGACTATGTGATCGTCGCCTGAACATCGCCTGAGGCCCCGGGAATACCCCGGACAATGCCCCGGTCAATGCCCATATATCAGGGGCGGTGATCTGGACTTTGACCGCGAATATGACAGCCGCAAACGGTCCTCCACATGAAAAAACCGCGCCAGGATCTGGCGCGGTTTTCATCTGTTCAGGTTTGGGCGGGTTCAGCCCGCAGCGGCTGTATCGGCCTCTGGCAGCGGGCAATCCTCGGCCGCGATCTTCTTGCGCTTGCATTGTTTCAGGCGCTTTGCCTCGGCCTTTTCAGCCGCGGCGCGGGCAGCTGCCTCGGCTTTCACGATGGCCGCCTCATCTGCCGCCTTCTTCGCGATATTCGCCTCGGTCTCCGGCACGGCACGGCCAAAGGCGTCATCCATATAGGGACCCTCAAGCGCGACACTCTCGGCTTCGCTGCGGACCTTCACATGGGTGCCATTGCCGGCGCGGGTGTAGAGATCCATCACATCCTGGTTGTAAAGACGGATGCAGCCCGCGCTGGTCGCCAGCCCGACCGATGCATTGTCGATGGTGCCATGGATGCGGAACATGGTGTCACGGCCGCCGCGATAAAGGTAAAGCGCGCGCGAGCCCAGCGGGTTTTCAAGGCCACCCGGCAGACCACCGGCATATTCCGCGTAAAGATCGGGGCGGGTGCGGATCATATTGGCGGTCGGCGTCCAGGACGGCCATTCCGCCTTGCGCCCGATATAGCCATTGCCACGGAACGAGGTGCCCTCGCGGCCCACCGCGATGGCATAGCGTACTGCGCGCCCGTCAGGCATCACCCAATAGAGCTTGCGCGAATAGACATCGACCACGATGGAGCCGGGCGCGTCATCGCCGTTATAGGCGACCTCGGCGCGGCGATGGTCCTCCATCAGATATTTCGGCGCCACCGCCGGAATATGAATGGCGCCGTCATCGACGGCCTCATAGCCGGCGACCACGCCCGGCGTCTCTTCGATTTGCGGTTTCGCGCCACAGGCAGCAAGGGCGGAAAGGGCAAGCACGGCAACAAGGCGGGGCAGTGTGAAAATCACGAAGATCATCCCGGTGTGGTGAAAACGACTCAGGACGGCCCCCGCCGTCCCGCATAGAGTCCATGCGCCACGCCCTCCGCGCCACGTCAAGTCCCGAAGGGCCGCGCGCGTCGATTCAGGTGCCAGAGCAGCCAATGCACAGGTTAAGTGTTGCGACTGAGGCAACAAATCAGCCATCCCCCCGCAGCGGGCTTTGCCCGGGCCGGACCATGCGGCGCGGGCGCAAGTACGGGTGCAGGCACTGGATCAATGACAGAAATGCGGGCAGTCTGCGCCTTGAACAGGGTCGAGCAGAAGATGCGGAAGGGATGCGGCGGATGCGGCCAGGACCAGGCAATCTGATCACCGATGTCGCAGGGTTTCGGGTCGGCAATGCCTCGGATCCGGTCCTGCGATCAGGCGTCACCGTCCTGACGGCGGACCGCCCCTTCACGGCGGCGGTACATGTCATGGGCGGCGCCCCGGGCAGCCGCGAGACCGATCTTCTCGCGCCCGACCGGCTGGTGAACGGGGTGGACGCGCTTGTGCTGTCCGGCGGATCAGCCTTTGGTCTTGACGCCTGTTCCGGCGTGATGGCGGGGCTGCGCGCGATGGGCCGTGGCTATGCGGTGGGCGATCAGCGGGTGCCGATCGTGCCTGGTGCCATCCTCTTCGACCTGCTGAATGGCGGTGACAAGTCCTGGCCCGAAGCGGCCGTGACCAGCCCCTACCCCGCCCTTGGCCGCGCCGCGCTGGAGGCGGCGGCCGCAGATTTCGGCCTCGGAAGCGTCGGTGCCGGCACCGGCGCAATGACCGGCACGCTGAAGGGCGGGCTTGGCTCGGCCTCGGCGGTGCTGCCCTCGGGGATCACGGTCGGGGCCCTGGTCGCGGTCAATGCGCTTGGTCAGGTGACGGCGGGTAACGGCCCCTGGTTTCTCGCCGCCCCGTTCGAAGAGGGCGCCGAATTCGGCGGCCTCGGCCCCGCACCGGCGCTGCCCGCACCCGCCGCTCCCCTGCCGATGAAGCGGATGGGCGAGGCCACCACCATCGCGATTGTCGCCACAGACGCCGTATTGACCAAAGCCGAGGCGCATCGGGTCGCGGTTGCGGCACATGATGGCATGGCGCGGGCGATCTGCCCCTCGCACACGCTGCTCGACGGAGATCTGGTCTTTGCAGCCGCGAGTGGCGCACGGGCTTTGCAGGACCCGCTGACCGATCTGTTCCAGATCGGCCATGCGGCGGCGGTCTGCCTGTCGCGCGCCATTGCCCGGGCGGTCTGGCTCGCCAGCCCGCAGCGCGGCGATCTGCAACCCTGCTGGTCTGAACGGTTTGGTCGGAAGGGCTAGCCGGTCAGGACAGGAGATTCAGCCCCAGCGGCCCAGCGCATCCTCATCGCTGTCTTTGGCGGCAACCCATTCGGCGCCCCCGGCGGTGAAGGCCTTTTTCCAGAACGGCGCCCGCGATTTGAGATAATCCATCAGGAACTCTGCCGCCTCGAAGGCCTCACGACGATGCCGGGCGGCAGTGGCAACCATCATGATCGCCTCGCCCGGAACCAGTCGCCCGAAACGGTGGATCACCAGCGTCGCGGTCAGCGACCAGCGGCGCGCGGCCTCTTCGGCAATGGCCTGGATCGCGACGGCGGTCATCGCAGGATAATGTTCAATTTCAAGCGCTTCGAGTATGCCGCCCTCATCGCGTACAAGGCCGGAAAAGCTGACAACCGCGCCAGCCGGAGCGGCGGCAGAGGTAAAGCGGTTCAGCTCTGCCCCCTGGTCAAACGCCTCCGCCTCCACCCGGATCTGTGGCGCGGTCACGGCTCAGCCCCCGGTCATTGGCGGGAAGAAAGCCACTTCCCGCACGCCTGCAAGCGGGGCGTCAAAATCCGCCAGTTCATGATCAAGCGCCACCCGCAGGCTGGTCAGATCGGCGAAGGCCAGAGCGTAGGCCTCGTCGCGCAGCGCGAGCTCCTGCACGAGATCGGCAACCGTTGCCGCCCCGGTCTCGACCCTCTCGCGTGGCAGACCGATCCTTTCGCGCAGCCAGGCGAAATAGAGGATCTCGATCATGGATCATCCCGCAGATATGGTCTTGATTTCGCAAAATACTCCCAGCCGGTGAAGGCGGTGAGGATGGCCGCGATCCAGATCAGCACAAGGCCGATGGAATTGGCATAAGAAGCGCAGTTTTGTGTGACGCAGGCCCGGATCGGATCGGCCGTGCCGGCGCGGACCGCATCGACATATTGCTCGACCGTCATGCCACGCGCCGCAATCCCGTTGACGTAATCGAGCCCGGTCCCAAGAAAAAGCGCTGCAATCGCAACCATTTGCGCGGTGGTTTTCCATTTGGCGAGCTGTGTCACGCGCAGCGTGCCGGCTTTAGCCCCGATAAACTCGCGAAGCCCCGAGACAAAGACCTCACGGAAGAGGATCACGGTGGCGGGCAGGATCAGCCAGGGGTTCATGCCGTTATAGCCTGTAAGAACCATGATCGCGATCACCACCATTGCCTTGTCGGCAATCGGATCCAGCATGGCCCCGAATTTGGATTCCTGTTTCCACAAGCGCGCAAGATAGCCGTCGAAATAGTCGGTCACCGCCGCGCCGATGAAAAGCGCAAGCGCCAGCCAGTCGGCCCATGGCCTGTGAAAATACAGAAACAACACAGCTACGCCGGGAGCCGCGAGCAGCCGCATGAAAGTGAGGGTATTTGGGATCGTCCAGCGCATGCCGCCATTCGTAGCCGAGGCTTCGGCCTCTGGAAAGGGGGACAAAGGATTTGACAAAGACCTGGCCCGACAGGGTGACCTTTATACCGCTGTCGACCACTCGTTATCGCAGGCAGGCCAGATCTCTTTGCCCGGCTCGCCGGTCAGAAAGAGAAGAAACGCGTCACGTTCTTTTCCGGTTGCAGGCCGAAGCAGCGTTCTGATCAGGGTGAACCTGCGACAGCTGAAATCCGCCCGCGGGTTCTTGACTGCACATATCGGTTGCCTCCTGTTGCCGGAAGGCACCAGTCCCGGTTTGGTGCCCGTGATTGCCAGGGTCACCTGCTGCAAAGGCCCAGCCCTCTCACAGCCTCCCCTTTTCGGCGCGGGCGGCGTCTGGCGCGGCCCGCTGCCAGACAGGTGATACTGATGTCGTCGGTAGCCCCGCTTTTCAGAAGACCTTTCCTGCTGCCGGGAAACGGACAGGTATCCGCTACCCATTTCAGTCAGCTCGCAGCCAGGGCCTTGCTGCGGTCAGGCGCACGCAGCAGGGTCAGTGCCTGATCAATCGCGGCAGAACGATCCATCAATGCCTTCAGGCTTTCCGAGACCGACGCCTGCACCTCGTCAATGCGGTCAATTGTGGCGGTCAGCGCGGTCTGGCTGTTCTGGGTCTTGCGGCTTTCCACGCGGGCCAGAATGCGGATCGTATCAAGGCCCAGGATCATCCGCCTGAGATCCATGCTGGCCTCATTGAGAATCCCCGCCAGCTTGCCGGCCTCTTTCAGGGAAACCTGAGCCGAGCTGCGGGAATCGCGGATCACCCCTTCCAGAACCTTGCCTTCGACCCGTCGCTCCTCGCCGTCTTTTTCGCGTTCAACCCTTTCGCCAGTATTGTAGATCTCGACCAGCTCGCCCTGGAGCCGCGACGTGCCGGCGAGGATCAGGCTTCGGCGCACGGCGCTGGCCATCTGGCCACAAAGATTGCCCTTGCCAGATACGAATTCCGCAAGCCGGCGCGAGATCTCTTCCGAGGAATTCTTGTAATTCACCGAAATCTGGCTGATCGGCCCGCCCTGGGGTTCCAGCCTGGCCGCAACCAGTCGCATATTCACCGGCAGCAGCACCAGATCGGAAAACTGCGACACCAGCCGCGCCTGTTCCGATAGTGTTTCGACAAGCAGGTTCAGGAGCGAGGCCAGCGTCTCGGTGCTGCGATCCACCGACCGTTTCAGCTGCATATCCCGCGACCGGATTTCTGTCGCGAGCGCCTGGGCCGCAAAGGCATCATAGCTCGGGAACCCCAGCTCTGCGAGCCGCGCCAGCAGGATCTGCGACGAGGCTTCGGGGTCAGTCCCTCGCTTTGTTCGCGCTCGCGCAAACCGGCATATTCCGACCGGATCTTTTCAAAAATCGGGCTTGAGGGGCGCAACCTTACCGAAAAGAACCCCCCTTCGCAGGGCATTGCCGCCGCGAGGACCCAGTAATAGCCGCCATCCGCTTTGCGGTTTTTACATAGCCGACCGCAGGCTCGCCCGCTTTCAGCATTTGCCAGAACAGGTAGAAGAACCCTTTCGGCATATCGGGGTGGCGGATAACCCGGTGCGGTGCCCCGATCAGATCGGACCAGGGGATCCCTGCCATGCGTCGGAACACGGAATTCCCCGACCGGATCAGCCCGCGCGGACAGGTGCGCGAATAGATCAGTTCGGAAAAGGCGAATTCAGCCTCACAATTATCGGTCAGCTCGGTCGGGCGGGTCACATCGGCACCTGTCGATCAGAATCACCCCATAGTGCCGCCAGAGGTTTAAGGACTCCTTTCCAGCCGCCTCAGCCGTTTTCGCCCTCGCGCCGACCCGGTCCGATCCCCATGCCCCCCATGCCACCGCCGCCCATACCGCCGCCACCGCCACCAGAGCCGCCGCCATCCCCGCCACGCCCCCGGATTTTCCCGCCGCAGCGCCGCCCCGCGTCGGCCCCTGGGACGGGATCACCACATCCCCCGGCACCGGCTCCAGATCCAGCGCCACGCGGATATAGGCGCGCAGTGAGACGACCAGCTCCGCCGTCGGCACCGGCCGCCCGCCGCCATATCGGCCGCGGCTGCGGCCGCAAGCCGCACCTGCTCCTCTGTCCCGAGCAGGATGATATCCGACAGCGCCGCCTCGACCGCATCGCGCACCACCCGCGTCCGCTCCAGCCGGCTGGCCGAAGAGGTGATCACCTCTGCCTCGGCGCCCTCGGCTTCCAGCCGGGCCCGCAGGTCACGCAAATGGGTCGGATCGACCGTCAGCGTGCCCGTGAATGATCCGCCCAGCACCTTGTAAGCCGCGATCAGCACTTTCAGCCGCTCATTGATCTGACGGTTCATCCGTTGCTGACGCTGTTGAATCGTCAGCATCATAACAATGCGGATCCCCACACCGATCAGCGTCACCAGCAGCAAACTGGCAACCGTCGCCAGCAATGTCTGCCATGAGGTGAAATCCAGAAACCGCATATTGCCCCCCGCCTGAAGCTCCGCTCATTTTCTGTCGATAGATATCCCGCGGGGGTCCGGGGGTACGAAACCCCTGGCGACAGGCCCCTACTCGCGATGGAAGAAATTATAGACTGTTTCGGCCATCGCTTCGGAAATCCCCTCGACCGCCATCAGGTCCGGCAAGGCCGCCCGACTGACCGCCCTGGCCGAGCCGAAATGCGCCAGCAAGGCGCGTTTCCTCGCCGCCCCAACGCCCGGGATCTCATCGAGCGGCGTTGCGCTGACCACTTTCGCGCGTTTCGCCCGATGCGCGCCATTGGCCCAGCGATGCGCCTCATCGCGCAGACGCTGGATGAAATAGAGCACCGGATCATTGCGTTGCAGCGCGAAGGGACGCTGGCCCTTGCGGTGGAATTCTTCCTTGCCGTGGTCGCGGTCAATGCCCTTCGCGACCCCGATCACCTGCATATCCTCGATCCCCAGATCGGCAAGGATCTCTTCGACCGCCGAAATCTGCCCCGCGCCGCCGTCGATCAGCAGGAGATCCGGCCAGGCATCGGATTGCCGGTCCGGATCTTCGCGCACCAGCCGTTCAAACCGCCGCGTCATCACCTCGCGCATCATGCCGAAATCGTCACCGGCCGCACCGGCCGCGCCCTTGATATTGAACTTGCGATATTGCGATTTCAGAAAGCCCTCCGGCCCCGCCACCACCATGCCGCCGATCGGATGCGCGCCCTGGATATGGGCGTTGTCATAGATCTCAATACGGTCAGGCGGGCCTTCCAGCCCGAAGGCCTCGGCCAGCCCGTCAAGCAACCGCCGTTGCGTCGCCGATTCCGACATCCGCCGCGCAAGGCTTTCACGGGCATTCCTCGCGGCATTCTCGACCAGCTCGGCCTTTTCGCCCCGCTGCGGCACCGCAAGCTCGACCTTATGGCCGGCGCGCTCGCTCAGTGCCGCGCTGACCAGATCGGGGTCTTCCGGCGCATGTGACAGCAACACGAGGCGCGGCGGTTCCTTATTGTCGTAAAACTGCGTCAGGAAGGCCTCGATGATCTCGGCCTCCTCCGCGCCCGAGCCGGTTTTCGGGTAGAAATCCTGATTGCCCCAGGACTGATTCGCGCGGATGAAAAACACCTGCACACAGGCCTGGCCATGATCGAGATGCAGCGCCACGATATCCGCCTCGGAAACCGTGCGCGGGTTGATCCCCTGCGAAGTCTGCACCGCCGTCAGCGCCTGGATCCGGTCGCGCAAAGCCGCCGCACGTTCGAATTCCAGCTGATCCGAGGCCTTTTGCATCTGCCCCGCAAGCTCGGCCTGGATGGTCGAGGATTTCCCCGACAAAAACCGCCCGGCATCCTGGACCAGCGCGTCATATTCCGCCTCTGACACCTTCCCCACGCAAGGAGCCGCACAGCGTTTGATCTGATATTGCAGGCAGGGCCGCGTCCGGCTGGCGAACACGCTGTCGGTGCAATTGCGCAGCAGGAACACCTTCTGCAACTGGTTTAGCGTCCGGTTCACTGCGCCGGCGCTCGCAAACGGCCCGAAATAGCTGCCCTTTTCCTTCCGCGCGCCGCGATGCTTTTTCAGCTGCGGGAAATCATGCGCGCCGCCGATCAGGATATAGGGGAAGGACTTGTCGTCCCGCATCAGCACATTGTAGCGCGGCTTCAGCTGCTTGATCAGGTTCTGTTCCAAAAGCAGCGCCTCGACCTCGGTGCGGGTCGTCAGGAACATCATCGACTGCGTCTCGGAGATCATCCGCTGGATACGGTTCGAATTGCCGGTCGGGCGCGCATAATTCGACACCCGCGCCTTCAGATTGCGCGCCTTGCCGACATAAAGCACCTCGGAGGCGGCATTGAGCATCCGGTACACCCCCGGGCTGCCGTCAAGCAGCCGCAGATAGTCCTGGATCACCTCATATCCGCTGCGTGTCGCTGTGCTCATGGCCTGCCCCGTGGCGCATCCGCTGACATTTCCGTTCCCGGCAAAAGACAAATGCAGAAGGTCACGATTCTGCCTCCGCGCTGCAATGAACCAGAGCCAGGAGCAAGAGGGAAGAAGTCCACCGTTTCTGTGGATAAGTATGAGGAGAAACTTTCCGGAAGCCGGAATTTTCCTTGTTTTCGGCAGGCCTCACCGATTTGCCTAATTTTTGTGCATTTTCATAAGGCATTGAAAAACAGCAGAATATTTTCTCACTCACGACAAGGCGTTGAGAAATCAGGCCTTTTCGTAACAGGCTTGTGAAGCAAGGGGCGAAAGTGGACAAGTTAACGCCCCTGCCCCGGCCGGAACGCGCCCGCCCCCCGGGCGCCGAGGTGCTGACCGGCATCAACCGCGATCATCTGGCCGGTCACGGCGGGGCTCTCTGTCAGGTAGCCAAGCGCGGAAGTGATGTCATCCAGACCGACACCGCGCTGCAAAACCGTGCCGCGGCGTTCCGCGCCATAATCGGCCTCGGACTGGCTCTCCGCGATCAAAGTCGGCCCCGGCCCGATGGCATTGACGCGGATATCGGGCGCAAGCTCCTGCGCCGCCGTTTGCGTCAGCGCCCAGAGGCCCATTTTGGCAATCGTATAGGTCGAGAAATCCGGCCCCGGTGCCAGCACCCGCTGGTCAATCATATTGACCACCATCCCCCGCGCCAGCCGCTCGCCAGCCGCATCGGTCAGCGCAGGCGGGCATTGGCAGGCAAAGCCCTGGATCAGCAGATAGGGCGCGCGCAGGTTCGATCCGATATGGCGATCCCAGCTTTCGCGTGTTGCTGTGCGGATCGTGTCCGCCTCGAAAATCGAGGCATTGTTCACCAGAAGCGTCAGCGGCCCAAGTTCTGCCACTGCCGCAGGTATCAGTGCCTCACAGGCGGCCTCATCCAGCAGATCGGCCTTTAAGGCCACCGCGCGCCGGCCAAGCGCGGTGATCTCTGCCGCCACCTCTGCCGCCGCCGCCCCGGAGCGCTGGTAATGCACCGCCACATCCCAGCCGCGACCGGCCAGATAGAGCGCCATCGCGCGGCCAAGCCTGCGCCCGGCCCCGGTGACCAGCGCCGTCTTCACTTTTTCCCCTTGCGGCAGTCACAGGGCGAGCGCCCCAGCAATGGCCGGCCACACTGCCCGCATTTTCCGGCCTTTGCCGGGCGCCCGCGCAGCATCCGCGCATCGGGGAACAGGATCTTGCCGATCATCCCGACTAGAGCCATGGCGCAGAGAAAAATGAGGATGATTTTCCACACCATGTCAGAGCCCGTAACGTGCAAACATCGCGCGCTCCTCTGCGGCAGCCAGCGCCGCCTCGCCAAGGTTGAGGCCGAAACGGCTGAGCAGCCCGCGTTTGCGGGTGGTCACCGGCAGCAGGCGGACCTTGTCGCCGTAGATCTCGCGCAGCTTCGGTTTCAGATGCGCGACGCCATCGACAAGGCCCAGATCCACCGCCTGCTGGCCCAGCCAAATATCGGCGTTGAAGAGATCGGCCCCGGCATCCAGCCTGGCCCCGCGCCGGGCCTTTACATGGGCGATGAAGTTTTCATGCAGCGGCGTCAGCAGCGCGCGGATGCGGGCGACATCCTCCTCGCTCTGCGGCCGGAACGGGTCGGCAAAACTTTTCGACGTGCCAGCCGTATGGACGCGGCGCTCGATCCCGTGGCGGGCAATCAGATCGGTCAGACCAAAGCCCGCCATGATCACCCCGATCGAGCCGATGATCGAGCTTGCATCGACCCAGATATCGTCGGCAGCCGTCGCCAGCCAATAGCCGCCCGAGGCTGCCACATCCTCGACAAAGGCATGGACGGGGATCTTCTTGTCTTCGGCCAGCCGGCGGATCCGCGCCGCGATCAGGCTTGATTGCACCGGCGAGCCGCCGGGCGAATTGATCGCCAGTGCCACAGCCGCAGGCCTGCCGCGCGAAAAGGCGCGCTCGATCGCCAGAGCAAGGCCCGCATCATTGAGCGCCCGCCCTCCCTGGCCGATCTGGCCCTCAAGACGGATCACCGGAACCAGCGGCGGTTTTTTCAGAAAGGGGATGAATTTGCGCATGGCCCAGAGCTAAGGCCTCTGCCCTCTCGCGGCAAGTCCCCCACCGCCGTCACGCAGCTTTGCGACATCAGACGCGGCGGGTTCAGCGCGGCAGGCTTAACGCGACAGGGCTCCGCCTTGCCGCAATCTGCGGTATTGGCACCGGGCATATACACATCATTCAGGGCGGCAGACGGGTCTTTCGGGGCCACATAGCTTGTAGCAAAGCCCCGATGCGGCTAATCAGAAGTCCAGCCAGAGGATATCATGCGCATTCTGATCACCAATGATGACGGCATCAACGCCCAGGGGCTTGAAGTGCTGTACGAGATCGCCACCGAGATCGCCGGACCGGGCGGAGAAGTCTGGACCGTCGCCCCCGCTTTCGAGCAATCCGGCGTCGGCCATTGCATCAGCTACAACAAGCCCATGGCCATCGCGAAACTCGGCCATCGCCGCTATGCGGCCGAAGGCAGCCCCGCCGATTGCGTGCTGGCGGCGATCTATGATGTGCTTCAGGGCGCCAGGCCCGATCTGGTGCTGTCGGGCGTGAACCGCGGCAATAACTCGGCCGAGAATGTGCTTTATTCCGGCACCATCGGCGCCGCGATGGAAGGCGCGCTGCAAGGCATCCCCGCCATCGCCCTGTCGCAATATATGGGGCCCGAGACTGAGGGTCTTCCCGACCAGTTCGAAAGCGCGCGGGTCCATGGCGCCGGGGTGATCCGCCGCCTGCTGGAAAATGGCATCTGGACCGAAGATGATTACCGCATCTTTTACAATGTGAATTTCCCGCCGCTGCCGGCGGCGGAGACCAAACCCTTGCGCGTGGCCGCCCAGGGCTTCCGCCGCGACACGGCTTTCTCGGCCGAAGGTCAGGTCTCGCCCAATGGGCGCCGGTTCCTCTGGATCAAAGGCGGGCCGCAACACAGCCCCACTCTTCCCGGGACCGATGCCGAGGTGAACCTTGCCGGTCATATCTCGGTCACGCCGTTGCGCGCCGATCTGACCGCCCATGACCTGCTCGCCGATCTGGCGGCGCGCCTCGGATGAGCGCATGGCAGCCGGAGGATACGGAAGATGAGGCCTCCGGCAGCCATGCCGAACGAAAAATGCGTTTTCTTTTTGCCTTGCGCTCGCATGGGGTGACCGACAGCCGCGTGCTCTCGGCCATGGAAAAAGTCGATCGCGGCCGCTTTGTGAAAGGCGTCTTTGCCGCGCGCGCCTATGATGACATGCCGCTGCCAATCTCTTGCGGCCAGACGATCTCGCAGCCCTCGATTGTGGGGCTGATGACCCAGGCGCTTCAGGTCGGGCCGCGCGATACCGTGCTCGAGATCGGCACCGGCTCGGGCTACCAGGCGGCGATCCTGTCCTCGCTGGCGCGAAGGGTCTATACGGTCGACCGCTGGCGGCGCCTCTCGCGCGAAGCGCAGGATATTTTCGCAGCGATGGGCCTGACCAATGTGACGGCGCTGGCGCGGGATGGCTCTTTCGGCCTGCCCGATCAGGCACCGTTCGACCGCATCCTCGTGACCGCCGCCGCCGAAGACCCGCCGGGACCGTTGCTCGCGCAGCTGAAACCGGGTGGCATCATGGTGCTGCCGGTCGGGCAATCCGATACGGTGCAACAGCTGATCCGGGTGAAACGGCTGCCGAACGGCTTCGACTACGAGGAACTTCGCCCGGTGCGGTTTGTCCCTCTGGTCGAAGGGCTCGGGAATGAGTAGAATCAGCTGAAACAGGCAGAACCGGGGGCAAATCCCGGAAGAATGAGGCGAAAAGGCAAAAGGCGGAGCAGATGACCCAGATTTCCCATGATCCCGTGAGGCGCAGCGTTTTGCCAGGCGAAGGCAAGGGACGGACGCGGCTGGGGCTGGTTCTCATGTCCTGTGCCACGATGGCGCTGACGGGCTGCGTGAACAACAATAATTTCGACTGGGATCTGCGCGGCGGCCCCGGCGGCACTTCGGAAGAGGCGCGCCAGGCGACAGCTTCGCGCCCGGTCCCCGATGGCAATGGCGTGCTGTCCTACCCTGGCTATCAGATGGCACAGGCGCGGCGCGGCGAAACGGTCGCCACCATGTCCTCACGGCTGGGGCTGAGTGCAACCGATGTGGCGCGCACCAACTCGCTGCAGATCAACGACCCGCTGCGCGAGGGCGAGCTTTTGCTGCTCCCCGGCCGGGTCGCCGCGGCGCCGCAGCCGATGGTCGCAACTGCCCCGGTCGATATCACCGCAGGCGCAACGGCGGCGCTTGACCGGGTGGAAAGCTCGGCCCTGCCGCCTCCGGCCAGCACGAAACCGGTGGCCGTGAGCACGCCAGGCGGCGGCAAGGAACCGACCCGCCACACGGTGAAACGCGGCGAAACCGCCTTCATCATCGCGCGCGCCTATAATGTTTCGGCGAAGTCGCTGGCGGAATGGAACGGGCTGGGATCGGATATGGCGATCCGCGAGGGTCAGACGCTGATCATCCCGGTCGCCACCGGCGCCGCCCCGAACCCCGAGCCGAAACCTTCGGCTCCGGGCTCCGGCAGCGCGACCCCGGTGCCGCCCTCGGCCTCAAAACCCCTGCCCGATGAGAAGACGACGCCAACCGGCACGAAACCCGCAGGCACCCCATCGTCTCCCGATATGGGGGCAAGCCGCACCGGCGCTTCGGCCTCGCGCATGACGATGCCGGCCTCGGGCAGCATCGTCAAAGGCTATGACCGAAAGTCGAACCAGGGCATCAATATCGGCGCGGCGGCGGGCTCTGCCGTCAAGGCCGCAGATGGCGGCACGGTGGCCGCGATCACCCGCGATACTGAACAGGTGCAGATCGTGGTGATCCGGCATTCGAACGGGCTGATGACGGTCTATGCCGGCGTCGACCAGCTGAAGGTTAAGAAGGGCGACTCTGTCAGCCGCGGACAGCAGATCGGTGTGGTGCGTTCGGGCAACCCGTCCTTCCTGCATTTCGAGGTCCGCAAGGGCGTCGACAGCCTGGATCCGATGCCCTATCTCCAGTGACACCTGCGGAAGGGGGCGCTGCCCCCGTCTGCTGACGCAGACCCCCCGGGATATTTAGAGACAGATGAAAAGACGAAGAGCGGATTTCATCTGTCTCTTAAATATCCCCGCCGGAGGCATCCGCAGCCAGCCAGACGCGCCGGCATCAGAGCTTTGACACCAGCACCTTGTCGATCCTGAGCCCGTCGAGATCCACGACCTCGAAGCTTAGGGCCACGCCATCCGGCGCCTGCAGGGCAAAACGCTCGCCAAGACCCGCCATATGGCCGAGCTGGTGCAGGACCAGACCCGCCACGGTGTCATATTCGCCGGCCGCATCGCGCGGCAGGCCCATACGGTCACAAAACTCATCAGCCGGCATCCAGCCTGCGACGAGGAGCGATCCGTCGGTGCGTTCAAAGACCGGGGGCTCGCGTGGGTCCGCCCCGGCCTCGGCGCCGGTGATGGCCTGCAAGAGGTCGCTTTGCGTGATCAGCCCTTCGAAATTGCCATATTCATCATAGACCAGCGCGAGGTGTTCGCCCGACCGCTGCAGCACTGCGACGACATCCAGCGCCTCCATCCGGTCGGAGATCACCGGAACATTGCGCAAAAGCCTGCGCAGATCCGGCAGATCGCCCCGCGCCAATACGCCATAGAGATCCGCGAGCCGGATCACCCCCAGCACATCTCCCGCCGAATCGGCAACCGGGATACGGCTCTGGCTGATCCCGCTGACCCGCGCCGCCACCTCATCGGGTTCCAGATCCACCGGCAGCGTCGTCACCTCCTGGCGCGGCGTCATCAGCGCGCGTGCGGTGCGATCGGACAGCCGCATCACGCCCGAGATCATATTGCGCTCTTCTTCTTCGAGAACGCCGCCCTGCTGCGCTTCGGTCAAAAGCACATTAACCTCTTCCTCGGTGACCCTGTTACCGCTCTCGCCGCGCTGCCCCAGAAGCCTCAGGATCAGCCGGCCGGAATTTTCCAGAAACCACACGACCGGCGCCGCCACGACCGACAAAAGCGCCATCATCGGCGCGACCTTTGCCGCCACCGCCTCGGGATTGCGCAAGGCGATCTGTTTCGGAACCAGTTCTCCGATGATCAGCGAGACATAGGTGATCGCGATCACGGCACCGCCGACCCCGATCCGCGAGGCCCAGGCGTCGCTCATCCCCCCCGCCGCCAGCCAGGCGGCAAGGCGCCCGCCCAGCGTATCCCCCGCCAGCGCGCCCGAAAGCACCCCGACCCCGGTGATCCCGATCTGCACCGTCGAGAGGAACCGCCCCGGATTTTCCGACAGCCGCAGCGCCTGGGCGGCGCCGCGCGACGTGGCGGCCATGCTTTTCAGCCGCGCCGGCCGCGAGGACACGACCGCCAGCTCTGACATCGAAAAGACGCCGTTCAACGCGATCAGCGCCAGAAGGACCAGGATTTCCGTCAGCATCGGGCCGCCCTTTCTTTGCGCAACGGGCGCAAAGTGGCCGGCCCGCGCCACATTCAGTCTGTTGTCATGCCGCCAGCGTCACGCCTTCGCGCGCCGCCAGATCGCAGAAGAACTGCCAGGCCACCCGGCCCGAGCGCGAGCCGCGCGTCGCCTGCCATTCAATCGCCTCGGCGCGCAGCCGCTCGGGGCTGACGGTCACGCCATGCGCGTCGCAATAGCCCCGGATCATCTCCAGATATTCATCCTGACTGCAGGGATGGAAGCCGAGCCAGAGCCCGAACCGGTCCGAAAGCGAGACCTTTTCCTCGACCGCCTCGCCGGGATTGATCGCAGAAGAACGCTCATTCTCGATCATATCGCGCGGCATCAG
Organism: Gemmobacter sp. 24YEA27; assembly: GCF_030052995.1. Taxonomy (NCBI): domain Bacteria; kingdom Pseudomonadati; phylum Pseudomonadota; class Alphaproteobacteria; order Rhodobacterales; family Paracoccaceae; genus Gemmobacter; species Gemmobacter sp. 24YEA27. Next base: position 1,841,196 of record NZ_JASJPW010000001.1, on the reverse strand, counting down.
GTGACGGCGGTTCGAAGTGGCGTAGAACAGCACATTTTCCGGTCGGCCCGAGATCCCGCCATCCAGCACAGCTTTCAGCGATTTGTAATGCTGGTCGTCATGGCTGAAAGAGAGATCGTCGCAGAAAAGAAGGAACCGCTGCTCCGGCGCCGCGCGCAGATGCGACAGGAGCCGCGCCACCGTCGGCAGGTCTTCCCGCGCGAGTTCCACGATCTTGAGGCTCAGCCCTTCTGCGAGGATCTGCGCATGGGCGGCTTTGACGAGGCTCGATTTCCCCATGCCGCGCGCGCCCCACAGAAGCGCGTTATTCGCGGGCAGCCCGCGCGCGAAATGGCGGGTGTTTTCCAGAAGCGTGTCGCGCGACCGGTCGACGCCCACCAGCAGCGAGATATCAACGCGCGAGACATGCGGAACGGGGTCAAGCCGTTCCGGCCCCGTGGCCCAGACAAAGGCCTCGGCCTCGGTGAAATCAGGATCGGGCAAAGGCGCCGGAGCCATTCGCTCCAGCGCCGCTGCGATCCGGGTGAGTTGGGGGGCCAGATCGCCCCCGCTCAGAGTATCCGTCATGCTTCGTCCGCGTCCTCTTCCCATTCGCCATTCGCACGTGCCTCGGCTTCCTGTTTCTTCTCGAAACGGCGCACGAGGAAAATGGAAACTTCATAGAGCGGATAGACGGCGGCGAACAGGATCAGTTGCGACATGATATCGGGCGGGGTGACGACTGCGGCCACGATCAGGATGATCACGATGGCATAGCGGCGCACGCCGGCCAGGCCCTTTGCCGTCACCAGCCCGGCGCGCCCCATCAGGGTCAGAAGCACCGGCAGCTGGAAACACAGACCGAAGGCAAAGATCAGCTTGAGCGAAATATCAAGCGTCTCATTGACCTTACCCTGGAAGACGATGCCGATCCCGCTGCCGGTCGCAGCCGGCACCGCCGGTGCCGCGCCGGGGATCACCACCTGTGAGCTGTCATGCAGCGCCCCTGCGACCTGGCCGAAGACCGCGTTGAACATCGAGGTGACCGAGGCAAAGCCCAGGAAGAACTGCATCGCAATCGGGGTGACGACGAATTGCGCGAAGGCGGCCCCCAGCAGGAACAGCGCCGGTGAGGCCAGCAGGAAGGGCAGAAAAGCGCGCTTCTCGCTTTTATAAAGCCCCGGCGCCACGAAACGCCACATCTGATAGCCGATCACCGGGAAGCTGACGACCAGACCCGCGATCACCGAGACATGGATCAGGGTAAAGAAATATTCTTGCGGCGCAGTATATTGCATCACCGGATTGGGATTTCCGAGCGCGCGCATCGCATTTTCGATCGGCTTGAGCAGGAAGCCGAGGATCGGTTCCGCCACCACGAAACAGGCCAGCATCGCGACGAGGAAGGCCCCGACCGACCAGAGAATGCGGTTCCGGAGTTCGATCAGATGTTCGATCAGCGGGGCGGAGCTGTCTTCGATCTCCTGGGTCATGCCTGATCCTCCGCCTTATCGAGGCCAGTTTTTACAGCCGGTTTTGCGGCAGTCTTGCGGGGCTTCGCGGCGGTTGTGCCGGTCTCTGCCTTTGCCGCTGCCGTTCTGGGTTTTGCCGCCGGCTTTTCAGACTTCGGGGCAGGTGCCGCTTTGGTCTTTGCGGCGGTCCTCGCGCTGGCTTTGGTGCCGGGATCGCCAGCGGCTTCGGCCTTCGCCGCCGCGACCTTGCGCTTTGCGGCGGGCTTTGCGGCGGGCGCCACGCCCAGCGGTGTGCTGGTCACCGGCGGCGCGATGATCGTCGCCGGGATTGTCTCTGGCGCATCCTCGAAAGCACTCGCGGTGCTTTGCGCCGGAGGCGGAGTATTGCGCAGCCGCTCTGCCGCTTCGCGGGCAATGGCCTCACGCTCGGCGCGTTTCATTGCGAGATCGGTGGTGTTCGGGCCAGCAGCGGCACCGGGAGAAACAGGCGCATTGGGATCCGGGATCGCGCCCGTCTCAGCCCCGGCGGGATCGGCCGCAACGGCGGATCCAAGCCCGACCGCCGCAGCAGGTGCCACAGCCCCGCCCGCTGCCGCCGTCGTGGCAGGCGTGCTGCCCCGCGCGGTCTTGAGCGGATCCCATTTCTCGAACTTATCCGCCGCCGATTTCACCGCGTCGAGCCCCATGCTTTTGGGGCTCGTCACCTTGCGCAGGTCATTGGCGACATCCTGGACACCGCTCTCCTTTGCGGCATCTTCCATGGCGCGCGAGAATTCCCGTGCCATGGATCTGAGTTTTGCCGTGAACCGCCCCAAAGTGCGGAACATCTCGGGCAGGTCTTTCGGTCCGATGACGACAAGCGCCACCACACCAATGACCAGAAGCTCGGACCAGCCGACTTCCATCCGCGCCTCTCCTTAAATGCGTGTTGTCCCCAGGGTCACCCCGCCTGCAAGGCTTGCGGCCAGCCATCCGGCCGGCGCATTGCCTGCAACAAGGCTGCCTCGCCCGTCTCTGCCCGGCCCGGTAAGGGGTCGTCAGAGGAAGCGATGACCCTTGCGGCTCAGACCTTGTCTTTTGCCACGGTCTCGGCCGGGGTCACATCCTTGGCAACCTCGGCGCGCTCTTTCTCGATCTCGGCAGTGCCATCAGACACGCCTTTCTTGAAGGCGGTGATGCCCTTGCCGACCTCACCCATCAGCGAGGACACTTTGCCCTTGCCAAAGAGCACGAGAACAACAACGGCGATAAGCAGAAGGCCGGGAAGGCCGATATTCTGAAGCATGGAAACCTCCATCCAAACGGGGCCCCGGTGGTTGACAGCCAGGGCGTGATTCACGTCTTCGCGGCCGCTGTGACCGCGATATGGTCCCAGGGTAGGGCCAATCGACGGGCGGATAAAAGAGCCATTCCACTTGTGCCCTCTGGTCAACTGACAGTATTTTGTCAGTTGCCCTGACGGGGATGCCCGGCCCGGGCGGCACCACAGGAGGCGCGGCACGGGCGCCCCAGGGCTGAGAGGTCGATGAGATGAAACGCGATGCCCGGCTTTACGACCTCGTGCAGATCCTGCGCGACGGCAAGCTGCATACGGCGGAAGAGCTGGCAGTCAGCCTTGGGGTCTCGACCCGCACGGTCTGGCGCGACATGGCGATGATGGCGGCGACCGGCCTGCCGGTGACGGGCGAACGCGGGCTGGGCTATATCCTGCGCTCGCCACTGATGCTGCCGCCGACCGTGCTGACGCCCGATGAGCTGGAAGCACTCGCCTGCGGGCTCAGACATGTCGAGGCCAATGATCCCGGCCTCGCCCGGGCGGCGCGCAATCTGCTTTACAAGATCACCACGCTCTTGCCCCAGGCCGGGATAGGTCCGGACGATATGGACCCGGCGGATGAGTGACCCCGCCGGGGGAGGTGATCAGATCGTCAGATTGGTCGCCCCGCCATCCGCGAGGATATTCTGCCCGATGATGAACCCGGCATGGACAGAACAGAGGAAGGCACAGGTCGCGCCAAACTCCGCCGCTGTGCCGTAACGCTGCACCGGGATCGTGGCTTCGCGCTGGCGCTTTGCCTCTTCAGGGCTGAGCCCGGTTTTGGCCGAGACCCCCTGATCCAGCGCCACGGCGCGGTCGGTGGCATGGATGCCGGGCAAGAGATTGTTGATCGCAACCCCCTTCCCCGCCACCTGACGCGCGGTGCCGGCGACAAAGCCGGTCAACCCGGTGCGCGCGGTGTTTGAGAGACCCAGCACATCCACCGGCGCCCGCACCGAAGCCGAGGTGATATTGACCACCCGGCCCCAGCCCCGCTCCATCATCCCCGGCACCAGCGCCTGCATCAGCGCGATCGGCGTCAGCATATTCGCATCAAGCGCGCGGATGAAATCGTCGCGGTCCCAGTCGCTCCAGACGCCCGGAGGCGGGCCGCCGGCATTGGTCACCAGAATATCCACCGCGCCGGCGGTCTCCAGCACCCGCGCCCGTGCCGCCGCATCGGTGATATCCGCAACGACCGGCGTCACCGAAACCCCATAGGTTTCAGACAGTTCCGAGGCAGTCTTCACCAAAGCCGCCTCGCCGCGCGCACAGATCACCAGATCGACCCCCGCCGCCGCCAATGCCTCCGCACAGCCCCGGCCAAGCCCCTTTGACGCCGCCGTGACCAGCGCGGTCTTACCCCTGATGCCCAGATCCATGTCGCTTCCTTTCGCGCTTTTACGGCGGCCAGCCTGACAATGCCCCTGCCGGGTTGCAAGCCCCCGTTCAAACTCAGTACCTCGCGCAAGGGCGCTGCGGCACAGGATCGGCCTCTGCGCGACGCGGTTATGCGCGACCGGGGCCAGACGCACAGTCGCGTCGGGGGCAACGCCGTTGCGGCCGCGCAGGAAAATCCAGGAAAATGCGCTTCTTCCCGGGTGTTTATCACAAGCCGCGTTTGACCGCGCGCGACGCGGACTGTTATAGATCAGCGTAATAACCAGTCGGAAACACCTTGCGGTCAAACCCTGGCCGGCGACGTCAAGATGGCGGCAAGGGCGATTTTTGGGGCCTGATTTCAGATTAGCAGGCCTCGTTTTCATGGGCATAGTTTCAGGACAGATCCGGCAAAATGACTACTCTCCCCGACCAGAGCCCCGGCCAGAGCCCCGGCCAGGAGCACCATACCGCATCTGCCGCAACGGCGGGCGGCGCGGCGCCGGGCCAGGCCTGCCAGGTTTTTGCGGCCGGGGATATTTTCGTCTCTTCCGGTGTGAACAGTGGCGACGGGCTCGGCCTGCCCGATGACGTCGAAAGCGGCGACATCTATCAGCTTGAGCTGGGCGCAGCCCCGTCGCGCCTGCTGCTTGAGGCCGCCGGTGACTGCGGCGCGCAGCGGGTTGCTGCCGGCTCGGCGGTCGGTCAGGCGGGGGATCTTGTGCGGCTGATCGCGCGCTACACCCTGATGGCCGATGATGGTGACCGGGTGGAACTTTTGCTGATCCGGATCGGCGAGGACGGGGCGGACGCGCTTTGGGTGCTGCCGCTGTCTCCGGTCTCGGACCGCGCGGAATATGCGCTGCTGGCGGTCGAGATCTCGCCCCGCGATGCCCGGCTGACGGCGATGATGAGCCTTTCCTTCGCGCGCGGCACCAGGATCTCGCTCGCCAGCGGTCAGATGGTCGCAATCGAGACGCTGCGCCCGGGGATGAAGCTTCTGACCCGCGATCATGGCCCGCAGGAACTGCGCCATATCGGGCGGGCAAGCCTGCGCGCCATCGGGGCCTTCGCGCCGGTGGTGATTCTGGCCGGAACGCTGGGCAATTCCGGCGATCTGATCGTCGGACAGCATCACCGTATGTTCCTTTACCAGCGTCATAAACTGCCGGGGCTGGCCACGTCCGAGCTGCTGGTCCAGGCCCGCCATCTGGTTGATGAAGAACATGTTTTCATCCGCGAATCCGGAGTGACAGACTGGTTCAGCCTGATCTTCGACCGTCATGAGATCATCTATGCCGAGGGTATCCCGGTCGAAAGCCTGATGGTGAACGACGCCACCATCTCGCGGCTGCCACCGCAATTCGCCTCCGAGGTGCGCGCACAATTTCCCGGCCTCGCGCATCTGCAGCATTTCGGCACCGAGGCCGGGCGGCAATTTCTCGATTCCATCGGAGGCCCGGCGCATTGGCACAGCCGTGGCGCAGGCGGCAACCGGAACCCGGCACAAGGTGTCGCCGGACAGAGCACGGGACAGAGCAGCGGGCAAAACAACAAACCGGGCTGAGCGGCGCGCGGATCAGCGCCAGAGGCCGCGCCAGCCGTCTGGTTCTGGCAGGGATCCGGGGTCGAGTTTCGCCTGGATGCCTGCGCTTTGCGTGCCGATGTTCCACATCAGCGCGCTGTTCGGGACCGGAATATCAGTGCCGATTGCCGGATCCATCACCCCGGTCACGATACCCTGAAAGGTCAGCCGCCCGTCTTCCATCACCGCAATCAGCGAGGAACTTGCGCCGGGCGCGGCATCGCAGGTGAAATAGATCATGCCGTTATCGGGCCGCGTCTTGCGCTGTTCACAGCCCTGCCAGGAAAACTCCCAGCCGTTTTCCTGCTCGAACCGCCCGTCATAGCCGATCACCCAGACCGGCCCGGCCGGGTTCTGCTGCGCGGACCAGGGCATCGACCCGCGCAGTCCCCCGGCCCCCCAGGCGAAATCGGGCATGATATCATCCGAGACGGTCTCGGTCAGCCGATAGGCGACCCAGTCCCCGACCCAGGGCATCCCCGCACCAGAGCGGGTGAAATTCACCGGATCCGGCTCCAGATCGACAATCCTGTTTTCGAATTCCATGCGGCGGACAGCCTCGTCGCCGGTCTGGTACGAAATGTCTGGCAAGATGTAAGAGGCATTGGGCAGGAAAATCGCGTCAAGACCCGGGTCGCAATGCACCTGGCCCGGCCCCCTTCCGGTCAGAAGATGCAGTGAGGTCACCGCGTAATCCTGGCCCTCTACCGTGACCAGAACCGCGTTCGATCCCCAGCCACAGTCAGGCACAGCAATCCAGCCGATGCGGTTCGCCGCCGTCAGGATCTCGCGTTCGGTCGGGCTGAGATCTGCGACAGGCTTCGCGCGCAGAACCGACATCGCTTCGCGCGCGCCATTGTCGGTGAACCAGGCCGCCTGCACCGGAAGCGCGGACATCAGCGCGAAAACAACAGCCAGAAGACGCATCGACCAGATCCTCGTAACACACCTGCGCAAAAGGCAAACATGCGGGCCCCGCTTTGTCCAGCCGGCAACGCCTGGCCGGTTTCGGGAGCGGATCTTTCCCCCGGCCCGCCTGCGCGATAGACGGCGACAGCGACAGGCGCTAAAAGCCCGGCCATGCTGGACAACGCCCCCACCCTTCCGCCCGAGATTTCCCGCCGCCGGACCTTCGCGATCATCGCGCATCCGGATGCTGGCAAAACCACGCTGACCGAAAAGTTTCTCCTGTTCGGGGGAGCGATCCAGATGGCGGGCCAGGTGCGCGCCAAGGGCGAGGCGCGGCGCACGCGCTCGGACTTTCTCAAGATGGAACAGGACCGGGGCATCTCGGTCTCGGCCTCGGCGATGTCGTTTGAATATCGCGAGTTCCGGTACAATCTGGTCGACACGCCCGGCCACTCGGATTTTTCCGAAGACACCTATCGCACGCTGACCGCCGTCGATGCCGCGATCATGGTGATCGACGGGGCGAAAGGCGTGGAAAGCCAGACGCGGAAACTGTTCGAGGTCTGCCGGCTGCGCGATCTGCCGATCCTGACCTTCTGCAACAAGATGGACCGCGAGGCGCGCGACACATTCGAGATCATAGACGAAATCCAGGAGAATCTGGCGATCGACGTGGCACCGGCCTCCTGGCCGATCGGCTCGGGGCGCGATTTCCTCGGCGCCTATGACCTGCTGAATGACCGCCTTGAGCTGATGGACCGCGCCGACCGCAACAAAGTGGCGGAATCGATCAGGCTGAACGGGCTGGATGACCCGCGCCTTGCCGATCATATCCCCGCAGACCAGCTGGCGCAGCTGCGCGAGGAAATCGCCATGGCGCGGGAATTGCTGCCCGCCTTTAACCGCGAGGCGTTTTTGCAAGGCGCGATGACGCCGATCTGGTTCGGCTCGGCGATCAATTCCTTTGGCGTCAAAGAGCTGATGGAGGGGATCGGCAATTTCGGCCCCGAACCGCAGCCGCAAAAGGCGGCCGAACGCGCCGTGGCCGCCGAAGAACCAAAGGTCACCGGCTTTGTCTTCAAGGTCCAGGCCAATATGGACCCGAAACACCGCGACCGCGTGGCCTTTGTCCGCCTCGCCTCGGGCCATTTTGAACGCGGCATGAAGCTGACGCATGTGCGCTCGAAAAAGCTGATGGCGGTGACCAATCCGGTACTGTTCCTCGCCGCCGACCGCGAACTGGCGGATGAGGCCTGGGCCGGCGACATTATCGGCATCCCGAATCACGGTCAGCTCAGGATCGGCGACGCGCTGACCGAGGGCGAGACGCTGCGCTTCACCGGGATCCCGTCTTTCGCGCCCGAGCTCTTGCAAAATATCCGCGCGACCGACCCGATGAAGGCCAAACACCTGGAAAAGGCGCTGATGCAGTTCGCCGAGGAAGGTGCAGCCAAGGTCTTCAAGCCCGCCATCGGCTCTGGTTTTATCGTCGGCGTGGTCGGCGCGCTGCAATTCGACGTGCTCGCCTCGCGGATCGGGCTGGAATATCAGATCCCGGTGCGGTTCGAGCCCTCGCAATTCGCCTCGGCGCGCTGGATTTCGGGCGACAGGGACGAGATCGAAAAGATGGTCAATCTGAACAAGCAGCATATCGCCACCGATAATGACGGCGACCTCGTGTTCCTCACCCGGCTGCAATGGGACATCGACCGCGTGGCGCGCGACTATCCCGCGCTGCGGCTGACGGCGACGAAAGAAATGATGGCCTGAGCTGGTCTGCGCCCGGGATACCGACCCGAGCGCAAGAGCGAAGCATCACCAGGACTGACTGAAAAGGCCGGGAGATCCCTGTCCCGGCCCTTTTTTTATCAAAAATCAAATATTTCGCCCAGGATACTCCCCATTCCGCGTTTGCGGCGCCCCCGGTTGCGGTCATCATAATCTTCGTCATCGTCATCATAGCGTTTGCGGCTGCCGGACATGTCCTGATCCCTCGGATCCGGGATCGGCGTATGGCGCGCGCGCTGATCAAAGCCCATCCGCTCTGACGCGCGGGCGGCGGGAGAGACAGAGCGGTCCTGTTCAGGGTGCGGCCTGGCCGCTTCGCTGACCGGCGGAGGAGGTGGCGGGCTGGCGCGCTGCGGCTCGGCCTGGGTCACAGCCGGCATCGCCTTGCTGGCGGCGACCTCGATCAGCTTATCCAGCTCTCCCTGTCGAGCCAGATGCCCCGGCATTTTGGGCAGTAGTCGATCTCGACCCCCTGGCGCTCTGTCATAAGCAGCGTCTCGTTGTCGACCGGACATTTCATTCTCGTCTCCGAACTGGGTTTCCTTTGCGCATGTCGGGATAGCTGCTCTCCCGCGCAAGCCCCGCGCGCCCTCAATCTGCGGTCGCCCGGCGAAACAGGCGCAGATCCGCTGCCTGCCCCGGGGTGCCCCTTTGCACCGCCCTCAGAGCGGAACCAATCCGCCGAAAACACGCTGAACTCGCAACCAGAAGGTCACAATCCGGCACAAAAAGGTGCCTCAGATTGACCATTGTACAAAATCACGCTATCTGGCGCCGGAACCCGCAATCCGGCGGGCTGTTCCGATGGGGCGCCTGAAATCCTGCGTCCCGCCCCCACTCGCGGCCGGTCCTCATGACCCTTGCCGCCACTATTGGACGCATATGACCAAATTTTCCGACCTCGCCCTTGATCCCCGGGTTCTCCAGGCCGTTTCCGAAGCAGGGTATGAGACGCCCACGCCGATCCAGGCTGAAGCCATTCCCGAAGCTCTGAAGGGCCGCGATGTGCTTGGGATCGCCCAGACCGGCACCGGTAAAACCGCAAGCTTCACGCTGCCGATGATCACGCTGCTCGGCCAGGGCCGGGCGCGCGCCCGGATGCCGCGCAGCCTCGTGCTGGCGCCGACGCGCGAACTTGCAGCCCAGGTGGCCGAGAATTTCGACACCTATGCCAAACATACAAAGCTGACCAAGGCGCTCCTGATCGGCGGCGTGGCCTTTGGCGAACAGGACAAGCTGATTGACCGTGGCGTCGACGTGCTGATCGCGACGCCGGGCCGGCTGCTCGACCATTTTGAACGCGGCAAGCTTTTGCTGACCGGCGTGCAGATCATGGTGGTCGATGAGGCCGACCGGATGCTTGACATGGGCTTCATCCCCGATATCGAGCGCATCTTCCAGCTCACCCCCTTCACCCGCCAGACGATGTTCTACTCGGCCACCATGGCGCCCGAGATTGAACGGATCACCAATACATTCCTGACCGCCCCCGCGCGGATCGAGGTTGCGCGTCAGGCCACCACCAATACGAATATCGACCAGAAGGTCGTGTATTTCACACCGTCGCGCAAAGACCGGTCCTTCACCGAAAAGCGCGCCGTGCTGCGGTCGCTGATCGCGGCAGAAGGCGAAACCTGCACCAATGGCATCGTGTTCTGCAACCGCAAGATGGATGTAGATGTTGTCGCCAAATCGCTGAAATCGCACGGTTTCAACGCAGCTCCCATCCATGGTGACCTTGACCAGTCGCAGCGGACAAAAACGCTCGATGCCTTCCGCGACGGCTCGCTGCATATCCTCGTGGCCTCTGATGTGGCGGCGCGCGGGCTTGATATTCCGGCGGTCAGTCATGTGTTCAACTTCGATGTGCCCGGCCATCCCGAGGATTACGTGCACCGCATCGGCCGCACCGGCCGCGCCGGCCGCCATGGTCGCGCCTTCACCCTGGCCACACCGTCTGACGCCAAGCAGCTGGCTGCGGTGGAAAGCCTGGTGAAACAGGAAATCCCGCGCGCAGAGCTGCCCGAAGGGCTCGATCTCGAAAACGCCGGTTCGTCGCGCACCAGCCGCGAACCGCGTGGCGAGCGGTCTGACCGCGGGGACCGCAGTGAGCGTGGTGAGCGTTCGCGCAGTGGCAAGGGCCGCGAACGGTCCCGCGGCGGGCGCGAACGCGCTCAGGACGAAGACCGCGCCGCTGCAGCCCCCCAGGCAGACGCCGTCGCGCCGAAGGCGCAGCCCGAGCGCAGCGAGGCCCCCCAGAAAGAGGCCAGTGCAAGGGGCAGCTCCGGACGTGAAGGCGGCTCGCGCAGCCCCTCATACAGCGAACCCCGCCGCGAGCCGGTCGCCCGCGATGGCAACCGCGAGTCCGCTGGCCGCGAATCGCTCGCCCGTGATACTGGCAGCCGGGATGCAGGTGGCCGCCGTAACGACCGCCGCGACCGCCGCGACGATGGCCCCGCCGTGATCGGCATGGGCGACCATGTTCCCGACTTCCTGCTGCGCAGCTTCCGGATCAGCACGCCCTCCCCCACCGAGGACAGCGCGGCGGAAGACAATCCCGCCCCGGACCACAGCCCGGAAGAGACGCCCGCAGCCGCGCCCGCAATGGCAGCACAGAGTGCCGCCCGCGACCCGGAAAGCACCCCGGCTGCCGCAGAGGTTTCGGCATTGGCTCCGGCGGTGGCAGATGTGGCCGGAAACGAGGCCGCAGATGAGGCTGGCGAAAGCGAAGACTGGCTTCAGCCGATCTGAACAGATCTGCGCGCATCCGAGCTGTTATCTGATGCGCGCAGACCCTATGCTTGGGCCATCTCGCGCCTGAAACCGGAAAGACTGCGCAGCTCAAGGCCCTGAAGCCGACACTCCTGCGACAGCTTCCCTGCGCCAAAGCATCACCTTGCCCCGCGCGCGCGCCGCGCCACTATCCCCCTGCGGTCAAATCTCCGGATGATAATGGCCACAGCCAGCCCGTCAGTATCGAAGAGGCCGCAGCCGCAGACAGGAAAGACGCATCGCCACAGGCCCGTTGCATGGACCGCAAGCCGTTGCCATGCGCGGTGGCGCAGCCTGCGTCAAAGACGGCCAGGATGCGATCCATGGTTGTAGCGGCATTAATCCAGCTGAGACGGGCAAAATTGTCGGCCGCTCGCTGGACAGTGCGTGCGAGTTCGGTCCATTCAAGATCCACGTCCTGATGGGGCGCAAGCCATCGCGCCACGCAGCCAGTTCGCAACGCTTTTGTTCTAACCCGCGCTGCGGTGGCCAGATCGGTCAGACTGTCTTGCATATCCGCCGCACTCCGCTTCGCCGCAAAGCCGGGAACGAGATCAATCGATGACCTATGGGCTCGCGCGTCGGACCTTTCATCATCGGCCATGCGCGCGCGCGAAAAGCAGCCTCGCCGTGTCCTAGCCGGCAAGAATTGTTACCACATCTCCGCCATCGAACGCGCACACCGTATGCGCGAGGCCGAGCTCGAACGCCGCCTCGCCTTCCGCTTCCTCATTGTCGAGCAGCCGGTGGAGTATAGTCAGCAAATCATCATTGCGACATGCATGAAAGGAGGCTCCGCCAATCTTCCCGACATGCCAGGCGAAGGGACCTGGCGCATCTGGTGCTCCTTCAGCCAGCTCGAGCAGGGGCCGATGACGTCTCACATCGCCTTCTCCAGCACGGGACGGAAAAGTCCTTCGAGCAAATAGGCAGCGATCAGCGCCGCGCGTTCGGTCGCGTGTTCCCGAAGCCGTCGCGTGAAAACCGCGACGACCGTCTGTGCCATGGCAGCACGCAGCGTTGCACTCCTGACCAGCCCCCCGCGAGGTCCCCGAGTCTGATGTAGGGTCTGCTCAACCGCGAAGGAGCAGACGCATGAGGAAGAGCCGTTTCACCGAGGCACAGATAATCGGGATGATCAGGGAGCAAGAGACGGCCATGCCAACAACTGAGGTATGGCGCAGGCATGGCCTCAGCCCGGCGACGTTCTACAAGCTGAAAGCCAGGTATGGTGGCATGGAGGTCTCCGAGGCCGCCAGGCTGAAGGCGCTGGAAGATGAGAACGCGAGGCTCATGCGCCTGCTGGCCGACACGATGCCCGACAATGTCGTCCTGAGGGATCTTCCGGCAAAAAACTGACGACATTGACCAGGCGGCAAGAGGCCGCGCCCGGGGCCATGCAGGATCAGGATATCTCGCAACGCCGCGGCTGCCAGCTTGTCGGTGTCGACCCCAAAACGATCCGGCGCACATGCCCGCCGGATCGAGCCATTACGGCGCCATTGGGTCAGGCCCACTGGCAAGGCCCGAAATCCGCGAGGAAATGAAGGAGATCGCCGGGAAGCGGCTCCGCTTCGGCTATTGTCGGACCGGTATCCTGCCTGAGCGCAAGGGCATGCTCATGACCCTCAAAAGCTCTGCCGGCTCTATCGGGAGGAAGGGCGTTCGGTGAAGCGGCGGCGCGGGCGCAAGCGGGCCCGCGGGTCACGCATGCCTATGCCGGGGGCCACATCCCAAGGCCCGCTGCTCGCGCGACTTCCTCGCCGACAGCTTCGACGCCTCGCGCAAGGTCCGCAGTCTGGCGGTGATCGACGATTGCTGCCGGGAGAACCTCTGCCTGACTGCCGATACCTGCATCTCGGGCATGTCTGTCGCCTGCGAGCCGGATGCGCTGGTGCGGATCGACGGAAAGCCCGCCTGCATAGTCAGCGATAACGGCACCGGGTTCACCAGCCGTGCCATCCTGAATTGGCCCAACAAGAACGAGGTGCCCTGGCATTACATCGACCCGGGCAAACAGCAGCGGAACGCCTTCAGCGAAAGCTTCAATGGCAGTCTGCGCGACCAGCTCTTGAATGAGGGGATCCTCGATGCCCTGGACGACGCCCGCCGCAAGCTGGCGCTCTGGCGCTGCGATTACAACGCCGTCAGACCGCATTCGTCTCTGGGAAACAAGACGCCGCTCAGAACGCGCCGGACGCTTGTGCAATCTGCTCTGCCCCCTGGAAACTGGACCGTCTTAAGCTGGAGTTTTCGGCTAGTTTTCCCTGGCTGGGAGAGGAGCTGAAGACGATGAAGGCATCGAAGTTCACGGAAGCGCAGAAGGCGTTCATTCTGAAGCAGGGCGAGGAAGGCACGCCTGTTGCCGAGATCTGCCGCAAGGCGGGGATCAGCCAGGCCACATACTTCAACTGGAAGAAGCGTTATGGCGGGTTGCTTCCCGATGAGATGCGGCGGTTGAAGGCGCTTGAGGACGAGAATGCACGGCTGAAGAAGATCGTGGCGGACCTGACGCTCGACCGCGAGATGCTGCAGGACGTCATCCGCCGAAAGCTCTGAGGCCTGTCCGGACGCGCAAGCTTGTTGACGGGCTTCTGGTTGACTGGGGTGTCTCGATCCGACGGGCCTGCCAGGCGCAGCGGTTCGACACTTCGAGCTACCATTACAAATCCCGTCGCACCGGGCAGGCCGGCCTCGAACTGCGGATCCGCGAGATCTGCGAAACGCGTGTGCGCTATGGCTACCGGCGCATCCATGTGCTGCTGCGGCGGGAGGGCTGGCAGGTGAACATCAAGAAGACACGCAGGATTTACAATGAGTTGGGCCTGCAGCTGCGCAACAGGCATCCGAAGCGCCGGGTGAAGGCGAGGCTGCGCGAGGACCGACAGGAGGCCTCCGGACCGAACGAGGTCTGGGCGATGGATTTTGTCCATGACCAGCTCGCCCTGGGCAAGAAACTGCGGATCCTGACCATCGTGGATATCCATTCGCGTTATTGCCCGGCGACGGATCCCCGATTTGCTTACCGGGGCGAGGATGTGGTTCAGACGCTCGAACGGGTCTGTCGGCAGATCGGCTACCCGCAGACGATCAGGGTCGATAACGGCAGCGAGTTTATCTCCCGCGACCTGGATCTGTGGGCCTATGCCAATGGTGTCACATTGGACTTCTCCCGACCGGGGAAACCCACCGACAATGGCTTCATTGAGGCGTTCAACAGCAAGCTGCGGGCGGAGTGCCTGAACGCCCACTGGTTCATGGACCTTGCGGATGCGCGCGAAAAGTTGGAGGCTTGGCGCAGAGACTACAACGAGGTCAGGCCTCACAGTGCGATCGGTTACAACGTGCCGATCAACCTGCATATTCCCGGTGGCGCAGCCAGCCCGCCTCCGTGATCAGAGCCGCGAAACTCCAGATCGCGGCGGTCCTAACCAAGGGAGCAGAGCACAAACCCGCAGACTCTCGTGATGAACGAGGGACCCAAAGGGCGCAGGTCATGGCAACCGGCCCGACGGTGGCCGAATGAGGTTACGGCTCAGATCATAGCGATGACGTTGGTGGCCCGGGGAGAGGTTGAACAGCGTCGCGCGAAGGCGCTTAACACCCGCCAACTATGTGTCGCAGTTGCGGATACTTGCTCGCAGGCAGTGGCTTGTTTTGCCGGCACCGGAAAGCCCTGTTTAATCCGCGATGCTGAGGGTGGGCCCAGGCCGTAAAGCGGGCGCTATCCTTGACTGTGATGCGGTGAGGGTCATTGCAATCGCTGGCTTCTGCGTCTGGACATGTTGCCAGCACAGACCGGCCAAAGGTCATTCGTCGCCGAATCGAAAGATCACGAGGCTGCGCTCGCGCTCATTTACCGCCAGCCGGCGGTTGAACGGTGCATGGGCGCGAGCGGCGATCGCAATGATAGCAGTTCAGCCCGATCCCGACCGGCCTTGAACGAACGAGGTCGATCCCGTCGGCATAGTTCAGTCGCGGGGCCAGCGGTGTTGCATCCGTTCCCGATAGCGAGCCGCTGCGCTGGCGGGTCCTGCATACCGCCCATACCGGTCACGGTGCGGGCAGGCGCGCTGTCGGGGAACGTAACCATACCCGTTGACAGATTGCAAGAACTGCTCCCTTGGCATTCTCCCATAGGACGCTTGTTACAAGCGGCGTCGGGCCACTTCCTGGCATCAAACCTCGCGGCCTGAAGGCTGAAGTGTCGCCTCGTCGCAGGTGGCACTTTTCCCACTTCCGGCCGTTCTGGCGACAGGCCCTGTCGAGCCCCGCTCGATGCCATGCTTACCGATATCCGCAGTCAGAGGCCGAAAGAAACCTGCTGTTCCTGTCCAGATCTGCAGAAGTCTGCCCCTCTGGGCGGCAGTCATAGCAAAGCCCGCCAGTGGCGGGCTTTGCTATGCTGCTAAAGTCGCACGGCCAAAGGCCGTGCTCTTCGCTCCCGATCCGTGGGTCGGGCCTCTGGTCCGGCCCACGGATCGGGAGATCCCGCAAAAAACAGATCCGGCGCGGAAGCGCAGGATCCGTCAACCGGCGGAACCCCGTCCCGCCAGCCGTGACCTCATTCGGGCAAAAGACGCGAAACCACCACGGTCACTTCCGGCTTTTTGCCGATTTCTTCCACCGCGACCTGGCGGATGATGCGGCGCATGTCATCCTCGACCTTGTCATCGTTTTTCAGAACCTTGCGCCCGGCACGGCCCATCCATTCATCAAGCTCCGCCTCCATCGTCTCGGCCAGATCGCGCCCGCCTTTGCCGGTCGGCGTCAGCCCCATGATCTCGACCCAGGGCTCGCCCAGCGGCTCGCCTGCCTCGTCAAGGATTACCGTCGCCAGCACATGCCCGTTCAGCGCCATGCGGATCCGGTTGCGGATCACCCCGTCCATCGCCCCGATAAGCACAGTCCCGTCCAGATAAAGCCGCCCGGTCTCGACATATTCAACGACCTTCGGATGCTCGCCGGTCAGATCGACCATCATCCCGTTGACCGCCACCTGTGTCGCGATCCCGCCCTCAGACCCGATCCGCGCATGTTCGGTCAGATGCCGGTGTTCGCCATGCATCGGGATCAGCATATCCGGCAGCAACAGCCGGTGCACATGTTCCAGATCCGGACGGTTCGCATGGCCCGAGACATGATAGAGCCCGCCGGCATCATCGACGACCCGCACGCCCTTCTCGGAAAACTCGTTCCAGATCTTGTAGACACCCTTCTCATTCCCCGGGATCGTGCGCGAGGAGAACAGGAAGGTATCGCCCCTTTTCAGCTCATGGCCCAGATATTTGCCGCGCGACAAAGCCGCCGCAGCCGCCCGCCGCTCGCCCTGGCTGCCGGTCACCAGCAGCATGAGGTTCCGGCGCGGCACTTCCAGCGCGTCTTCGGTCGACACCACCCGCGGGAAAGAGGTCAGCACCCCGGTGGACTCGGCGACCGAGAGCATCCGCTTCATCGAGCGGCCCATGACGCAGATCGTGCGATCCGCCGCCACAGCCGCCTCGGCGAGCGTCTTCAGCCGCGCCACGTTCGAGCCGAAGGTGGTTGCAACGAACATCCCTTCTGATGCCTTGATCAGCTCGGCCAAAGGCTCGGCCAAAGTCGCCTCGGACCGCCCCGGATGGGTCGAGAACACATTGGTACTGTCGCACATCAGCGCCCTGACCGGTGCCTCGTCGGCCACCGATTGCCAGAGCGCATCATCCCAGGCCTCGCCCACGACCGGCGAACGGTCGAGCTTGAAATCGCCCGAATGCACCACGCGCCCTGCGGGCGTGTCGATGATCAGAGCCGCCGATTCCGGGATCGAATGCGAAAGCGGCACGAACTGCACGCGGAACGGCCCCGCCTCGACCACATCAGGGCGCGCACCCACGGTCACAATCGCATCGGTCGGATGGCCCAGCTCATCCATCTTCAGCTTGCCGATGGCGGCGGTGAATTTCCGCGCATAGACTTTGGCTTTGAGCTTCGGCCAGAGATGGCCAAGCGCGCCGATATGATCCTCATGGGCGTGGGTGATGAATATCGCCTCAAGCCTGCTCACGCGTTCTTCCAGCCAGGTGATGTCGGGCATGATCACCTCGACCCCCGGAGCCCCGTCCATATCGGGGAAAGTCACCCCCATATCCACGAGGATCAGCCTCTCCTTCCCAGGGGCGCCATAGCCGTAGACATAGGCATTCATCCCGATTTCGCCGGCACCACCCAGCGGAAGGTAGATCAGCCGTTCACTCTTCATGCGTTTTCCTTGTTGTACTCATGGATCAGGACGAGGCCATGCATGGTCAGATCATCCTCAATCGACTCGAAAATCTCAGTGTCCTGGGCGAAGAGCGACGCAAGGCCGCCGGTGCCGATCACCTTCATCGGGCGATCGCGTTCCTCGCGGATGGCGCGCACGATGCCTTCGACAAGGCCGATATAGCCCCAATACACGCCTGACTGCATACAGGCCACCGTATTCGTGCCAATCGCCTGCGCGGGCCGCGTCACATCGACATGGGGAAGCGCGGCCGCCGCCATATGCAGTGCCTCAAGGCTCAGGTTCACCCCCGGCGCGATCACACCGCCGATATAGGCGCCATCGGTATCGACGACGTCAAAGGTGGTCGCGGTGCCGAAATCAACCACGATCAGATTGCCGCCATGCCGGTCAAAGGCGCCTGCCGTGTTCACCAGCCGGTCGGGGCCGACAGTCGTGCCCTGATCGACCCTCGGCTGATGCGGCAACAGACATTCGGGCTTGCCCACCACCAGCGGGCGGCAGTCGAAATAGCGGTTTGACAGCACACGCAGATTGAACACCACCCGCGGCACGGTAGACGAGATGATCACCTCACCGATCTTCACCTCCAGCCGGTTGAGCAGCAAAAGCGAGGAAAGCCAGACGAAATACTCATCTGCCGTGCGTTTGTGATCGGTGCCGATGCGCCAGGTGGCGATGAACTTCGCCCCGTCCCAGATGGCAAAGACGGTATTGGTATTGCCGCAGTCGATCGCGAGAAGCATTCGCCGCTCCCTGGGGTTCGTGTCAGAAAAACACATCCGCTGCCGGAATGGCAACGGTGCCAGAGCCCATGCGCAGAACCAGATTGCCGTCCTGGTCGATGGTCTCGAATATACCCTCGCGGGTCTCGGATCCGGTGCGGGCGATGATCTTCTCGCCAATCCGCGCGGCGCGCGACAGCCAGGCGGTGCGGATTTGCGCGAACCCCTCGGTGCGGAAAATGGCTTCCCAATGCGTCATCGCAGGCGCCAGCGCATCGAGGAAGCGCGCGGGCGTCACCCGCACCCCGGTTTCTCCAAGCAAGGAAACCGGCGCCACCGCGCCCGGCTCTACCGCCGAAGCCGGCGGCGCATGGAGGAGGTTCACGCCCATCCCGATGACCAGTATCGGGCCAGAGGCCTCAAGCAGGATCCCAGTCAGCTTGCCCCCATTCAGAAGCACGTCATTGGGCCATTTCAGCGCGAAACCCGTGCCATTCCCCACAACCGCGACAAAGGCGTCATAAAGCGCCAGCGCCGCGATGAAACTCCGCAGCCCCAGGCGCGCGGGGGGTCGTCCAGGCGTTGCGCGAGGCTGCCGTAGAAATTCCCCGGCGGGCTGGTCCAGGGCCTTGCCCGCCTGCCCTTCCCTGCCGTCTGCTCGCCCGCCAGAATCCACAGAGGCCCCGAAGATCGGGGGCCTGCCGGAAGGCCTCGAGATTGGTGGAGTCGACCGAAGCCAGCTCGACCCGGGTTACCAGGTCAGAGCACAAGCGCTTTTGCCGCCGTCAAAGCCGGCTCCTCGATGCCAAAGAGGTTGATCGCCCCGAGCACAAGGATCGCAGCTACCGCCATCATCACCACCCATTGTACCGCCGACATACGGCTTTCCGCCGGATCTTCGGTATCGCCGAAATAGATGAAATACACGACGCGCAGATAGTAGAAGGCGCCGATAACCGAAGCGATCCCGCCCGCGACCGCCAGCCAGACCATGCCCGCATCCACCGCCGCTTTCAGCACCGCGAATTTGGCGTAGAAGCCGATAAAGGGCGGCACACCAGCAAGGCTGAAGAACAGCATCAGAAGCGCCAGCGCCTTCAGCGGCTCGGTCTTCGAGAGCATCTTCAGGCTGGCAACATCGGTGACCGGGCGGCCATTGCGCTCCATCCCGAGGATGAAGGCGAAGGACCCCACGCCCATGGTGACATAGATCACCATATAGATCAGCATGGCCTGGACGCCCTGCACGGCCTGGTCTGCCGTACCGGTGGTCGCGGCGGCAAGACCGATCAGCGCATAGCCCATATGGGCGATCGAGGAATAGGCCATCAGGCGTTTGATGTCTTTCTGGCCGATGGCGGCAATCGCGCCGAGATACATCGACAGAACCGACAGCGCCGCCAGCACCTGGCCCCATTGCGCCGGGATCGAGCCGAAGGCATCCCAGGCCAGCCGCGCGATCAGCGCCATCGCGGCGACTTTCGGCGCGGTGGCGAAGAAGGCGGTCACCGGGGTGGGCGAGCCCTCATAGACGTCAGGCGTCCACATATGGAAGGGTGCCGCCGAGATCTTGAACGCGAGACCCGCCAGCATGAACACCAGGCCAAAGAGCAGCCCCAGCGAGACATCGGCCTGAAGTGCGACGAAGATGCCGTCGAATTGCGTCGTGCCGGTAAAGCCGTAAACCAGCGAGGCGCCGAACAGCAGCATCCCGGAAGACAGCGAGCCGAGGACGAAATATTTCAGCCCGGCTTCCGAGGATTTCGCGCTGTCGCGGCGCATCGCGGCGGTCACGTAAAGCGCGAGCGATTGCAGCTCGAGCCCCATATAGAGCGCCATCAGATCACCGGCCGAGACCATCATCATCATGCCGGTCACAGCCAGCGTCACGATCACCGGATATTCAAAGCGCAGCATATTGTAGCGCTGCATATAGTCCTGGCTCATCACCAGCACGGCGGCAGAAGATACGAGGATCGTCACCTTGGCAAAGCGCGCGAAGGGGTCGTCGTTGAACATGCCGTGGAAGGCCGTCCGGCTGCCCTCGCCGCCAAGGCCGATCCACAGCGCAAGCGCCACGAAAAGCCCCGACGTGGCCCAGACCAGCGGCACCGCCACTTTGTCCTTGCCGGTGTAGACACCGAACATGAGCGCGGCCATCGCGTAAAGCGCGAGGATCACCTCGGGCAGAACGGTGTTGAAATCAACTGCGGTCATTGTCGCGCTTCCTCAGTGCATTGCCGCCTGCTCAGCCAGAACGGGCAGAGCGGCACGGTAGTTCTCGATCAGATGGGTCACGGACGGGCCGATGATATCGGTGACCGCGCTCGGATAGATGCCGAGGAACAGGGTCATCGCCACCAGGGGCGCGAAGATCAGTTTCTCACGCGCGGTCATGTCGGTGATCAGCTTCAGGCTGTCTTTCGTAAGCTGGCCGAAAACCACCCGGCGGTAGAGCCAGAGCGCGTAAGAGGCCGAGAAGATCACGCCCGAAGCCGCGAAGAAGGCGATCCAGGTGTTGACCTGATAGATGCCCATGATCGTCAGGAACTCGCCCACGAAGCCAGAGGTGCCGGGAAGGCCGACATTGGCCATGGTGAAGAACATGAAGACCATCGCATAGGCCGGCATCCGGTTCACAAGGCCGCCATAGGCGTCGATCTCGCGGGTATGCATCCGGTCATAGATCACGCCGACGCAAAGGAACAAAGCGCCCGAGATGAAGCCGTGGCTGATCATCTGGAAGATCGCGCCATCGACGCCCTGCTGGTTCATCGCGAAAATCCCCATGGTCACGTAACCCATATGGGCGACCGAGGAATAGGCGATCAGCTTTTTCATATCCGACTGAACCAGAGCGACCAGCGAGGTATAGACCACCGCAATCGCCGACATCCAGTAGACCAGCGGCGCCAGCAGATCAGAGGCCACCGGGAACATCGGCAGCGAGAACCGCAGGAACCCGTAGCCGCCCATTTTCAGCATCACCGCCGCCAGGATTACCGACCCCGCGGTCGGCGCCTGAACGTGGGCATCGGGCAGCCAGGTGTGAACCGGCCACATCGGCATCTTGACCGCGAAACTCGCAAAAAACGCGAGGAACAGCAGCGTCTGCACACCGCCGACCACATGGATCCCCAGAAGGTCAAAGGCCTCGAAGCTGAAAGTATGGGTCAGAAGCGAGACCTGGCCCTCGCCACAGGCACCGATACAGGTGGTGCCCGCATCCATATACATGAAGATCATCGCCACCAGCATCAGGACGGACCCGAGGAAGGTGTAGAGGAAGAATTTGAACGCCGCATAGATGCGGTTCACGCCGCCCCAGACCCCGATGATCAGGAACATCGGGATCAGCCCTGCCTCGAAGAAAAGGTAGAACATCACCAGATCCAGCGCGCAGAACACGCCGATCATCAGCGTTTCCAGGATCAGAAACGCGATCATATATTCCTTGACGCGTTTCGTCACATCCCAGGCCGACCAGATCACCAGCGGCATGAGGAAGGTCGTCAGCATGACGAAGAGGATCGAGATCCCATCGACGCCAAGCCGCCATTTCAGGCCGAGGATCCAGTCACGTTCCGTGACGAACTGGAAATCCGGGTTCGACGGATCGAACTCCGCCAGCAGGAAGAGGCTGGCAAGGAAGGTTGCGATGGTCGCGAACAGCGCCAGATATTTGGCGTTGCCGCGTGCGGCCTCGTCATCGCCGCGCAGGAACAGCGCCATGATCAGCGCGGCCACCAGCGGCAGGAAGAGGATGATATTGAGGAGTTGTTGTGCCATGGATCCCGGGCCCCTTTACCTGGCGCCACCGAAAAGCGTCATCCAGGTGACCAGGGCAACAATCCCGAGCACCATGGCGAAGGCATAGTGGAAGACAAAGCCCGACTGGGCGCGATTTGCGAGGCGGGTGAAGAAGGGGATAATCCCCATCGCCACCCCGTTGATGGTTCCGTCAATGACCTTGACGTCATTCTTCCAGAACAGCCGGCCAAGGGCTTTCGAACCTTTGACGAAGACGAAATTATAAACCTCGTCGAAATACCATTTGTTCAGGAGGAAGAGGTAGAGCGGGCGCTGCTGCTCTGCCAGACGGCGCGGCCAGGACGGGTTCCTGATGTAGAAGAGCCAGGACAGGGTCAGACCGATCAGCATCGCGACAAAGGGCGAGACCTTGACCCAGGACGGCACCATATGGGCCGCCGCGATGATGGTGTTCGGCGCATGGCCCGAGGCTTCGACCTTTGCTGCGTCGACGCGGATGTCGACCACGGCCTGCTCATCGGCACCGTAAGGCAGCATCAGAAGCGCGCCTTTGGGCGCCACACCATGGGACTCAGCCGGCGCCGCGCCGTGATCCGCGGCTTCGACCGCTTCACCCGGATCGGTCACACCGGCATCCACCGTTGCAAGAGCCTCAGCCTGAGCTGCCGCATTTGCCGCCTCCTCAGCCGTCAGCGCATCGCCCGCAGCTTCAGCTTCGGCATGCGCCGTCTCACCCGCCGTAGCCTGATCGGCGGCAGGTTCAGCATGGCCCTCCTCGACGTGATGGGCCGCAAGCTGCTCCATCCCGAACCAGGTCCGCATCTTTTCTTCGTCGCCGAAGAAGACCTTGTACCAGATCATCCCCGAGAACAGAGCGCCGAGCGACAGGACTGCCAGCGGGATCAGCATGACCAGCGGGCTTTCATGCGGCTCGTGGTGATGGCCGTGCCCGTGATCAGCCCCGTGGTCATGCCCGTGATCATCATGGCCATGGGAGTGACCATGATCCTGCGCATGGTCATGCGCGTTTTCGTCCTGAGGCTTCTGATCGGCGCGGCTGGTGCCGTAGAAGGTCAGGAACATCAGCCGCCAGGAATAGAAGCTGGTCATGCCGGCGGCGATGACAAGCAGCCAGAAGGCGTAGTCCGACCCGATATAGGCGCTTTCGATCACGGCGTCTTTCGACAGGAAACCTGCGAAGCCGTAATAGGTCAGCGGGATACCGACACCGGTGATGGCGAGCGTGCCGATCATCATCATCCAGAAGGTGAAGGGGATCTTTTTCCTCAGACCACCATACCAGCGCATATCCTGCTCGTGATGGGTCGCATGGATCACCGAACCGGCGCCAAGGAACAGCATCGCTTTGAAGAAGGCGTGGGTGAAGAGGTGGAACATCGCGACCGGATAGGCGCCAACGCCTGCCGCCACGAACATATAGCCCAGCTGCGAACAGGTCGAATAGGCGATCACGCGCTTGATGTCGTTTTGCACCAGACCCACGGTCGCGGCAAAGAAGGCGGTCGTTGCCCCCAGCACCGTGATGAAGCCGGTGGCATAGGGCGCATATTCAAAGACCGGCGACATGCGGCAAACCAGGAAGACGCCTGCAGTCACCATGGTTGCAGCATGGATCAGCGCGGAGACGGGCGTCGGCCCCTCCATCGCATCCGGCAGCCAGGTGTGCAGGAACAGCTGCGCCGATTTCCCCATCGCGCCGACAAATAGCAGGAAGGCGATCAGGTTCACCGCATTCCAGTCGGTCCAGAGGAAGCGCAGCGTCACTTCGGACTTGCCCGGGATCGCGGCAAAGACCTGGTCGAACTGGATCGAATCCGTCAAGAGGTAAAGGCCCGCGATGCCAAGGATGAAGCCGAAGTCACCGACCCGGTTCGCGATGAAAGCCTTCATCGCCGCAGCACCGGCGGATTGTTTCTTCCAGTAGAAACCGATCAGCAGGTACGAGGCGACCCCCACCCCTTCCCAGCCAAAGAACATCTGGAGAAGGTTATCGGCGGTCACCAGCGTCAGCATGGTGAAGGTGAAGAACGAGAGATAGGCGAAGAAACGCGCGCGGTAAGGCTCGTCATCCGTCCAGTTCTCGTCATGGGCCATATAGCCGAACGAATAGAGATGGACCAAAGCCGAGACCGAGTTGACGACGACCAGCATAATCGCGGTCATCCGGTCAACGCGGATCGCCCATTCGGTCGCAAGCGTGCCGCTTTCGACCCAACGCAAAAGCGTGATCTTATAGGTCTCGCCGTCAAAGCCAAGAAAGATGACCCAGCTCAGCGCTGCCGCGAGAAAGACCGCCGCTGTGGTCAGAACCTGTGCTGGTTTCTCACCGATGAACCGCCAGCCGAAGCCGCAGAGAATGGCCCCGATCAGCGGAGCGAAAAAGACAATCTGAACCATTCTCTCAGCCCTTCATCACATTCACGTCTTCGACGTCAATCGTTCCGCGGTTGCGGAAGAAGACGACGAGGATGGCGAGGCCGATGGCGGCCTCGGCCGCGGCGACCGTCAGCACGAAGAGCGTGAAGATCTGCCCGGTCAGATCGCCGTTGAAGGACGAGAAAGACACAAAGCTGATATTGGCCGACAGGAGGATCAGCTCGATCGACATCAGGATGACGATCACGTTCTTCCGGTTGAGGAAGAGACCGAAGATCCCGATGACGAACAAAGTCGCCGCCACCATGATGTAATGTTCAATGCCTACTGCCATCTCATCCGTCCCTCAGGCGCTCTCGCCCGTTATTGCCCCAGATCGTTGCGCTCTTTGTAAGGGGTCATCCCTTTGGCGCGCAGATCCGGAAAGTAAGTGTTGCAGGCGCAGGTCTCGTCGGTTTCCCGAAGAACGATCACCCGGCCATAGCTGGCCTTTGTCGCGCCGATCATCTGGCCCGCAGTGACCATGCGCTTTGTCGCGAGGCTGTCGCGCAAAACCGCGCTGGCAGCAAGCTGTTCTGCCACGGCGTAACTGTCGCTCGCACCCGGGATCGCGACAAAACGCCCGGTGGCGCAATGGCTGACACGCAGCCCGATGAAGCCCGCAAGGGCCCCGACAGGCGGGGTATCTGCCTCGGCCAGATCCCCATGGCTGGTAATATTCTGCCGATATTGCTCGACCACGATGCCGGCACCGGCAATCTGCGCCGGAGCCCCCGTGCGCATGCCCGCCTCGACACCGCCACAGGGCGGCAAAGGGGTCAGCGCCTGGGAAGTGCCCGCGAGACAGGTGAACAAGGCCGAGAGGCGCAGCATCAGATCCTGCCTCCCACATTCGGCCCGGTGGTTTCAGATCCGGCGCAACACCTGCCCCGGACAGCATTGGCCACAGGTTTCATCCTGGCAGACAGGCAGGTCCGCGCCGGCGAGACCGCCGGCGGGACTGCAGCCCCTGCGATGATGAACCCCGCGAAGATCATGGATCAGAGCCCCTGCCCCGGTTTGATGTCTTTCATCTCGATGGTCTGGGCCGGGTCGCGCCACATCTGATGCAGCACATTCTGGCGCTTGATGCCGGTGCGGTGGCGCAGCGTCAGCAGGATCGCCCCGATCATCGCGACCAGCAGCACAAGGCCTGCGGCCTGGAAGAGGTAGATATAGCGGTCATAGATCAACAGACCGATGGCGCGCGCATTGTCGACATCCGTAGGAGTCGGGTTCGTGAGGCTGGCGCCGGAAGACACCCGCCAGGACCCGAAGGCGATCCCGATCTGCATCAGCAGCACGACGCCAATCAGCAGCGCGAGCGGCATGGCCCGCGCCATCTCGCCTTTCAGCGCCGCGAAATCGACGTCGAGCATCATTACGACGAAGAGGAACAGCACCGCGACCGCGCCGACATAGACGATCAGCAGAAGCATCGCGATGAATTCCGCGCCCAAAAGCACGAAAAGCCCGGTCGCGCCGACAAAGGCCGAGATCAGCCAGAGCACCGCATGCACCGGATTGCGGCTGAACGTCACCATCAGGCCCGAGCCAATGGTCACCAGCGCAAAGACATAAAAGGCAAAAACCGCGACGGTCATTTGCTAGCTTCCTTCCTCTCGTCAAAGACGGACTGGGCAATGTCCAGCGCCTGTCTCATGGCGGGCAAACCGCCGAACATGCTCATTTGCCAGATCACCTCGGCGATCTCGCGTTCCGTGGCGCCGGCTTCCAGCGCATGCCGGACCGTCACCCTGATCTGCGGCTCGCCGGCGCCTGCGGGCAGCAACGCCCCCTGCACCGTCAGCCCGGCCAGCGTCACCAGAAGCCGCGTGCGGCTGTCGAGCCCCTCGCGGTTAAAGGTCTTGCCGAACCACATTTCCATCAGATCCGCCGGCATGGTCAGAAACAGCTTGTCAAAGCCGCCCGCTTTCATGCCTTCGGTCATGCTTTCCGTGACCGAGGCCATGCCCGGATTGAAGCTTTTCAGCATCTCCTGGCTGCTTTCCATCATCTGGCTCAGCATTTTGGCATAGGCTTCGTTCATTCCGCGCCCTCCCCGCCGGACCCGCCGGCATTCCCCTGCTGGCAGAGGAAGAAATTGACATTGGCAAAGCCCGTGGTTGCCGAAGTCACGACCCCTGGGTTCGAGCGTTCCTGGTCGGCGCTGCCCGCATAATCGGGAGATGCGTTCAGCACAACCTCTCCTGCCGGGTTCCAGCCGGTGGGGCAGCCGCCCACACGGCGCACGAGAAGCAGCGCATCCGGCCCCGGATCGCCATAGCCCGCCACACCCTGCGGGCCAGCGGGGCCTTCGGGGCCCTGGACACCGATCTCGCCCTGCGGCCCCTGCGGGCCGGCAACACCTTCGACGCCTTGCGGGCCGGCCGGGCCAACGGGCCCCTGCACGCCGCCGGGACCCTGGGGTCCGGACGGGCCTTCTGGCCCTGCCGGGCCTGCGGCGCCGGCCGGGCCGATTGCCCCCTGCCCCCCGGATCGCCTCTGAGCATCCCGCCAGCAAACAGAGCGACAAGGGCGAAGGTGATTGCCCCGCCCGCCGCTCCGGTAATTGCTGATTCAAGTCTGCTCATGGCCTGGCCGGGTCTCCGGTTGGGGGGTCTGGCTTAACGGTAAGGTGCGTCGAGTTCGAGATTGCGGGCAATCTCGGCCTCCCACCGCGCGCCGTTCTCAAGGAGTTTGTCCTTGTTGTAGAACAGCTCTTCGCGGGTCTCGGTCGAAAATTCGAAATTCGGGCCTTCAACGATGGCATCGACCGGGCAGGCTTCCTGGCAGAAGCCGCAATAGATGCATTTCGTCATATCGATATCGTAGCGCGTGGTGCGGCGCGAGCCGTCTTCGCGCGGTTCCGCATCGATCGTGATGGCCTGGGCCGGGCAAATCGCCTCGCAAAGCTTGCAGGCGATGCAGCGTTCTTCGCCATTCGGGTAACGGCGCAAAGCGTGCTCACCGCGGAAACGGGGCGAAAGTGGCCCCTTTTCATGCGGATAGTTGATGGTGGGTTTCGGCTTGAAGAAATACTTCATCCCAAGCGCAAAGCCCTTGATGAAATCCATCATCAGGAAATAGCGCGTGGCGCGGTTCCAGTCGATATTGGCCATTTGCCTCAGCCCCCAACCGCCCAGCGGGCCCAGAAGCCGCCAAGCACTTCGAATTTTGCAAGGAATGCCACCAGGACGACCCAGCCAAGGGACAGCGGCAGGAAGACTTTCCAGCCGATCCGCATCAGCTGGTCGTAGCGGTAGCGCGGCACTATGGCCTTCACCATCGCGAACATGAAGAACCACATCCACATCTTGGCAACCATCCACCACCAGCCATCGGCGATGCCGGGGATCGGGGAAAGCCAGCCGCCGAAGAAGAACAGGCTGATCAGCGCACACATCAGGAAGATGGCGATATATTCACCCGCCATGAACAGAAGATAGGGCGTCGAGGAATATTCGACCATGAAGCCGGCGACGAGTTCGGATTCAGCTTCCGGAAGGTCAAACGGCGGGCGGTTGGTTTCCGCCAGAGACGAGACGAAGAACAGAACCAGCATCGGGAAATGCGGCAGCCAGTACCAGCCGAGGAAGCCGTAGCCGGTATCCTGAGCGCGCACGATGTCGGACATGTTCATTGAGCCGGAGGAAATGATCAGACCGATGATGATCAGGCCGAGGCTGACCTCGTACGAGATCATCTGCGCGGCAGAGCGCAGACCGCCAAGAAACGCGTATTTCGAGTTCGACGCCCAGCCGCCCATGATAACGCCGTAGACCTCAAGCGAGGAGACGGCGAAGACAAAGAGGATCGCGACGTTGATATCCGCCAGCACCCAGCCGTAATCGAACGGGATCACCGCGAAGGCCAGAAGCGCCAGCACGAAAGACAGGATCGGAGCAAGGAAATAGACCGGGCGGTCAACACCCGCAGGGACCACTATTTCCTTCAGCACATATTTCAGTGCATCGGCAAAGGTCTGCAGGATCCCCCAGGGGCCGACCACGTTCGGGCCGCGCCGCACCTGCACCGCCGCCCAGATCTTCCGGTCGCCATAGACCATGAAGATCAGCGAGATCATGACGAAGGCGACCACCGCAAGACACTGCGCGATCAGAATGACCGCCGTGCCTAGCCCCGTCGAGAAAAATCCGTCCATCTTCCTACCGTCCTCTCAGTCCGTTTTCCGGACCGCTGTCTTTATGCCTTTTGTCCGGGGGCTGCCCCTCAGACCGTCGGGATCCTCAATGCGCCGCAATCCTGCACCGTCACTTCGGCGTCAATCGTTTTCACACCGCGGGGCAGCGCGGCTGAAACCAGCCAGACCGAGTCACCCCTTAGCGTATCGCCGGATTTTGCAACATTCGTCCGCACATGGCGGGCGAAACCGGCACCCCGGATCAATGCATATTGCGCAGCTGCGCAACGGGCATAATCCTCGATATCCTTGCCATCCTGCGTCCCCTTCATGGCGACGCGGAAACTGACCATATCACCATCCAGAAGCACGGTCTGAATGCCGAGATAGCCCTTTTTGCCCGACATGGCGGCCCCCTCTCCATCCCCCGCGCAGGCCCCCAGAGCCGCCAGGGCGACCGGGAAAAGCGTGAGGGCAGAGAGCTGGCGCATGCCTGACTTACTCCGCTGCGAGGGGCGCATTGGCCCGGGCCTGGGCCTGGGCGGAAAGCTCGGCCATGACCTGGCTTGCGCGGGCAATCGGGTTCGTCAGATAGAAATCGCGGATCGCATTGCGGAAGCCCGCACGCGCCGGCATCCGAAGCTCAAGCGGCTGCCATTCATTTTCCACGACCTCGTTGACCAGACCCAGATGCGGGTGGTCGGCGATCAGCGCGGCACGAAGCCCGGCGAGGCTGTCCCAGGGCAGTTTCGCGCCCAGCTCACCCGAAAGTGCGCGCAGGATCGCCCAGTTCTCACGGGCCTCGCCCGGCGCAAATCCGGCACGGAACGCAAGCTGCGGCCGCCCTTCGGTATTGACGAACAAACCGTTTTCTTCAGTGAAGGCCGCGGCCGGCAGGATAATGTCGGCGCGGTTCGCACCACGATCGCCATGGCTGCCCTGATAGATCACGAAGGGGGCCGCGCCGGCTTCGGTCGCTTCACGCGCGATCTCGACCTCATCCGCACCGAGGTTGAAGATCACTTCAGCGCCCAGCACTGCCTCCGCCATGCCGCCATCAGTCACGGCGCCGACATCCAGCGCGCCGACGCGGGCAGCGGCCGTATGCAGGATCAAAAGCTTCGAATTCGACGTCTCGGCGAGCTTCATGGCATGGGCCAGAACCGCCTCGCCATCAGCCTCATTGATCGCGCCCTGCCCGACGATCACAATCGACGGCGCATCGCGGGTCGCATCCGGGATCTCTTTGCCCGACAGTTCGACCAGAGCCGCACGGTCAGAGCCGACATGCACATAGTCATAGGTCAGATCAACCGCTTCACCGACCAGACCCACGGTTGCACCATTGGTCCAGGCCTTGCGGATCCTTGCATTGAGAACCGGGCTTTCGACACGCGGATTGGTGCCGATCAGCTGGATCATCTTTGCGTTGTCGATATCTTCGATCGTCGCATTGCCGACATAGGCCGAACGATTGCCAATCGGCAGACGCGCGCCATCGGTGCGCGATTCCACTTTGCCGCCAAGGCCTTCGATCAGTTTCTTAAGGCTGTAAACCGCTTCGGTCGGGGCCAGATCGCCCACCAGACCCACGATCTTCTTGCCCTTCATCGCCGCTGCAGCCGCCTCAAGCGCCTCGCCCCAGGTCGCCTTGCGCAGCTTGCCATCCACCCGCACATAGGGCGTGTCGAGGCGCTGGCGGCGCAGACCGTCCCAGATGAACCGGGTCTTGTCCGAAATCCATTCCTCATTCACCGCGTCATTGTTGCGCGGCAGAATGCGCATCACTTCGCGGCCCTTGGTGTCGACGCGGATGTTCGAGCCAAGCGCGTCCATCACGTCGATGGTCTCAGTCTTCGTGAGCTCCCAGGGGCGGGCCGAGAAAGCGTAGGGCTTCGAGGTCAGCGCGCCAACCGGGCAGAGGTCGATGATATTGCCCTGAAGGTTACTGTCCAGCGTCATGTTCAGATAGGAGGTGATCTCGCTGTCTTCGCCCCGCCCGGTCTGGCCCATCTGGGTGATGCCCGCAACTTCCGAGGTGAACCGCACGCAGCGCGTGCAGGAAATACAGCGCGTCATCGCGGTCTTGACCAGCGGGCCAAGATCCAGCTCGTCAGAGGCCCGTTTCGGCTCGCGGTAGCGCGAGAAATCTACGCCGTAAGCCATGGCCTGGTCCTGCAGATCGCATTCGCCGCCCTGGTCGCAGATCGGGCAATCCAGCGGATGGTTGATCAGGAGGAACTCCATCACCCCTTCGCGGGCCTTCTTGACCATCGGCGATCTGGTTTTGACGACCGGCGCCTCGCCATTCGGGCCCGGACGCAGATCTTTCACCTGCATCGCACAGGAGGCCGCCGGTTTCGGCGGGCCGCCCACGACCTCGACCAGACACATCCGGCAATTGCCCGCGATGGACAGCCGCTCGTGATAGCAGAAACGCGGGATCTCGATCCCGGCCACTTCCGCCGCCTGGATGATCGTCATCGAGCCGTCGATCTCCAGCTCGGTCCCGTCGATGTTGATTTTTTTCAGATTCGACATCTGCGCCTACTCCGCCGCGATCCGGTCGCAGGCATGGGCTGTCCATGTCGCGGCCTCTTCCAGATACGACCAGCCGAAGGCCTGGTCGCTGTCTCCAAATTCATTGCGGTGCTGCCACCGCGCATAGCCCTCGGCCATATCCGGGCGGTGGCCTTCCGGCACCCACCACAGAACCAAAGCGCCGGGCGCATCATACCATTCACCCTTACGGGCGTAGAACTGCCGGTGGACTGTGTTCCACACGAAAGCGCCAAGGCTGTCCGCATCCGCCCAGACCGAAAGCGTCGAGGCCATGCGCGGATTGCCCTGGAACGGCGAGGCCGGATCGGCCTGCGCCGCCTCCATCGCACCATCCTCCAGACGCCAGACAAAGCCCGCCGCGCGTTCGGCCACACCATTCACCAGATCCAGCCCATTGGCGAAATCTGCGATCTCGGGCGCGTCCCAGTCGTGGCGCAAAAGCCCGAAATTGAACGAAGCGAGATGAAAGCCGGGAATGCCGCGCGGGGTTTTGCCTTTGGTCATCTGGTCGACCTCAGCAAATAGCCGATAAGGCTGTTTCTCGCGATTTCCGCCTCGCCGACCGCGCAATAGGCCTGGGTCTTGCCCGGTTCAGCGCCCGCCTTTTTCAGCCAGGCCGCAGCCTCGGCCTTGCCGCGCTTTTTCTCGGTCTTGCTCTCGACGAAAGCGGTGACTTCCTGGCGCGTATAGCCTTGTTTCAGCGCATAATCCCTGAGCTTGGTCAGCTCATTCAGCGCGCGCAGCTTTCTCGGCCGCATGGTCGGGCAATTATCGGCAATCGCATCAGCGATGAAGCCCTGGCGCAATGTGTTGTTGATATGCGCTTCCTGGTTGATCGGCGTACGTGCCACAGCGGCGCCGGCGCTTGCGGCAATCACCAGCGATACAGCAAGAATTTTCACAGATGTCATAACGGATGCTCCACAGGTTGCCCCGGTCAAGTGACCGGCGCCCCATTCTGCCAGAGCGACAGGCGCATCAAAACGCACGGCTTCGTGCCGTTTCCGTGAACTCTGCTGGCTGAAACATCCCGTGATCATGCGCAGCCTCCGGCAAAAGCCCAGGCGCCTGCCCGATCATATTTCCCGATGGCTTTTTCGCGGAACTGGCCGCCTGCGGCCGCACAGGTCGCGCGGGCGGCTTTCTTGGCCAGCGCGCCCTGATCATTGCGCAGTCCACCGGCGGTCGTCACCCGGATCTCCTGCCCCCCAATCGGGCGCGCGCCGACCACGGTGATCTGCAGCCCTTCCGGGCCGGGGCGAACCTCGCCCTGAAGGGTCTGGCCGTCGACCTGGACCTGATACCGGCCCGGCGTCACCGTTTCCGGCAGCGGCGTATGGATCACCGCGCAGCCCGACAGGACAAGCGCCAGCGCCACAGCCGGAAGGCTGCGGGCGGAGGCCGTCATGTTGAGGATTGCGCGAAGGGCCATGATTACTCCGCAGCCAGCGCGGCCGAGATGCGGCCGGTGCGCTTCGCCTTGATGCGATCTTCGATTTCCTCGCGGAAATTGCGGATCAGACCCTGGATCGGCCAGGCAGCAGCGTCGCCAAGGGCGCAGATCGTGTGACCTTCAACCTGTTTGGTAACCTCGAACAGCATGTCGATCTCTTCGACCTCGGCATCGCCGGTCACCAGACGGTCCATGACCCGCATCATCCAGCCGGTGCCTTCGCGGCACGGCGTGCACTGGCCGCAGGATTCGTGCTTGAAGAATTTAGACAGGCGCCAGATCGCTTTGATCACGTCGGTCGACTGATCCATCACGATCATACAGGCGGTGCCGAACGAGGATTTCAGCTCGCGCATGCCGTCATAGTCCATGATGGCGTTTTCGCACATATCGGCAGTCAGGATCGGGCAGGATGCTCCGCCCGGGATCACCGCTTTCAGGTTCTTCCAGCCACCACGCACGCCGCCGCCATGTTTCTCAATCAGCTCGCGCATCGGGATCGACATCGTTTCCTCGATCACGCAGGGCGCGTTCACATGACCCGACATCGCGAAAAGCTTCACGCCGGCATTGTTCGGACGGCCAAAGCCCGCGAACCATTCGCCGCCACGGCGCAGGATGGTCGGCGCCACGGCGATGGATTCGACATTGTTCACCGTCGTCGGGCAGCCATAAAGACCCGCCCCCGCCGGGAAAGGCGGCTTCATCCGGGGCATGCCCTTGCGGCCTTCAAGGCTTTCCAGAAGCGCGGTTTCCTCGCCGCAGATATAGGCCCCTGCCCCATGATGCAGATAGACGTCGAAATCATAGCCGGATTTCGAGGCATTGCGCCCGATCAGACCAGCGTCATAGGCCTCGTCGATTGCCGCCTGCAGCGCCTCTTTCTCGCGGACATATTCACCACGGATATAGATATAGGCGGCAACCGCATTCATCGCGAAACCGGCGATCAGACAGCCTTCGATCAGCGTATGCGGATCATGGCGCATGATTTCGCGGTCTTTGCAGGTCGCAGGCTCGGATTCGTCGGCATTCACGACCAGATAGGCCGGACGCCCATCCGAGACCTTCGGCATGAAGGACCATTTCATCCCCGTTGGGAAGCCCGCACCGCCGCGCCCGCGCAGGCCCGACTTCTTCATCTCATCCACGATCCAGTCACGGCCTTTGGACATGATATCCGCCGTGCCATCCCAATGGCCGCGCGCCATTGCCCCTTTGAGGGAGCGGTCATGCATCCCGTAGAGGTTCGTGAAGATGCGGTCCTGATCCTTGAGCATCGCTCGCTCTCCTTACGCCCGGCGCCCGCGCCAGATCTGATACGTCACGGCCAGAGCCCAGATGAAACCGGCAATCGCTGCGAGATCGAAGAGGAACACAAACCGCGTCTCCCAGCCGAAATGCCCGCCGAGCCATTGCCCGCCCATCCACAGGATCATCGTCGCCGCAATGACAACAGCCACAAGGCGCACCTGGCGCCCGCGCTTGATGTCATGTGCCGATGGCCCTGTCATGCCCCCCGCCCTCAGTAATCGTTGGTCTTTGCCCGGATGCGGAATGCGTCCAGACCTTCAGCCATAATCAGTTTCGCCTGCGCCACCCATTTGTCACGGGTCACGCGGCCTTTGAAGCCCTTGAGATTGTGGTCAACCCAGGTGACTTCGTCATCGCTCCAGCCGGCAATCTGGTCGAAATGGAAAAAGCCGAGCTCATGGCAAAGCCGTTCCAGCACCGGGCCAATACCTTCGATTTCCTTGAGGTCATCCGCCGCGCCGCCGCGCGGCCCCTGCAGCGCTTCGGGCTGTTTGCCCTCTGCCGCCACCGGCTCCTCTGTTTTGGCAGCCGGTTTCGCGGCAGGCTCAGCGGCGGGCTTTTCTGCCAGCGCCACATCGCCCTCGCGATTGCGGATCCAGGACAGGTTGAGCGCCACTTCGGTGCCGTCGATCCGTTTGACCGTCTCGCCGATATCCACTGCGCGCTGCACCGAACCGTTCAGCGCCAGACCCTTGCCCTTATAATCGGCCAGCGAGGTCAGGCCGGTGACCGGCTCCGATGAATAGCGTCCGCTTTGCGAGCCGGGCTGCGGCACTTCGCCGTCGCGGAAGCGCGCGATCAGACCGCGCAGCACCGTGGGCGTCAGGTCTTCGTAGTAATCCTTGCCGATCTGGGCCATCGGCGCATTGGCGCAGGCACCGAGGCATTCGACTTCTTCCCAGCTGAATTTGCCATCGGCGGAAACCGTATGCGGCGCCGGTGCGATCAGCTCTTTGCAAACCTCGATCAGCTCTTCTGCGCCGCAGATCATGCAGGACGTGGTGCCGCAGATCTGGATATTCGCAACAGAGCCAACCGGTTGCAGCTGGAACATGAAGTAGAAGGTCGCGACCTCAAGCACGCGGATATTCGCCATACCCAGCATGGTCGCGATATATTCGATTGCGGGCCTGGTCAGCCAGCCTTCCTGTTCCTGCGCCCGCCACAACAGCGGGATGACCGCCGAGGCCTGGCGCCCTTCGGGATATTTGCTGATCTGCCCCTCGGCCCAGGCCAGGTTGGCGGGCGTGAAGGCGAAACTCGCAGGTTGCTCGTGGTAAAGGCGGCGCAGCATGTCAGATGATCCCGACGAAAGAAAAAACGGCTTTGATGTACAGGAGCCCGAAGGGACCATGCACAAAGAAGGGGGTCAGGACCAAAACAGGGATGAGCCCGACCAGCAGCATCAGGGGCATTTCTCCGTTTTCACGGTCAGGGCCCAGGTATTCTCCTCCAGCTCCGCCGATCCGTCGGCAAGCATTTCTTCGACGACCACGGCAGTCCAGTCTTCGCTGAACCCAAGCGGCGGCAAGAGGGTCGCCGCTTCTTCTTCGGTCATCGTGCAGCCATGGGCTTCGAGCGTCTCGGTCAGAAGCGCCTTCCAGTCGGTGCCAGCGGGCGGCGCCTCCTGAGCAGACGCCGGGAGAAGCGCGGGCCCGGCCAGCAGCATCACGGCAAGGGGGGCAAGACGGTACAGCATCAGCAGCCAAGCCCCTTGAGGCGGAAGGCGCCCTGCCCCTCTTCCACAAGGAAACCGCCGATGATCAGCTGAACCGAGGCCGCCATGGCGCTCTCGTCATTCATCCCGGTCAGGCGGTTCTGAACGGCGTCATTATTGGCCTGGGTCAGCACACAGCCCTCTGCCGCGATGGCGGCGGCGAGCTGCTTTGCCTCTTCCCCGAGTTCGGCGGTCTGGGCAAAGCCCGCGACCGGCAGGGCCAGCGCCAGAAGAGCCGCCGCGAAACGTGCCATCATCTGTCCACCTCACCAAACACGATATCCATCGTCGCGATGATCGCCGAAACATCGGCCAGCTGGTGGCCCTTGCCAAGGTAATCCATCGCCTGGAGATGGGCATAGCCCGGCGCGCGGATCTTGGCGCGGTAAGGCTTGTTCGTGCCATCTGCTACCAGGAAGACGCCGAATTCGCCCTTGGGCGCCTCGACCGCGGCATAGACTTCGCCCGCGGGGACGTGGAAGCCTTCGGTATAGAGTTTGAAATGGTGGATGAGCGCCTCCATCGAGGTCTTCATCTCGCCGCGCTTCGGCGGCGACAGCTTGCCGCGCGCCATCACATCGGTCTGGGCCGCAGGCTCGCGCAGTTTCGCGATGGCCTGCTGGATGATCTTGACGGATTCCCGCATCTCCAGCATCCGGCAGAGATAGCGGTCATAGCAGTCGCCATTCTTGCCGACCGGCACCTGGAAGGTGAACTCGTCATAGCATTCATAGGGCTGCGCACGACGAAGATCCCAGGCAAGGCCCGATCCGCGCACCATCACCCCTGAGAATCCCCAGTCCAGCGCGTCCTGTTCCGACACGGTCGCGATATCGACGGTGCGCTGTTTGAAGATGCGGTTCTCGGTGATCAGCCCGTCAAGGTCATCGACGAGTTTCGGGAAGGTCTGCGACCAGGCCTCGATATCGTCGATCAGCTTCGGCGGCAGATCCTGGTGGACGCCGCCCGGCCTGAAATAGGCCGCGTGCAGACGGGCACCGCAGGCGCGCTCATAGAACTGCATCAGTTCTTCGCGCGCGTAAAGCCCCAGAGGGCGGCGTCAGCGCACCAACGTCCATCGCGCCGGTGGTGACGTTCATCAGATGGTTCAGGATGCGGCCGATTTCCGAATAGAGCACCCGAATGAGGCTCGCACGACGAGGCACCACAGTGCCGGTCAGCTTTTCAATCGCCAGACACCAGGCATGTTCCTGGTTCATCGGCGCCACATAGTCGAGGCGGTCGAAATAGGGCAGGTTCTGCAGGTAGGTCCTGCTTTCCATCAGCTTCTCGGTGCCGCGATGCAACAGGCGATATGCGGGTCGGCGCGTTCAACGATCTCGCCATCCAGCTCCAGCACCAGACGCAGCACGCCATGGGCCGCAGGGTGCTGCGGGCCGAAGTTGATGTTGAAATTGCGGATCCGCTGTTCCGAGGTCTCGATATCCATCGAGCCGTCATCAATAGAAGTTCGGCGCATATCCTGAGAGCCAAGGCCGTTGCCGGTGCGTCCATCATTTCGGTGCCTCCGCTTTCTGGTCGCCCGAAGGATATATTCCGCGCCTTCCAGGGGGACATGAAGTCGAACTGGCGATATTCCTGCACCAGCTTCACCGGCTCGTAGACGACGCGCTTCTGCACTTCGTCATAGCGCACTTCGACATAGCCGGTGGTGGGGAAGTCCTTGCGCAGCGGATGGCCACGGAAACCGTAATCGGTGAGGATGCGGCGCAGGTCGGGATGGCCCTGGAAGATGATCCCGAACATGTCGAAGGTCTCGCGCTCGAAACCAGTTGGCACCTGGATGCAGGCTCGTGAGCGAGGGGATCATTTCCTCTTCGCGCAGCGCGACTTTCACGCGGATGCGCTGGTTCCGGTACATCGACAGGAAATGGTAGACGACATCGAAACGCGCCGGGCGTTCCGGATAATCGACCGCTGTGATGTCGATCAGCGTCGAAAAGCGACAGGTCGCCTCGTCCCGCAGATATTCAATCAGCGCAAGAAGATGCGCCGGCGTCGCCAGCAGCGTCAGCTCGCCATGAGCCACGGAATGCGACAGCACCGCGTCGGGCTGGCGCAGGGCGATGGTGGCTCCGAGTTCGTTCAGCGCGTCCAGACATCCTGTTCACCTCACCAGAGTGCCGGTGCGGCGGATCTTCCGCTGCAATTGCAACAAGCCATAGAGCAGCGCCTCGGCCGTGGGCGGGCAGCCCGGCACATAGACATCGACCGGACCACACGGTCACAGCCGCGCACCACCGAATAGCTGTAAATGGTAGTAGCCGCCGCCATTGGCGCAGCTGCCCATCGACACGACATAGCGCGGCTCGGGCATCTGGTCATAGACCTTGCGCAATGCGGGCGCCATCTTGTTCGTCAGCGTGCCGGCCACGATCATCAGATCCGACTGCCGGGGCGAGCGCGCGGCGCCATGCCAAAGCGTTCCACGTCGTAATGCGGCATCGACATCTGGATCATCTCGACCGCGCAGCAGGCCAGACCAAAGGTCATCCAGTGCAAAGATCCGATCCGGGCCCAGTTGATCACATCCTCGGTCGAGGTCAGCAGGAAGCCTTTATCCTGCAGATCACGCGAGAAGGCCGCGACATCGCCGTCGCGGTCCAGCCCCAC
The DNA here is from genome assembly GCF_030052995.1 of Gemmobacter sp. 24YEA27. Classification (NCBI taxonomy): domain Bacteria; kingdom Pseudomonadati; phylum Pseudomonadota; class Alphaproteobacteria; order Rhodobacterales; family Paracoccaceae; genus Gemmobacter; species Gemmobacter sp. 24YEA27. Next base: position 1,802,972 of record NZ_JASJPW010000001.1, on the reverse strand, counting down.
CGTGTTGGCTCCGGTCATCACTCCCATTCGAGAGCTCCCTTCTTCCATTCATAGGCGAAGCGATGGTCAGCACGCCAAGGAACACCATCATCGACCAGAATGCGGTCATCGAGATCTCGCTGAACGCAAGCGCCCAGGGAAAGAGGAAAGCGACCTCAAGGTCAAAGATGATGAACAGGATCGAGACCAGATAGAACCGGACATCGAATTTCATCCTGGCGTCATCGAATGCGTTAAACCCGCATTCATAGGCCGAGACCTTTTCAGGGTCCGGGTTCCGGATTGCGATCACCGCAGCAGCGAGGATCAGGACGAGGCCAAGCCCCACCGCGATCACGAGCAGAATGACAATCGGAAGATACTCTCGGAGAAGCGTGTCCACGAGATGCTCCTTCAGCTGGCGTCAGCGAGCCTGCGGACCCTTTTTCGACCCGCTTGCACTCATTGGTTCGCTTTACCCCTGCCCCCGCCCGGGGTCAACCGATGGAGCGGGGTTTTCCCACCCTTCCGAAGGGGGATCACCCTTGTTTTGCTGCCTTGGACGTGGCCGCATCCGAAAAAGAATTTATGCCGTTCTGCATCGCGGCAAAGTTGCTGGCCCCGGCGTCAGAAAGTCGCAGGCAAAGGAATCACGAAAGTGATTACCCCCGTATTCCCATGAAAAACAGTAGGAAATTATCCGGTGCTATTCCTGACCTTGACCGGAGCGCCCCGGTCGCATTGGGTCAGTCCCGATCAACAGCGGAGCATCGCAATGTCCTCCCCTCTCCGGAACTGCCCCCTGGCGGTACGTCGTACAGCCCCCTTCATCGCCCTGCTGTCGGGCTTTGCCCTCAGCCTCGCGCCGGCCCTCGCGCAGGGGATTTGCGGGATCAGCGTCCGCGCGCTGCAAGAGAGCCTCGTGCGCTTTGGCGAAAGCTATCCGATCGCGCCAGACATCGATTGCGAGACCCCGGCCACGCTGCCCGCGCATAAGCTGATGTGCGACAGCCTCTATGACGATGAGCAGGAGCTCTGGCTGATGGGCAATCTGGATGACGCGGCCTGGGTCTATGCGCTGGAAAACGCGACCGGCACCGAGACAGATCACAGCAATCCACCGCGTGATGAGACCTTCATCGCCGCCCGCGATGCCTGCACCACCGAGACCTGCCTCTGCGAGGTGCTGATCGGGCACACCAATGGCTCACTTGGCGGCGAAAGCCCCTACCCGCAGTAACGCCAGTGCCGCGGGTTATCTGAGCCTGTTTTTACGTCGGGGAACCGGCGTGACAGATCTGACGTCGAATATCTGGCCCGGATCTTTGGCGCCTGGGCCCGAACGTGCCGTCCGCAACCGGAGCGGATCATCCTAAGGGCCAGTCAGGGTTCAAAACCCCTGCGGACCAGAGCAAGGCTCCGGGATACGAGCAGCGCTCATTCGATCACCGGCGCTTCGCCCGCGTCGAAATACTCGGCCTGACCGGTGATCAGCACCTCTTCCCGGATGATGCGGGCGATCAGACCCGCGTCCTCCACCGAGAAGGTCAGCGGCAGGCGCATATCCGCAAGGCCGGCGAGGATGCGGTCGGTCTTCGGGCAATGCTGTTCGCCGGCATAACGCCAATGCGGATAGCGCGAGGTGAAGGCGACCGGCTCTTCGACCCCGAACCATTTGAGCTCCACCCCCGGGCGACGCAGCGCGACAAGAGCATCCCGATCCGCGCGGCCTCCCAACCGGGCAGCGCGAACTGGAAGGACGATCCGACATGGCGCTCGGCCGCAGGGCGCCGGATCAGTCTGAGGCCGGGCGTATCGGCGAGGCCCTGCTCCATCGTCTCGTAAAGCGCGGTCCAGCGGGCGCGGCGTTCTGCCAGCAGCCCGACCTGGGGCCGCAGGATCGCCGCGCGCAGATTGTCCATCCGCCCCGAGACATTCGGGATATCAAGCCTGATATCCCTGAACGCTTCCGGCCCGGGCGCGGCGCGGTGCCGGGCATAGAGCATGTAACTGCCTGAGAGCAGGATCATTTTTGCAGCGATATCCGCATCATCCGTGATCAGGAGCCCGCCTTCGCCGGAATTCATATGCTTATAGGTCTGGGTCGAATAGCAGCCGATCAGCCCATGCCGCCCCGAGGCGACCCCGTTCCATTCCGCCCCCATCGTATGGGCGCAATCCTCGATCACGATCAGGCCGAGCGTGCCACAAAGCGCCATCAGCGCCTCCATATCGCAGCTATGGCCACGCATATGCGACAAAAGCAGGATCCGCGCGCCGGTTGCCCGGGCCTTCGCCGCCAGATCGTCGAAGTCCAGCACCAGGTCTTCGGTGATCTCGACAAAGACCGGATGCCCGCCGGCGGCCTGGATCGCGCCCGGCACGGGGGCGAGCGTGAAGGCATTGGTCAGAACCGCCTCGCCCTGCGCCAGCCCCATGGCCCGGAGCGCGCAGCCCATCGCATAGCCGCCCGAAGCCACAGCGAGGCAATAGCGCGCGCCGGTGAAAGCCGCGAATTCTTCCTCAAGTTGCGCGGCCTCGGCGATCTCGTCGCCCAGCGTATTATAGCGATGCAGCCGTCCATGGCGCAAAACCGCCAGCGCCGCCGCGATCCCTGCCTCCGGGATCGGCTCTTGCTGGGTGAAACTGCCGCTGAACCGCTCGCTCATCTATCTGCTGCCTTTACTGTGTCGCGCCCCGTCGCGCTCCGCCCCGTCGTCCCTGTCAGCCATATGAACAGCACAAGCGCAAGCGCGAGGCAGGCCCCTGCCACCCAATAGGCCACATCCGGCGATTGCCATTCGCGGCCCTCGGCCATGAAATGCCCGAAGATCTGCGAGAAGAAAACCGTGCCGAACAGCATGGCGATATTGGTGATGGCGGAAATACCGCCCTGCAACTCGCCCTGTGCGTTTTCGGGCACCTGGCGGGACATGATCGCCATGATCATCGGATGCACCAGGCCCTCGGGCCCGTGGACGAACATCAAAAAGACCACCACGCCCAGCCCGCCGGCAAGCCCGTAGCCTGTGGCCGCGATACTGGCGCAGACGAGGCCGATCAGTGCGGTGCGATGCTCGCCAAACCGGCGCACGAAGACCCCGGTCAGCCCGCCCTGGAACCCCGCCATCACCAGGCCGAACACGGCCAGCGTCAGCCCGACCATGCCCTCGGACCAGCCGAATTTCGCCATGCCCCAGAAGGTCCAGATTGCCGGATAGACCGAGGAGGCGAAGAAGAAGACAAAGAGCACCACGCAGAGCGGCACCGCCCCCGGATAGGTGCGAAAGACCCGGAAGGCGCCAAAGGGATTGGCGCGCGCCAGCTCGAACCGGCGGCGTTTTGCGGGGCTGAGGCTTTCAGGCAGCACGAACCAGCCATAGGTGAAGTTCAGGAACGAGACGCAGGCGGCGACGATAAAGGGAATGCGGGTGCCGATCTCTCCCAATAAGCCGCCGATCGCCGGCCCGATCACAAAGCCCACGCCAAAGGCCGCGCCCATCAGCCCGAAGGCGCGCGCGCGGTCTTCGGGGGCGGTCACATCGGCGATATAGGCATTGGCGATGACCCAGCTCGAGCCGCAGACCCCGGCGAGCACCCGCCCGACAAACAGCCAGAACAGCGTCGGCGCCCAGGCCGAAAGCAGGAAGTCCGCCCCCAGCCCGAACACCGCCAACAACAGAAGCGGCCTGCGGCCAAAGCGGTCGGACAGGTTCCCCGCCAGCGGCGAGCAGATGAATTGCGAGACCGCAAAGGCCGCAAACATCCAGCCCCCGATCTCTGAGGCACGGTCAAGCCCGACATGGCCCACCTCTTCGATCAGCCGCGGCAGGACCGGCATGATGATACCAAAGCCGATCATGTCCAGAAAAACCGTGATCAGAACAAAGGTGACCGCATGTTTCGAGGCGGGTCCGGGCGAAGGCTGCGAGGATGGCGAGGGCGCAGGTTCGGCGGCAAAGGGCGGGCTGTCGGCGGGCATATCACACCAGGGCGAGAGAGGGCGCCGCAAACCGCGAGGCGCAGGCGCCAGACCCTGCCTCCGCGCCTCTGCTTTGTCAAATCACCGCAAGATGACGGTTTTCGTCATTGGATACGCGCCTGCCAGCCATGCGAGATTTGCGGGCAGAATACAGGAGAGGTTTTCCCCGATGCGCTTTGCCCGTTTCCGCCCCTTCCGCCCCGCGCTCCGCCATCGCGGCTTTCCCCGCCTCCTCGCCCTCGCCGCAGCGTCTTCGCTGGTGCTGGGCTTTGCCGTGCCGGTCAAGGCCGACCTGGTGATCCAGGGCCGCGCCGCCCAGGCGCTGCATTGCGCCGCGCTCCTGTTCATCGCCTCGGAGGAGCTTTATCAGGCCGGCTATATCACCCGCGCCGATTACAGCGGGGCACAGGCCGCCTCGGTCCGGATGCTCGATTATGTCCCAGGCACCAGGGATCAGAAAGTCCAGGCCATGGGCCAGCGGTTCGAGAAACTGCTCAGCCGCAAGAGCCTGCCGCAGCTCATGACGGAATTCGACGAAACCGCGCCCTGGTGCGGCAAGACCTTCCTCTGACCAGCCGCTCATATCCCTGAACCCACCCCTCGCGGCCCTATCCATTGCGGCTCCGGCTTTCGCGCTGCGCTTTTCATCTGTCCTTAAATATCCCCGGGGGGAGCGCGGGCCTGGCCGCGGGGGGGGCTGGCCCCCTCACCTTCCCGGGGTCTGCCTTGTCAGGCCGGCTGTGTCGCCAGCCAGGCCATCAGCCGCGGCCGGATCGTTTCATCCCCCGCCGCACGCCCCGCCTCGATCACCGCCCGCACCTCGCCCAGATCGACACTGCGGATCAGCGACTTGACCGGCCCGACCGAGGCTGGCCGCATCGACAGCGACCGGAAGCCAAGCGCCGCCAAAACCAGTGCCTCGACTGGCCGCCCGGCATCCTCGCCGCAAAACGACAAGGGTGTCTCGGTCTCGGCGCAGCGCGCGATGATCTGCTCAAGGAAGGTCAGGAAACTGACATTCAGCGTGTCATAGCGTTTGCGCACCCGTTCATTCTCGCGATCTGCCGCAAAGAAGAACTGTTTCAGGTCATTGCCTCCGACCGAGACAAAATCCACCTGGTCAAAAAACGCCTTCGGCGCGAAAACCAGCGAGGGAGTCTCGCACATTGCCCCGATCTCGAGCGTCTCCGGCACCGGATGGCCCAGCGATTTCTCACGGTGGATCTCGCCCAGGACCTGGGCGCGCGCCTGCATGAACTCACCATATTCCGCGACAAAGGGGAACATCACGGTCAGAGGCCGCCCCGCCGCCGCCCGGATCAGCGCCTGCATCTGCATTCGCAAAACGCCCGGCTTATCCAGCCCCACCCGGATCGCGCGCCAGCCCATCGCGGGGTTCGGCTCGTCATTCGGCTTCATATAGGGCAGCACCTTGTCCGACCCGATATCCAGTGTCCTGAACGCGACCCGCCGCCCGCCGGCCGCTTCCAGCACGCGGGTGTAAAGCGAGGCGAGCTCGGCCCGTTTCGGCATCTTGTTGCGGATCAGGAACTGCAATTCGGTGCGGAACAGCCCGACCCCTTCGGCGCCCGATCCCTCAAGGCTCGGCAGATCTGCCATCAGCCCGGCATTCATCATCAACGAGATCACCGCGCCGCATTTCGCCTGCGCCGGCAGGCCTTTCAGCGAGGCATAGCGTTTCTGGGCTTCGGCCTGCATAGCGATCTTGTCCCGGAAGGCGCGCGAAACGGTCTCATCGGGCCGAAGATGCACGATACCCTGATCACCATCCACCAGGATATTATCACCATTAAGTGCCTCGGCGCTGATCCTTTCGGCATGGATCACCAGCGGGATCGACAGCGCGCGCGCGACAATCGCAGCATGAGAGCCGACCGACCCTTCCTCGAGCACCACGCCTTTCAGCCGGCGGCCATATTCCAGCAGTTCCGCCGGGCCTATATTGCGGGCAATCAGGATCGGGTTTTCCGGCATCGCCGCGCCCGTATCCGCGCCCTGCCCGGTCAGGATCCTGAGGAGCCGGTTCGACAGATCGTCAAGATCCTGCAAACGTTCACGCAGGTAGGCATCCGGCACCTGTTCCAGCCGCGCCCGCGCCGCCGATTGTTCTTTTTCAACCGCCGCCTCGGCCGAAAGGCCCAGGGTGATGTCTTCCTCCATCCGTTTCAGCCAGCCGCGCGAATGGGCGAACATGCGATAGGCTTCCAGAACCTGCTTCTGGTCCTTGTCAAGCTGCTCGGCCTCCAGCAGGTCATCGATCGAAATGCGGAGCTGCCCCACCGCATCGCGGATCCGGTCGATTTCCAGCAAAGGATCATCGGCGACCGGGTTCGTCACCACCACCCGCGGCTCATGCAGCCAGACCTTGCCCTCGGAGGCGCCCTCCTGGCCGGAGGTGCCGCGAAACATCAGCGACTGGCGGTGGATCGGGCGCCCGCCGCCATCATCGCCGGCAAAGGCACCCAGTTCCGTCATCTCGGCGAGCACCATGGCCACCACTTCCAGCGCATCCAGCTCGTCCTCGGAAAACACCCGCGCCTCTTTCGACTGCACGACCAGCACGCCCAGCTTCTCACCCACACGCTGCAACGGCACGCCGAGGAAAGACGAAAAGATCTCTTCGCCGGTCTCGGGCATGAAACGGAAGCCTTTTTCCGCGGGCGCATCGGCGGTGTTCACCGGCAGACCGGTGCGCGCCACGCGCCCCACCAGCCCCTCGCCCAGCCGCATCCGCGTCTTGTGGACCGCGGATTTCTTCAGCCCTTCGGTGGCGAACAGCTCAAGCGTTTCCTCATCGCGGAACAGATAGATCGAACAGACCTCGGTCGCCATGGAATCGGCGATCAGATGGGTGATGCGATCCAGCCTGTCCTGGCCTTTTCCAGGCATGGCAAGCACATCGCGCAACCGCCGCAGCAGCCTGCGGCTCTCACTCTCGGTCCGTTCGGGCATGATCGGGGCGCGACCTCCGGTTTCAGGAATTGCGAAGCGTCTGCGCCCCTTAGACCACATGATTGCGGGAAACGGAACGGTTGCTCGACGCCGCAGCGCAGCGAGTGACCGGGAGAGCCTGAATAAGCGGCAGCTCGCAGATTGTGGAGCCGGGCAGACCCGCGCGGCGACCGGCGTCAGCGCAGCCGGACAAAGGCGCGATAAAAGCTCTGAGCACCGCCGCTGACCAGCATCCGCACCGGATAGGCGTCCCGGCGCATCCCAATGACAGAGGCGCTTGCCTCCACATTGCGCAGACCGGCAGGGGATTGCTGGTTTACCACCGTGCTATAGCGCCCACCTGCCGCGTCCTGGCAGAAAATCATGCCCTGGCGCACATTGCCGCGTATGGTCACATAGGGTGCGCCCAGATAATTGGTGCCGCTGGAAACCCGACCGCCTGCACCGGTTACGCTGCAGCTGCTGCCTTTGCCGCCGCCGTTCATCGTAAAGGTAAAGACCTGCTGGCTGCGATCCGCACCTAACCGGGAGCTTCCATCCGGGCCGATACAGGCCGCAAGCGTCAAAACTGCTGCAATCCCTGAGAATTTCTTCATAAATTCACCATATATGAAAAAGCCGCACCAGACCGGTGCGGCTTCAGTAACTCATTCCTGCCTGATGCCTCAGGCCTTTTCCAGCTCGAAAGCGTCATGGAGCGCCTGAACGGCCAGCTCCAGATATTTCCGGTCGATCAGCACCGAGATCTTGATCTCAGAGGTCGCGATGACCTTGATATTGATCCCTTCCGCCGCCAGCGCCTTGAAGGTCCGCGCGGCAACCCCGGCATGGCTGCGCATCCCGATACCCACAACCGAGACCTTGGCCACATCGGTGTCGATGATCAGCTCGTCATAGGCGATCTCGCCGCGTGCCTTCGCCTCTTCCATCGCCTTTTTGGCGCGCTCGACCTGGTTGATCGGGCAGGAGAAGGTCATATCGGTGACGGCACCGCTATGGCGCTCGTCATAGTCCTTTTCCGAAATATTCTGCACGATCATGTCCACATTGACCCCGGCCTCGGCCAGCGGACCAAAGATCGCCTGGGCGACGCCCGGACGGTCTTCGATGGTGAACAGCGTGATCTTGGCCTCTTCACGCGAGAAGGCGACGCCGCTTACGACTTTCGATTCCATGATTTCCTCCTCGTCACAGACCAGGGTCCCTGAGTTCTCGTCGGTATCCTCGAACGAGGACAGCACCCTGAGGCGCACTTTGTAGCGCATCGCCAGCTCGACCGAACGGGTCTGCAGGACTTTCGCGCCCAGAGATGCCAGTTCCAGCATTTCCTCAAAGGCGATCTTGTCGAGCTTCTTCGCCTTCGAGCTCACGCGCGGGTCGGTAGTATAGACGCCATCAACATCGGTATAGATGTCGCAGCGTTCGGCCCCGAAAGCGGCGGCAAAGGCAACAGCGGTCGTGTCCGAGCCGCCCCGGCCCAGCGTGGTGATCCGCCCTTCGGGCGAGATCCCCTGGAAGCCCGCAACCACGGCAACTTTGAAACCTTCGGCGAATTTCGCATCAAGGTTTTCGCGCGGGATAGAAACGAACCGCGCCGCGCTATGGGCCGATGTGGTGTTGATCGGCACCTGCCAGCCCTGCCAGGAACGCGCAGGCACGCCCATTTCCTGAAGGCGCAGCGCCATCAGACCGGCGGTGACATTCTCGCCCGATGCCACAACCGCATCATATTCGCGCGCGTCATAAAGTTTCGAAGTGCCCTCGACCCAGCCGACCAGTTCATTGGTCTTGCCGGACATCGCGCTGACAATGACGATCACGTCATAGCCGCGTTCGACCTCTTTTTGCACCTTCTTCGCGGCATTCGCGATACGGTCGATATCGGCGACGGATGTGCCCCCGAATTTCATTACCAGAAGCGGCATCTGCACCCCCCCGAGGCCCTTTTGGGGCTCTGTACACAGGCGGGCTCTCAGTCACCCGCCAAAATCGCCGGTTTCCTATCGCCCGGGCGCGCAAGGCGCAAGGGGCTGGCCGCATTTCCCGATGGGAATCGTCGGATGCCTCCGACGGGAATATTTCCTTCAGGAGGAAGCTGATTTCCCCTGACCCAAATTCTCAGATCCCTGGCGCAGGATCTCTTGCCGCAATGCGGCGGCAACGCTAGCTTCTGGCCGGTATCAGGAAGGACCAGGATATGCAGGATATTACCGGGCAAACCACAACCGGTCACACTATGATCGGCGTCATCGGCGGCTCGGGTGTCTATCAGATCGACGGGCTCGAGGGGGCTTCATGGGTCACCGTCACAACGCCCTGGGGGGCACCGTCGGATGAGATCCTGGTCGGGCGGCTCGGCGGGCTGCCGGTTGCCTTCCTGCCCCGACACGGGCGCGGCCATGTCCACAGCCCGTCCTCGGTGCCATATCGTGCCAATATCGACGCGCTGAAGCGGATCGGCTGCACCGATATCCTCGCGGTCTCGGCGGTGGGATCACTGCGCGAGGACCGCGCACCGGGGGAGTTTGTGCTGGTGGATCAGTTCATCGACCGCACCTTCGCCCGCGAAAAAAGCTTCTTCGGCGAGGGGCTCGTGGGCCATGTCGGCTTTGCCCATCCGACCTGTGCAAGGTTGGGTGATGCGGTGGCGGAAGCGGCGCAGTCTGCGGGGATCACGCTCCATCGCGGTGCCACCTATATCGCGATGGAGGGGCCGCAATTCTCGACCCTGGCCGAAAGCCGGCTTTACAGGCAATGGGGCGCCGATGTGATCGGCATGACCGCGATGCCGGAAGCCAAGCTCGCGCGCGAGGCAGAGCTTTGCTATGCGAGCCTCGCCATGGTGACCGATTACGATTGCTGGCATCCCGACCATGATGCGGTGGATGTGGCGGCGGTGATCGCGACGCTGACCGGCAATGCCGCCAAAGCGCGCCAGGTCGTGGCGGCATTGCCGGCGACGCTTGGCGCCAGCCGGGCGCCCTGCCGCTGCGGCTGTGACCAGGCGCTTCAGACCGCGCTGATGACGGCACCTGCGAAACGGGACCCGAAGCTGGTGGCAAAGCTTGACGCGGTCGCGGGCCGCCTGTTGTAAGCTGGTCGACTGCTGTAACCGGAAGGCCCCAGATGCAAAAAACCGTCCGCGACTATATCCGCACCATCGTCGATTTCCCGCATGAAGGGATCCTGTTTCGCGATGTGACCACGCTCTTCGCCGATCCGCGCGGCTTTCGCATCTGTGTCGACCAGTTGCTCGCGCCCTGGGCCGGGATGCGGATCGACAAGGTGGTAGGGCTGGAAGCGCGCGGCTTCATCCTCGGCGGCGCGGTGGCGCATCAGCTGTCGACCGGTTTTGTCCCGGTGCGCAAAAAGGGCAAACTGCCCGGGCAGACCATAAGTCAGGCCTATCAGCTGGAATATGGCGAGGCGGTGGTCGAAATCCATGAGGATGCGCTTCTGGCCGGCGAACGGGTGCTGGTGGTCGATGACCTTCTGGCCACCGGCGGCACGGCGGCGGCCGGGATTTCGCTGATCGAACGGCTCGGCGCCGAGGTGATCGGCTGCGCTTTCGTGGTCGATCTGCCCGATCTGGGCGGGCGCAATAAGCTTGAGGCGCTCGGGATGGATGTCCGCTGCCTTTGCGCCTTTGAGGGTCTGTGACGCGCGCCGATGCGCGCTCAGAGCGGCAGCACCGCGCCCGGATTGAGGATGCCTTTCGGGTCAAGCGCCGTCTTGATCCGGCGCATCGCCGCCAGTCGGCCCGGATCGCCGTAACGCTGGAGGTCTCCGGTTTTCAGCCGCCCGATACCATGTTCGGCCGATATGCTGCCCCCGGCCGCGTCAACCATCTGATGCACCAGATCTGACAGCGCCGGCGCCAGCGCCGCATAGTCACTGCGGCTGCGGCCTTTGGCGGGAAACAGGTTGAAATGCAGATTGCCATCGCCGAGATGGCCAAAGCAATTGATCCTTACATCCGCCATTCCGGTCAGGCGGCCGCTGGCCTCCCGGATGAAATCCGGGATCGCACCGGGCGGCAGCGAGACGTCATGGCTGGAAATCGAGCCCAGACGGCGATTGGCATCGGGAATGGTCTCGCGCAGGGCCCAGAGATGGTCGGCCTGGGCCCCGGATGTCGCGATCACGCCATCGAGCACAAGTCCGAGTTCGGCGCCCTGTTCGTACAGACCCGCCATCGCGGCCTCGGCGTCAATTGCGCCGGGCAGGCCCAGCTCGATCAGCACCAGCCAGTCGGGCAGCGGATCAAAGGGGGCGCGCAGATCAAACCCGGTCTCGGCGAGGAAATCGAACCCTGCGCGTGACATCAGTTCGAACCCGGAGACCAGCCCGCCCAGCTCAGCCTCGGAAAGCCGGAGCAGCGCCTGCGCCGCTTCGGGGGAGGACACCGCCAGCATGGCGACCACGCGCTTTTTCGGGGTCGGGAACAGGCGCAGACTGGCGGCGGTGATCACGGCAAGACTGCCCTCAGAGCCGACGATCAGATCCCGCAGGTCGTAGCCGGTATTGTCCTTCCGAAGCCGCCTGAGCCCGGAAATCACTTCCCCACTGGCCAGCACCGCCTCGATCCCGAGGCACAGCTCGCGGGCGGTGCCATAGCGCAGCACCTGGGTGCCGCCGGCATTGGTCGCAAGATTGCCGCCGATCGTGGCCGTCCCTTCGGAGGCCAGCGAGAGCGGGAAAAGCCGGCCGGCGGCACGGGCTGCTTCCTGAACGGAGGCGAGCGTCATCCCGGCCTCGACCGTGATGCTGTTCTCATCCGGCCAGAGACCGCGCAGCCCCGTCATCGCCTCAAGGGACAGGATCAGCGGCACGGGCCCCTCGGGCATGACCTGGCCCGACACCAGCCCGGTGCCGCCCCCCCAGGGCAGAACGGGCACCGAAGCAGCATTGCAGGCAGCAAGGATCTGCGAGACTTCCTCGCGGCTTTTCGGAACCGCAAGCGGCCCGGGCCGGCCAAGCCATTTGCCGCGCGGCTCGGTCAGATGCCGCGGCTCTGCCGCACGCAGGCGCCCTTCTGGCAAGTGCGAGCTGAGCCGCCCGATAAAGGCCTCATTCGCCGGATTGAGCAAAACTCCGTCTCCTCTTCTCTCCGGTGCACGCGGCGCGCACCCGATTTCTTTGAAGAAATCGGTCCGGAGTTTTGAAAACTCCGGCACCGCGTCATGGCAGCGTTCCGGTAATGGCCAGTCTCAGGCTGGCCCCACATCTGTCCGTCCGCGCCGGTCCGCGCGCAGAGAGGCATAAAGCACATGGTTGCGCCAGCGTCCGTTGATCTGCAGATAGGCCTGCGCCACGCCTTCATATTTGAAGCCGGTCTTCTCCAGCACGCCGCGTGACGCCAGGTTCTCCGGCAGGCAGGCCGCCTCGATCCGGCTCAGATCCATCCGGGTGAAGGCGTGATGCACAACGCCCAGGATCGCCTCCCGCATCAGGCCCTGGCGGGCATAGGCTTCGCCCACCCAATAGCCCAGCGTCCCGGTCTGCGCCGGTCCCCGGCGGATATTGTCGAGCGTGATCGAGCCGACGATGCGCTGATCCTCGCGCCGCAGCATGACAAGGGGCAACGCGCTCCCCTGCGCCTCGGCACGCCGCGCCCAGTAGACCCTGCCCGAGAAACTGCGCCGCGACAGATGCTGATCCGACCAGACCGGCTCCCAGGGTTTCAGAAACCCTTCACTTTCACCGCGCAGCGCGCTCCATTGCCGCCAGTCATCATGGATCGGCAGGCGCAGCGTCATCCTCTCGGTCTCGATCCTGACCCTGCGCGCCAGGCCAAGCATTATGCCCGCATCCCTGCCATCATATCCGCAAGCGAGGGCGCACGGGAAATCGGTCCATAAACCGCCACCGCTGCCTGCCCTTGCAAGACCCGCGCGCCCTGCGCCCGCACTGCCTCAAGGCTGACCGTGCTGATCTTCGCAACCGCTTCGTCAAGGTCGGGAACCCGGTCCCAGATGGCGAGCAGCCGGGCATTGCGCTCGGCGCGCGAGGACGGGCTTTCCAGCCCCATCACCAGCCCCGCCGTCAGTTGCGCCTTTGCCCGCGCAACCTCTGCCTCTGACATATCCTCTGCCGAACGCCTCAGCTCCAGCACGGTCAGCTCCGCCAGTTCCCCGATCTCGGCCGCCGAAGTCCCGGCATAAATGGTGACATGGCCGGTATCCTCATAGGCGGCCGGCTGTGCGTGGATCGAATAGCAAAGCCCGCGCTCCTCGCGGATCTTCTGGAACAGGCGCGAAGACATGCCGCCGCCCATCGCCGTGGTCCAGACCTGCGAGGCCCAGACCTCGGGATCGCGAAAGCCCGGCGCTTCGAGGTTGAGCGCGAAATGCGCCTGTTCGAGATCTTTTTCTTCCCGCCGTTCGCCGGCGGTGAAGCGGGCGGGCTCTGGCGCGTCAGACCCGACCGCGGCAAGCCCGCCAAAGAGGGCCTCGGCGCGGTGCAGGATCTCAGCATGGCTGATGCCGCCCGCCGCCGAGAGGATCATACGGTCAGGACCGTAATGGCGCGCGACAAAGCCAAGGAAATCCTCGCGCCCGAAGGTCGAGACCCGCTCTTCCGGCCCCAGAATGGTGCGCCCGAACGCCTGACCGGGATAGCTGACCTCATGCAGCCAGTCGAAAATGACATCATCGGGCGTGTCATTGGACTGGCCGATCTCCTGCAGGATCACATGGCGCTCGGTCTCGATATCCTCCGCGTTGAACAGCGGGTTGAGGACGATATCCGCAATTACCTCAAGCGCGCGCGGCACGTCTTCCGACAGGCAGCGCGCGTAATAGGCGGTCATCTCGCGCGAGGTATAGGCATTGATATAGCCGCCGACATCCTCGATCTCTTCCGCGATCCGCAGTGCCGAGCGCGAGGGCGTGCCTTTAAAGGCCATATGTTCCAGAAAATGCGCAACCCCGTTCTGGGCCGCCGTCTCATGGCGCCCCCCGGCTCCGACCCAGATCCCGACCGAGGCCGATTTCAGGCCAGGCATGGATTCGGTCACAATGCGAAATCCGTTGGAAAGCGTATGGATCTGGACGGTCAAGGCTGGTTCCGTTCACAAGCGGGACAATCCGGGCGTCTTACACCCGGGGCAAGCGTGAGAAAAGGGGGCGCTGTGCCCCCCTTCCCGCAGGTCGCCGCGCTCAGCCAAGCCTTGCGCGGATCAGGGTCTTGAGCGCCTCAAGGTCATTGGGCACCCGCGTCACCCGTTCGTCGCGGTCAAAGAGATCCGCCATCCGCGGCGGCAGGCCCGGACGAATGCTGGTCGCCTTCGCCACCGCATCGGGGAACTTCGCGGGATGCGCGGTAGCGAGCGTCACCATCGGCACCTCCGGGTGGAGGTGCTGGTGCGCCGTTCCGACGCTTACACCAACTGCTGAATGCGGGCAGAGGAGCTCTCCGGTCTGCGCAAGCGTGGTCGCGATGGTCTCATAGGTCCGCGCCTCATCCACAGCGCCGCTGTCATAGACATTGGTCAGCGCCGTCATCGCGTTTTGCGACAGCGAGAAACCGCCATTCGCGGACAGCTCTGCCATCAGTTCCCGGATCGCAGCACCATCCCTGCCATGCGCCCAGAACAGTGCGCGCTCGAAATTCGATGAGACCTCGATATCCATCGACGGGCTGATCGTCGGCACCACGCCATGTTTGGTATAGGCGCCGGTCTCCATGCAGCGATGCAGGATGTCGTTTTCATTGGTGGCGATCACCAAACGTTTGATCGGCAGCCCCATTTCGCGCGCAATAAAGCCTGCGAAGACATCGCCGAAATTGCCGGTCGGCACGGTGAAGCTGATCTCGCGATCCGGGGCTCCAAGTGCGAGCGCCGCATGGAAGTAATAGACCACCTGCGCCAGCACCCGCGCCCAGTTGATAGAATTCACCCCCGCCAGACGCACCCCGTCGCGGAAGTCGAAATCGTTGAACATGTCCTTCAGCCGGGCCTGGCAATCGTCGAAATCGCCCTCCACCGCCAGGGCATGGACATTGGCCTCAGACGGCGTCGTCATTTGGCGGCGCTGCACTTCCGATACCCGGCCATGCGGGAAGAGGATGAAGACATCGACATTCTTCAACCCCCGGAAAGCCTCGATCGCGGCGGAGCCGGTATCACCCGAGGTCGCGCCGACAATGGTGATGCGCTCCCCGGTCTTAGCCAGAGCCGCCTGCATCATCTGGCCGATGATCTGCATCGCGAAATCTTTGAACGCCAGCGTCGGGCCGTGGAACAGTTCCATCAGGAAATGGTTCGGGCCAAGCTGCACCAGCGGCGCGCGGGCATTATGGCCGAAGCCGGCATAGGCTTTGGCCAGCAGGGCGCGGAATTCATCATCCGCGAAGAAATCACCGATGAACGGCTTCATCACACGGAAGGCGAGATCCTCGTAGGACAGGCCGCGCAGGGATGCGATGCCTTCGCGGGTGAAATGCGGCACCGTCTCCGGCACATAGAGGCCGCCATCGCGGGCAAGGCCCGTCATCATCGCTTCGCCGAAACCGAGAACCGGCGCCTGGCCGCGTGTCGAGATATATCGCATGAGTTCCGCCCTTCAGACCTTGCGCGCCCTGATACGCCAGAGCCAGTAGAGTGTCATCCCCGCCCAGACAAGGGCCAGACCGAACCAGGTCACCGCATAGCCAAGATGATCATTGCGGAAAGCCGCTGTTGCGGGCTGCACGGTGACGCCGTCACCGGTATCCGCGCTTGCGATCACCATGACCTTTTCGGTCCCGAGATAGGCCGCCATCGCCTCGACATCGCGGCCAAACCAGAGATTGGCCGCGGTATCGGGCGCGGGCGTCGAAGAGGTCATGTCATCGGGCCAGTTCAGATTGCCGGTGATACTGGCCGCATGACCGGGGCGCAGGGTCTTGCGCGCGGTTTCCGGCACATAGCCGCGGTCGATCATGATCCGCCTTCCGTCTTCGGTAACGAAGGAGGTGATGATGCGGTAGCCCGGCCCCTGATCGCGGGTCGAGGTCAGGACATGCGCCTCATCCTGGGTGAAGCTGCCTGCAACGGTGACGGGGCGGTAGCGGTCGCGGGCGGGGTCAGGCTGCGGCGGCAGCGCCACCGGGGCCTCGGCCATCATCGCGGCCGCCTCGGCGATCATCGCCTCCTTCCAGTCCAGACGCTCCAGCTGCCACAGCCCAAGCCGGACAAGCACCCCGGTGCCGATAACGCCGATCACCAGCGCGAAAAGGATCTGCCGCATCGGGGCCTCCTGTTGGTCTTCGGGAACGGAAAACGCGGGCTCCGTTCCGGGAGCCCGCGCCAGGATCAGTCACAATGGCGGGGCTTACTGGCCCCAGACATAGATCACGAAGAAGAGGAAAAGCCAGACCACGTCGACGAAGTGCCAGTACCAGGCCGCAGCCTCGAAGCCGACATGGTTCGCCTGGGTGAAATGGCCGTTCACTGCGCGCATCAGGCAGACGAAGAGGAAGATCGTCCCCATGATCACGTGGAAGCCGTGGAAGCCGGTCGCCATGTAGAAGGCGCCACCATAGACCGAGGGCGCACCTTCGGCGTTATTGGCGAAGCCAAAGGCGGCATGGCTGTATTCATAGGCCTGCAGGAAGGTGAAGATCACGCCGAGAGCGACCCCGATGATCAGCCCGTTGATCATGTCCTTGCGGTTGTTTTCATGCACCAGGGCATGGTGGGCCCAGGTGACAGCACAACCCGACAGGAGCAGGATCAGCGTGTTGATGAAGGGCAGATGCCAGGGGTCAAAGGTCTCGATGCCGGCGGGCGGCCAGGTTCCGTCGACCCAGGGGTAGCCTTCGGTCAGCGGATAGAGCTTGATCTTGAAGAAGGCCCAGAACCAGGCCGAGAAGAACATCACTTCGGACATGATGAAAAGGATCATGCCATAGCGCAGACCGATGCGGACAACCGGGGTATGGTCGCCGGTCTGGCCTTCATTGGTCATCGCCGAGAACCAGCCGAACATGCAGTAAAGCACCATCGCAAGGCCGATCAGGAAGACCCAGGGGGTATGGGCGGTGGCTTTGAGAAGCGCGCTGCTGGTCTCAAGCACCTCGACCCGTGCGCCCTGCCAGAGCACACCGCCGAACAGCATGATGAAGGCACCGACCGCGAGCGCGAAAGGCCAGATCGACGGTGGCAGAATATGGTAGTCGTGGTTCTTTGCGTGGGCCATGGCCGGTATCCGTTCCCTCGTATCCTTTAACAGGCGTCTTCTTTCAGTTTCGTAAGTCCGGCCCGCCATCCTGGCGCGCCGCCTCTCACGTCTGTCTCAATTGGCCGAGACGGGCACTGCCGTCTCGGTTGCTGCCGGGCTGACCTCCGCCGCCGCATAGCCGTCAGGCACGGGCGTCGTGTGGAACGTATAGCTCAGCGTAATTTCTTTCAGCACCTTGCCTTCGGGATCATCCATGATCGACGGATCGACATAGAAGCTCACCGGCATCATCACCCGCTCGCCGGGTTTCAGCACCTGCTGTTCAAAGCAGAAGCAATGCACTTTGACGAAATAGCCGCCCGCGGCATAGGGGGCGACATTATAGCTCGCAGTCCCGGCGGTGACGGTGTCGAGCGGGTTATAGGCCTCGTAAAAGGCCAGCGCATTCTCGCCGATCTTCACCTTCATCTCGCTCAGCTCGGGGCGGAATTCCCAGGGCATGCCCGAGGCGCGCGAGGCGTCAAAGCGGATGGTGATCTCACGGTCGATCATTGCGGAGGAGGGTTCAGGTGCCACAAGCACCGTGCCGCCGAAACCGGTGACCCGGCAGAACCAGTCGTAAAGCGGCACCGCCGCGAAGGAGAGGCCAAGCATCACCGGAACCACCCCCGCAAGGATCAGGCCGGTTTTCTTATGCTGACGTCCTGGCTGCGGACCGCTCATGGTGTTGCCTCCTCTGCCGGCGCTGTCGTCACTGCGGCGGCGCCCGCCGCGCGCTCCGCGACAGGCACATGGTCAAAGCCCTGCACCGGCTCGCCGCGCTGGATTTTAACCATGGTCAGAACGAAGACCAGTACGACAAAGGCGAGGAGCAGCCCCGCCACGCCGACATTGCGGCCAAAGCGCCGTTTGTGAAGTTCATGTGTGGGTTGCAGAGCCATGTCTTACCAGCCTCCGAGACCATAGGGGCGCAATGCCGCCTCGGCCAGGAATGCACCGAAATGCAGGAAAAGATAAAGAATCGAGAAGGCGAAGAAGCGTTTCTCGACGCGGTAGCCATCGGCCTCGGCTGTCACCTCGTTGCGACGCCAGATCATCACGGCGCCCATCAGGAAGATCGCGTTCAGGATCAGCGCCACTGCCAGTGTCAGCGGGCCGCCAATCGACGTCATCGCGGCCCAGAGCGGCACCGGGGTCAGCAGAAGCGTATAGATGATGATATGGGCACGGGTCGATTTCTTGCCGTGGGTCACGGTCAGCATCGGCACTTTGGCCTTGGAATAGTCGCTGTTGATGAACAGCGCCAGCGCCCAGAAATGCGGCGGCGTCCACATGAAGATCAGCGCGAACATCAGCACGGCCTCAAGCCCGACCGAGCCCGTCGCCGCCACCCAGCCGATCATCGGAGGAAAGGCCCCCGCCGCGCCGCCGATCACGATATTCTGCGGCGTCCAGCGTTTCAGCCACATCGTATAGATGACGGCATAGAAGAAAATCGTGAAGGCCAGCAGCCCCGCCGCCAGCCAGTTGGTCGCAAGCCCCAGCATCAGCACGGAAAGCACCGACATCGACAGCCCGATCCCGAGCGCCTCGCCAGGCTCGACCCGGCCCGAAGGAACAGGGCGCGACTGCGTGCGCCGCATCACTGCGTCGATATCGGCATCCCACCACATATTCAGCGCGCCCGAGGCTCCGGCGCCAAGTGCGATGAAGAGAATGGCCGAAAAGGCCTCGACCGGGTGCAGATGCACCGGCGCGACCAGCAGCCCGACCAGCGCGGTAAAGACCACCAGCGACATCACGCGCGGCTTCAGCAGCTGCACGTAATCGCCGAAACTGCCCTCACCAGGCGCGCGGTCTGCACGCTCATATGAGCCGGTATCGCTCATTCCATTCCACCTTCACCTTGCGCAAAGAGGCCGTGGCTGTCGCCCGGCCCCTGCCCTGGGGTTCATTCTGCCGCAGATGTCTCAGTTCGACGCGAGCGAAACCGAGGCATCCGCTGCCGGCGTATTGGCCAGCACGACTTCGCCCGTCGCGGCCGCTTCTTTCGCCCAGGCGTCATAGGCCTGCTGCGAGACAACCTTGACCGTGATCGGCATATAAGCGTGGTCCTTGCCGCACAGTTCCGAACACTGACCAAAGAAGATGCCTTCGCGGTCGGCTTCAAACCATGCCAGCGCGATACGGCCCGGAACAGCATCCTGTTTCACCGCGAAAGCCGGGATGGTCCAGGAGTGGATCACGTCCGAGCCGGTGATTTGCAGCAGGATCTTTTTGTTCACCGGCACCACCATCGCGGTATCGGTCGCCAGAAGGAACTGTTCTTTGGTATAGCCTGCGCGCTCCAGCCCTTCGATCGCATCGGCGGTCAGGGTGCCATTGCCGACCAGCTTGCGCCCGTCTTCCAGCGTCTGATCCCAGGCATTGCCACCGATCATGAAGCTGCCAAAGGCAAGGGCCGAGCCGCTTTCATCCAGGATCTGCGGATATTCGTAGCTCCAGTTCCACTGGTTGCCGGTGATCTTGATGACCACATCGCCTTCCGGGAAGGTCTGCTGTTTCTTCAGCGCCGGCATCGAATAGACGCCGATCACGATCAGAATGATGATCGGGACCAGGGTCCATGCGATTTCCAGCGGCGTGTTATGGGTGAATTTGCGCGGCACCGGATTCGACCGGCTGTTGAAGCGCAGGATCACGATCAGCAAAAGCGCCATCACGAAGATGGTCACGACCGTGATGATCCACAAAACCATATCGTCGAGGAAGTGCTTGTCATGCGCCAGCTCGGTCGCGGCGGTCTGGAAATTCACCCCCCGGTCGACAGGCTGTCCAATGATTTCAAGGGTCTGTGCCATGGCCGACCCGGAGGCCAGTGCCGCAAAACCTGCAAGGGCGGCGCCCTTCAGAGTGGTGATCACACGCATGTCTCGTCCCGCTTCTGGGTGCGGCCTGTTGCCGCTGCCTTGAGGAAACCCTGCCCCTCCTGTCACGAAGCGGTGAGGAATCCCATTGTTTCCGCTGTCGTTCAAACCATATTGGGCGCAGGACGACAAGAGAAACCATGATGTCGCAGCCCGGCCTGGTTGACCTGAATCAAGGACATACCCAATGAGCACCGCCCCTTTCCGCCCTTTCGAGGAAAAACTCGACGAGTCTGCCGCACTTGGCCTGTTGCGTGAGGCAACCGCGGGCGCCGATGATGGCGAGTTGTTTCTGGAGCGCCGGCGGGGCGAGAGCCTCGTTCTGGATGATGGCCGCATCCGCAATGCCAGCTATGATGCGAGCGAGGGGTTCGGTCTGCGCGCTGTGCGGGGCGAAGTCGCGGGCTATGCGCATTCGACGGAAATCTCGGAACAGGCGCTCAGGCGCGCAGTCGGCACGGCGCGGCTGGCGGTGGGCGATGGCGGCGGGGTGCTGGCCCCCCTCCCCCGGGCACCAATCACCATCTCTACCGGGCGGTTGACCCGCTGGAGGACACATCTTTTGCCGGCAAGATCGACATCCTGAAAGAGATCGACGCTTTTGCGCGCGAGCAGGACCCGCGTGTGGTCCAGGTCTCGGCCTCGCTCTCTGCGAGCCTGCAGGAAGTTGAAATCCTGCGCCCCGAAGGGCTGCGGCTGTCGGACATCCGCCCGATGGCGCGGCTCAATGTCTCGGTGATCCTTGAGGAAAACGGCCGGCGCGAGAGCGGTTCTTCGGGTGGGGGTGGCCGGCATGGTCTGGCAGAATTGCTGGCACCCGCAAACTGGAAAGCGGCCATCACCGAGGCGATCCGCATCGCCCGGGTGAACCTGACGGCGGTGCCGGCGCCGGCAGGGATGATGGATGTGGTGCTGGGCCCGGGCTGGCCGGGGATCCTCCTCCATGAGGCGATCGGCCATGGGCTTGAGGGCGATTTCAATCGCAAACGGACCTCGGCCTTTGCGGGGCTGATGGGCAAGCAGATCGCGTCCAAAGGGGTGACCGTGCTTGATGACGGTACGCTCCCGGACCGGCGCGGCTCGCTGACCTTCGATGATGAGGGCACGCCCTCGGGTAAAAACGTGCTGATCGAGGATGGGGTGCTGGTCGGCTATATGCAGGACCGCCAGAACGCGCGGCTGATGGGAGTGGCCCCGACCGGCAACGGGCGGCGCGAAAGCTATGCCCATATCCCGATGCCACGCATGACCAATACCTATATGCTTTCGGGACAGGATGACCCGGCGGCGGTGCTCGCGGATCTGAAAGACGGGATCTGGGCGGTAGGGTTCGGCGGCGGCCAGGTCGATATCACCTCCGGCAAATTCGTGTTCAGCTGCACCGAGGCCTACCGGGTCAGGAATGGCCAGGTCGGCGAGGCGATCCGGGGCGCCACGCTGATCGGTGACGGGGCGACCGCGCTGAAGGGCATCCGCGCCATCGGCAATGATCTGCAGCTTGACCCCGGCATCGGCAATTGCGGCAAAGCCGGGCAATGGGTGCCGGTGGGTGTGGGCCAGCCGACGCTGATGATTGGCGGGCTGACAATCGGAGGCCAGAAGGCGGGCTGAAGCGGCGACAGGCTCATGCGGCGACGGCACAATTACGCGACAGGCCATCAGCGCCTGTCGCAAAACCCGGCCTGACATCGCCGGGCCGTTATGGCACTGTCAGTACAGCGGACCAGCCAGGGCCCCAGTAACAGTGACAGTGATTTCGGAGAGCGTAACGTGAGCCTTTTCGTGTCTGCCCCGCGCGGGATGCGTTTTATCGGGGCGAAGACGCTGACCCTCACCACGCTGGCCTGGTGCCTGGTGCCGTCCCTGATCGGTGGTATCGGCTGGATCCTCATGGATCTGGCTGTCGGGCCAGGCGCCGGTCAAAGTCCCGGCCAAAGCGGCGGCCCGGACCAATCCGCGCTGCAGATGCTGTTTTACCTGCTTCTTCTCTCGCCGCTGATCCTGGGGCCGTTCTGGGTGGCCATCGGCATCGGCACGGCGATGCTGTGCAAATACGGGGCTTATGGCTCGCTGAGCGCCGTGATCTGGGGCGCGATCCTTGGCGGCGGCGCGGCGATGACCACGGGCCTCCCGACGCTGATCGCCATTGGAGCGATTCTTGCAACCTTTCACCGCTTCACGCTGGCGCTGCTCAGACCAGACGCGTTCTGAGCAGCGAAAAGCCCCTCAGGGCTGCGCGATCCCCGGCAGCGCCCGCACGATCCGGGTGAAATCCTCGCCGCGCTTCTCGAAATTCGGATATTGGTCGAAACTGGCCGCCGCCGGTGCAAGCAGCACCACATCCCCCGGTTCGGCCTCTTCCGCCGCACGGGTCACCGCGCGCTCCATCGTCTCGCAGATCTCATGCGGGGTCTGGCCGATCTGCAGCGCGAAATCGCGGGCGGAATGGCCGATCAGATAGGCCTTCACCACCGGAGCAAGATCCGGCGCGAGGCTCGCAATACCGCCATCCTTGCCCATCCCGCCCGCGATCCAGCGGATTTTCGGGAAAGCGCGCAGCGCCATCGCGGCGCTGTCGACATTGGTGGCCTTGGAATCGTTGATGAATTTCACGCCTGCCCGCTCGCCCACCAGCTGGCTGCGATGGGGAAGGCCCGCGAAAGAGTGCAAAGCCCCCTCGATCATTTTTGGCGCAAGACCCAGGGTCCGCGCCACCGCCCAGGCCGCACAGGCATTCTGGTGGTTATGCGCGCCCGGCAGGCCGGAAATGCCGCGCAGATCCACGGATGCCATCTGCCGCCCGCGCCGCCATTCCGCCAGAAAGCCTTTGCGCGCGAAAACCGACCAGGCGAAACCCTCAAGCTTTTGCCCCGAGGAGATCCGGATCACCCGGTCATCGCCCGGCCCCTGCGCCATCTGCCCGGCGAGGTACTGCCCCTCAACCTCATCGACGCCGATCACCGCGCGATCCGGCCCGCCTTCAGCAAAAAGCCGGCGCTTGGCCGCGAAATAGCCCCCCATGCCGCCATGGCGGTCCAGATGATCGGGCGAGAGATTGGTGAAGACCGCCACATCCGGCGTCAGCGCGCGGGCCAGATCGGTCTGGTAGGACGAAAGTTCCAGCACCAGCACCTCGCCATCACGCGGCGGGTCGATCGACAACACGCCCTTGCCGATATTGCCGGCCATCTGGGTCGGGCGGCCCGCGACTTCGAGAATATGGTGGATCAGCGCCGTGGTGGTAGATTTCCCGTTCGAGCCGGTGACGCAGACAACCTTCGGCACCTGATCGAATTCATCCCATTCGTCGCCGCCCCAGGACTGGAAAAACAGACCGATATCATTGTCGACCGGCACCCCGAGTTCGAGCGCGCGGGCGATGATCGGGTTGGGATGCGGGTAGAGATGCGGGATCCCCGGCGAGGTTACAAGACAGGCCACGCCTTCCAGCGCCATATTGCGGGTCAGATCGGTGAGGGCAAAACCCTCGGCCTCGGCAAGCCCGCGCGATTCGGGGCTGTCATCCCATAAGAGCGCCTCGGCGCCACCCGCGATCAGGGCCCGGGCCGTGGCAAGGCCAGACCGCCCCAGCCCCAGAACCGCAACCTTCTGCCCCTGATAGCCACGTACCGCAATCATCTCTGCCGCCTGCCATTTCTGCCCCGCCCCTGTCCCCGGAGGGGGTCATTTTCCGCCTCCGACAATGCGCCAGCGGCCCGGCAGGCGCAAGATGGCCACCGGATGAGCCAATCTGTCGCAGCCCCGGAAGCCGCCGTTTTGACCTGCGTCAATGCCCCGTCCCTGCTGCGCATTATGCCTGCGGGTGTTGAAAACAGAAAGTAACGGGTATGAAACATCTCTCCGCCGCGCTTCTCGCCGCGCTCGTCACCGCCGCCCCTGCCCTGGCGCAGGAGGCCGGCACCCTCACCCTCGGCTTCGGGATCGGAACCGTCGCGCCAAAGGACAATAACGGCGCTCTGGCCGGGATGGAGTCGAGCATCGGCAAGAACACCCGCCCGATCCTGACGCTGGAATATTTCATCCGCGACAATATCGGGATCGAACTGCTGGCCGCAGCACCTTTCAAACATGATATCAGCCTGGCCGGGCTGGGCGAGATCGGCTCGACAAAGCAGCTGCCACCGACCCTCAGCGTCAACTGGCATATCCCGACCACCAGCAAATTCACGCCCTTTGTCGGGCTCGGGGTGAATTATACCAAATTCTTTGAAGAGAAATCCTCGCTCGGCATGCTGAAGATCAAAGAGAGCTTCGGCCTCGCCGCAACCCTTGGTGTGGATTACGCGATCAGCGACAAGGCGGCTTTGCGCGCCGATATCCGCTATATCGATATCGAC
Source organism: Gemmobacter sp. 24YEA27 (assembly GCF_030052995.1). Classification (NCBI taxonomy): domain Bacteria; kingdom Pseudomonadati; phylum Pseudomonadota; class Alphaproteobacteria; order Rhodobacterales; family Paracoccaceae; genus Gemmobacter; species Gemmobacter sp. 24YEA27. The sequence continues at coordinate 1,778,587 of NZ_JASJPW010000001.1, read as the reverse complement.
AGCGATGTGCAGCTGAATGGCACGAAAATCGGCAAGGCAGAGATCGATCCGCTGGTCGCCAGCGTCTCCTATGTGATGAAATTCTGAGCTCCGTCCCCCGGCGGGAACAGAAGCGGAAGGGGCGGCAGTTTTGCCGCCCTTTTTGCATTGCGGGGCCGGATCTGTCAGGCTGGCCGCGCCAGCCGCAGGAGGCAAGCCCGATGATGATCTCTGAGATCGAGGATTATTTCACCCATGGCTGCGGGCGCTGCCCGCGATTTTCGACACCGGACTGTTCAACCCGCCTCTGGGCGGCGGGGCTGGCAGAGCTGCGGCGGATCTGCCGGGCTGCCGGGCTGGCGGAAGTCGTGAAATGGGGCCATCCCTGTTATGTCCATGCCGACCGCAATATCGCGATCATCGGCGCGCTCAGGGGCGATTTCCGGCTGAGCTTCTTCAACGCCGCGCTGTTGAAAGACCCCGATGGCGTGCTTGAACGCCAGGGCCCGAATACGAAACACCCCGATATGATCCGCTTCACCGAGAATTCCCGGGTGACCGCGCTGGAGCCGGTGATCAGCACATATCTGCGCGAGGCGATGGATTATGCAAAAGCCGGTCTGCGCCCGCCCCGCGAGGTCAGCGAGATCGCATTGCCGGACGAACTTATCGAGGCGCTGGACGCCGATCCGGACCTGGCCGTGGCCTTCCACGCGCTGACCCCGGGGCGGCAAAAGAGCTACGCCTTCAACCTCAGCGGCGCAAAGACATCGGCCACGAGGATCGCACGGATCGAGAAATTTCGGCCGAAGATCCTTGCCGGCAAAGGCGCGCTGGATCGCTGAGATCGCTCTGCGTCGTCATCCGGCCGGAGAGCTGCCGCCCTCCCGTCAGGATCAGGCACGGTCTGGTCATCTCACCGCGCCTCTGAAAGGGACCAGAGCGATACCGGGCGACAGGGAATTCAACCCTTGCATGATCCGAACGCCGATGTCAGGCATCTTTCCGACCATAGGGGAGATAAATAATGTTCAGAAATATTACGCTTGCCGGCATCGCGCTGATGGTGTCCATCGCTCCGGGCCAGGCCGCAGAAGTCGTTGGCGAGGCAGGCGGCTGGGAGATCTACCGCGACGCGAATATGGGCGGCGGCTGCTATATGACCTCCGCGTTCGAGGACGGATCGGTCGTTCAGGTCGGCTTTGATCTCAAAGAAGAAGCAGCCTTCATGGCGGTGTTCAACAATGACTGGACCGATATTACGGATGGCAAGGTCTATCCGATGACCATCGACCTGGATGGCCAGGAATGGGAGGCCGATGGCCATGGCGTGAGTGACCATGAGATCGGCGGCATCATCGTGCTGATCGAGAATGAAGAATTCCTTACGGATCTCGCGCTGAAAAACACGCTGAGCCTGTCAAATTCCGAGGGTGAGGTGGCGCTGCTTGACCTCGCGGGAACCCGCGATGCCGTGATCGCCACCGTCGATTGCCTCGGCGCAAACTGATCCCGCTTTTGCAGGGATGCAGCCCCCCGGGTCCGGACAAGACGGCCCCGGGGCGGCAAAAGAGCCGCTGCTTCACCGTCAGGGAAAGCGGCGATGCTTACCGGATTTCGGGACCCGGGAGAGATTTCCCTGAGCGCGTTCATGGCGGCCAGAAGGGGCGCGTGACTGAGGAGGATGTCAGGGACGAAACTTCGCCCTGACCTGTGGCGAGGGGCGCGGCCAGTCCTCAGCGTACTTTCAGCGTCGCCAGCCCGATCATCGCGAGGATCAGCGAGATGATCCAGAAGCGGATCACGATCTGGGGCTCGGCCCAGCCCTTTTTCTCGAAATGGTGGTGGATCGGCGCCATCAGGAAGATCCGCTTTCTGGTGCGCTTGTAATAAAGCACCTGGATGATCACGCTCAGCGCTTCGACAACGAACAGGCCGCCGACGATGGCCAGCACGATCTCGTGTTTGGTGCAGACCGCCATTGCGCCAAGCGCGCCGCCAAGCGCGAGCGAGCCGGTATCGCCCATGAACACCGCCGCGGGCGGCGCATTATACCACAGGAAGCCAAGCCCGCCGCCGATCAGCGCCGAGGCGAAGATCACCAGTTCCGCCGTGCCCGGCACGGCATGGACACCGAGGTAATTCGCCATGGTCGAGGTGCCGACCACATAGGCGATGACGCCGATCGTGCCGGCCGCGATCATCACCGGCATGATTGCCAGACCGTCCAGACCGTCGGTCAGGTTGACCGCATTGGCGGCGCCGACGATCACGATCATGCCGAAAGGTACGAAGAAGATGCCCAGATTGATCAGCGCATCCTTGAAAAAGGGCATGGCCAGCTGATTGGTCAGCCCTTCGGGGTGGAACCGCGCCGCCGCCCAGGCCGCAAGGCCCGCGATCACGAGGCCCAGGATAAACCGGATGCGTGACGACACGCCCTTGGTATTCTGTTTGGTGACCTTGGCATAGTCATCCGCGAAACCGATCAGCCCGAAGGCCAGCGTGACCAGCAGCACGATCCAGACATAAGGATTATCAAGCCGCGCCCAAAGGAGCGTCGAAATCGTCAGGGCCGAAAGGATCAGGAGCCCCCCCATTGTCGGCGTGCCGGCTTTCGCGAAATGGCTCTGCGGCCCGTCATCGCGGATCGGCTGCCCCTTCCCCTGCTTGCGACGCAAGAGGTTGATCAGCGGACGCCCGAAGATGAAACCGAAGATCAGCGCGGTGCCGAAAGCCATCCCTGCCCGGAAGGTGATATACCGGAACAGGTTGAAGAAATCGCCCCCGTCAGAGAGTTCGGTCAGCCAGAAAAGCATTCACTCGGTTCCTTCGGTTTTCATGCGGGCAGTGCCCAGACGACGCAGGGCTTCGGCCACAAGACTGACTTTTGATCCTTTGGAGCCTTTGACGAGGAGGATATCGCCCGGATCCATCAGCGCGCGGGCTCGGCCCGCAAGTTCGGCTGCCGTTTCCACCCATTCGCCGCGCTGTGCAAGAGGAAGCGCGCGGTGAAGTTCCCGCATGCGCGGCCCGACGCAGTGGATCAGCGTCACGGCCTTCAGCCCCGGGTGATCCGCAACCGCGGCATGGAGCTGTAATTCCTGGGGGCCAAGCTCCAGCATATCGCCGAGAATGGCGATGCGTCGGCCGGCGCCAAGCGCGCCGATCCCGTCAATCGGTTTCGTCCGGATCAGCATATCGAGGCTGGCGGCCAGCGAAGCAGGGTTCGCGTTGAAACTGTCATCGATCAGATCGAAGAAGGTCTCTTCCACCACGTCCAGCTCGATCCGCTCTCGGGTGCCGCGCCCCGAGGGGGGCTGCCAGCGCCCGAGATCATGCGCGGCCAGCACCGGATCGGCGCCAAGCGCTGCGACCGAGGCCAGCGCACCAAGCGCGTTCATCGCGAAATGCGCACCGGGCGACGCTATGCGGAAAAGGCTCATCTGCCCGTCATGGCTGGCGCGGACCACGGTGATCTCATCGCCCGGCCGGACCTCGTCGAGATGCCAGCCGGCGGCCCTGGCACGGCCAAAGCCAAGGATCTGCGCGCCGGCGGCTTCGGCCAGCGCGGTGAGGACCGGCGTGCTGTCGAGATCCATATTGATCACGGCGGTGCCGCCCGGCTCCAGCCCCTGGAAAATCGTGCCTTTTTCGCGGGCGATCCCATCGAGAGAGCCGAAGGAGGCCATATGGGCCGGGGCGACAGTGGTGATCAGCGCGACATGCGGGCGGGCAAGGCGCGCAAGCGGCGCGATCTCGCCGGGGTTCGACATGCCAATCTCGATCACGGCGAAATCGCTGTCGGCCGGCATCCGGGCGAGGGTCAGCGGCACGCCCCAGTGGTTGTTATAGCTGGCCTCGGCCGCATGGGTCACGCCCTGGCCTGAAAGCATGGCGCGCAGCATTTCCTTGGTCGAGGTCTTGCCGACCGAGCCGGTGACACCGATCACCCGGGCTTTCGTGCGGGCGCGGGCGGCGCGCCCGAGGGCTTCGAGGCCCTGAAGGACATCCGCGACGACCAGCAGGGGAGCGTCCGGGCTGCCCCCCTCGGGGATATGGGAGACGAGTGCGGCGCTCGCGCCTTTTTCCAGTGCCTGAGCCACGAAATCATGGCCGTCCCGCGCTGCGGCAAGTGCCACAAAGAGATCGCCCGGTTGCAGCGTGCGAGTGTCGATCGAGACACCGGTCGCCGTCCAGGCGCCCGTCGTGCGGCCGCCGGTTGCAGCGACAGCGTCAGAAGAGGTCCAGAGCGGGGTCATCGGTTTGCGTCCTGTGGCTGAGCGCGGCGGGGGGCTGCCTGCCCCCCGGCTCCTGCGGAGCCGCCCCCGGGGATATTTTCAGACAGATGAAATGGGCAATGTCGCGCATCAGATCAGCCCGTCCAGCGCGGCGGTGGCGACCGAGGCCTGTTCGACATCGTCGAAAGGATAGACTTCGCCTTTGATGATCTGGCCGGTTTCATGGCCTTTGCCCGCAATCAGCAGGGCGTCGCCGGGGAGGAGCGCGTCGACGGCGCGCAGGATCGCCTCGGCGCGGTCGCCGACCTCATTGGCCTCGGGGCAGGCGGCCATGATCTCGGCGCGGATGGCGGCGGGCTCTTCAGAACGCGGATTGTCGTCGGTCACGAAGAGGATATCGGCATTGGCCTGTGCGGCCGCGCCCATCAGCGGGCGTTTCGTGCGGTCGCGGTCGCCGCCGGCGCCGAAGACCACGATCAGCCGGCCCATGACATGCGGGCGCAGGCCTTGCAGCGCGGTGGCGATGGCATCGGGCGTATGGGCGTAATCGACATAGACCGGCGCGCCATTTCTGCGGGTCGCGGCCAGTTCCATCCGGCCGCGCACGCCTTTGAGGCCGGGCAGAGCCTCCATCACACGATCCGGTTTCTCGCCGCAGGCGATCACAAGGCCCGCCGCGAGCGCAACATTTTCCGCCTGGAAGGAGCCGGTCAGGCTCAGCCGCGCCTGGAAGGGTTTGCCCTGCCACAAAAGCCGCAATTCCTGGCCCGTGGCATCGGGGCGGATCGCTTTTATCTGCAGATCGGGGAGCGGGCCGGTTTCGCCCCGCCCGACGCGCAGCACCGGCAGGCCGCGCGCTTCGGCAAGCTCGGCCATTTCCGGGCCATAAGCACCGTCGAGATTGATCACCGCCACCGCATCATCGGGAAGAAGCCGGGTGAAGAGACCGGCTTTCGCGGTAAAATAGGCCTCCATCGTGTGGTGATAGTCGAGATGGTCCTGGGTCAGATTGGTGAAGCCCGCCGCTTTCAGCCGCACGCCTTCGAGGCGGCGCTGGTCGAGCCCATGCGAGGAGGCCTCCATCACGGCATGGGTGATGCCGTCACCCGCCGCATCTGCGAGCATGGCATGCAGGGTCACCGGGTCGGGGGTTGTATGGGCGGATGGCGCCTGCCAGTCGCCTTCGACCCGGTCGTGCCGATATTGATCGCGGCATGTCCAAGCGCCTGCCAGATCTGACGGGTGAAGGTCGACACAGAGGTCTTCCCGTTGGTGCCGGTGACCGCCGCCATGACCGCAGGCTGCGCCCCCGACCAGAGCGCGGCGGCACGGGCAAGAGCCTCGCGGGGCTCGTCCACCACGACCAGCGCCACGTCAGTCAGGCCAATCGCTTCGGTCCCGATCAGCGCGCCCATCGGATCGGTGAGGATCGCGGTCGCCCCCTTTTCCAGCGCAGTCGCGATGAAGTCGGCGCCGTGGCGCAGGCTGCCTGGCAGCGCCGCAAAGAGGAAGCCAGGCCTGACCGCCCGGCTGTCAGCCGTGATCCCGGTCAGGACCGGATCCCTGCTTTGCCTTGCCTTCAGCCCCAGCCCCGAGAGCCGCTTTTCACCCGCCATATTTCACCCGTTCAGTTCGCTGCCGCTTGCAGCCGCAGCTCTGGCACCCGTTCAGTTTGCCGCTGCTGTTAGCGCAGCTCCGGTGATGGGTTCAACTATCGGCCTCACGTCAAGCAGCGGCGCGATGCGGCGGATCATCTCGGCGGTGACCGGCACAGAGGTCCAGCCGGCAGTGCGCAGCGGCCGTGGCCCCGACGTATCAGCGGGTTCATCCAGCGTCACAATCACCACATAGCGCGGGTTTGACGCCGGGAAGGTCGAGGCGAAAGTGTTGATGACCTTGTCCTTGTAATAGCCCCCGGATTTCTTGGGCTTGTCGGCGGTGCCGGTCTTGCCCGCGACCTCATAGCCTTTGACCTCGCCAAGGCTGGCCGTGCCATGGGTCACCACCGAGCGCAGCATCGAAACCGATTCCTTCGCGACCTTCTCGCTCATCACACGGATGCCCGAGGCGGGGCCCTTCTGTTTCAGGAGCGTCGGCTTGACATAAAGACCCCCATTCGCGATCGACGCATAGGCGGCCGCAAGATGCATCGGGCTTGCCGACATGCCATGGCCGTAAGAGGTGGTGATGGTCACGATCTCGGGCCAGCGCCTCGGGATCAGCGGCTTCGCGCCCGGGGCCTCGATCAGCTCGAGCGGCGTCGGGTCGAAGAAGCCAAGCGATTTCAGAAAGGCCTGCTGGCGCTGCGGCCCGATCATAAGTGCGATATGGGCGGTGCCGACGTTTGACGATTTCTCGATCACCTTGCGCACCGAGAGCATCGGGCCGTAATTCTTGCCCTCGAATTCCTTGATCCGGTGCTTGCCCCAGGTCATCGGCGCATTGGCATCGACCAGGGTGTCGGGCGTCACAAGGCCCAGCTCCATCGCCTGAGCGGCGGCAAAGATCTTAAAGGCAGACCCCAGCTCATACACCCCCTGCACCGCGCGGTTGAAGAGCGGGCTGTCCGAGGGTTCGTCATCCTTGCCCACCAGCGGCACCGGGCGGTCATTGGGGTCGAATGTCGGCGCCGAGGCCAGCGCGAGGATCTCACCCGTGCGCACATCCATCACAATCGCGGCGCCGCCGCGCGCATTCAGCATCGAAATCCCGGCGGAAAGCACCTCTTCGACCGTGGCCTGCACGGTAAGGTCAAGCGACAGCTCCAGCGGCTGACCGGCCTGGGCGGGATCGCGCAGTCGCGCATCCATTGCCTTTTCGATCCCGGCGGTACCGATCACTTCGGCGGAATGCACGCCTTCTGCGCCAAAGGAATAGCCGCCCAGCACATGCGCCGCGAGCGTGCCGTTCGGGTAAAGCCGCATCTCCCGCGGGCCAAACAAAAGCCCCGGATCGCCGATCTCATGCACCGCCTGCATCTGTTCGGGGCTGAGAACCTTCCTCACCCAGAGAAACCGGCGCCCGTCGGTGAAACGGCGTTCCAGGTCTTCGGCCTTCAGATCGGGAAAGATCTCGGCCAGTTTGCGCGCCGAGCCTTTGGGATCGACCATGTCTTTCGGATGCGCGTAAAGCGCCGAAGTGGTCATATTGGTCGCAAGGATGCGCCCATTTCTGTCCGTGATATCGGCGCGTTGCGCGACAATCTCGGCCCCCGGCGCCGACGCCACCGGCTCGACCGGCTCAGAGGCCGCAAGATGGCCCATCCGGACCCCGATGGTCAGATAGGCGCAGCCGAAGGCCAGAGCGAGCAGACCCAGCCGGGCCGACGCGCGCGGCTGGCTTTTGTCGCGGATCACCTCATGGCGGCGTTCGAGATTCTCGCGCTCGATCAGATCGGGGTTTTCACCGTTCTGGCGCGCCTCAAGGATACGGGCAAGCGGGCGGAGGGGTGTGCGCATGGATCAGAGCCCCTCTTCTGCTGTGGCCGAGGTGATCCGGATCGCGCCGACGCCGTCGGGCAGTTCGATCGCGGGGATCTCGGGCACCGGATAGGCGACGCTTGCCGTGGAGCCGAACTGACCCGGTTCCATCGGCATCAGCGGCACGCGTTCGAAATTCAGCGAAACCAGATCCCGCAACCGGTCGGGCCGGTTCAGCCAGGCCCATTCCGCCTTTTGCACCGACAGACCCTCGCGCAGGCTGGCAATCTGGCGCTGCAGCCCCCGGACCTCACGCAGCACTTCCTGGGTGGCGTAGTTTTCGCGATACGCCCAGAAGCCAAGGGCGATCACAGACAGGAAGGTAAAAACGTAAAGCACGGGGCGCATGTCAGGACCGTCCTTTTTGCGAGTTACGGGTCACATGAAACCGGGGAAGCCCGAGCGCCGCCGGATCGGCGGCCAGGGCCGGCGCATCCGTGCGAATGCCGATGCGAAGCTTCGCAGACCGCGCGCGCGGATTGGCGGCAAGTTCTTCGTCATCGGGGCCGATGGCCTTCTTCGACGCAAGCCGAAAGCGCGGGGTGACAGCATCCCGCGCCGGCGCATAGCGGTTGGCAGCGGGTTCGGCGCCGGAGGCCTGCTGGAAGAACCGCTTGACGATGCGGTCTTCGAGGCTGTGGAAGGTCACCACCGCCAGCCGCCCGCCGGGTTTCAGGATGCGCTCTGCCGCCGCCAGGCCTTCGGCCAGCTGGTCGAATTCGGCATTCACCGCGATGCGGATCGCCTGGAAACTGCGGGTCGCCGGATGGCTTTCGCCGAATTTGGGGCGCGGCAACTGTTTCGCCACCACCTCGGCCAATTGCAATGTGGTGGTGAAAGGGCTGGTCTCACGCGCGGCCACAATCGCGCGCGCGATGCGGCGCGAGGCACGTTCTTCACCGTAATTATAAAGAATATCCGCGAGATATTCCTCGCCTGCGGTATTCACCAGATCGGCAGCCGATGGCCCGTCCTGGCTCATCCGCATGTCAAGCGGGCCGTCTTTCTGAAAGGAAAACCCGCGCTCTGCCTCGTCAATCTGCATCGACGACACGCCGATATCAAGGACGACCCCATCCGCCGCCTCACCGGCCAGAGTATCCAGATCTGAAAACGTGCCCTGCGCCAGCGCGATGCGCCCGCCGAACTCCGGCAGCCAGGACGCCGCCATCTGATGCGCCAGCGGATCGCGGTCGATGCCCAGCACCCGCGACGCTCCCGCGCCGATCAGGCCCTTTGCATAGCCCCCTGCCCGAACGTGCCATCAATCCAGAAGCCTTCGACCGGGGCTGACGCCGCAAGCAAGGGCCTGAGGAGCACCGGGATATGCGGTGCGCTTCCTGCCATCGCTTACACTCCGTCATGCGGCAGGAGCGAGAGGAGATCCGCGCCATCGGGCAGGTCGAGATCGATCTCTTCCTGTGCCGCCATTTCCGTATCATAGGTATCGCGCAGCCAGATCTGGAACGTGTCCAGCGCGCCCGCAAAACAGGCCTCGCCGGCATCGGTCAGGCCGATCCGCTCGCGCACCTTCTGCGGCAGCACGAGACGGCCATCATCATCGATTTCAACGGTCTGCGAGAGGGTGATGTAGTTGCGCTCAAGCGCCTTGCGCTGCGGCGTACCGGGGGCGAGCCTGCGGATCTTGTCTTCCATCACGGCCATCTGCCCGACGGAATAGCATTCGACATAGGCCTGGCCGGCGCGGCCACCATAGACCATCACAACACGCGGGCGCGAGGTCCCTGCCCCGGCATCGCCGGCTTCCAGAATACGGCGAAAAGGCGCCGGGATCGAAACCCGCGCCTTTGCATCTACCTTCTGGTAGAACTCGCCTCTGAATGCCTCAGCCATTGCTTTGTGCCGGCCCTTGTTGCGTCAGTTTTCGCGTTTGTCCCTGAGCCTTGCGGCCCGATGAAATGCGCCTTGCGGCGGTGGTCTTCTGGCCCGTCGGCCGAAATCTCATGGTCCAGAAATGAAATGGGCGGATCGGACTGCTGCCACTGTCCGATCCGCCTCTGTCCCATCGCTGGGCGTCCAGCTACGCGCGCCACCTGGGGGAGATGTCTGCTCGCTCGCGCGCCGGATCTCTGTCGTCCGATGAAAGGGTTTGCCTGTATGAGCTGCCTTTTTTCGCCTTTGTTCGGGGTCTTCGTCCGCCCCTGACGTCTTTGTTTGCCCGTCTCATCTTCCGTGCCCTCAACATGCCTGGGATTTCATGGTCTGACAAGGGAAATGTTGGACCATGATGGCAATATCTTGTCCGGGATGGGATGGGAAAACAGGATATTGTGGCCCTCACGCCTCATCACGACACTATATCTATGGCTCTCGTTTGCGTTACTGTCGATATATTGGAGAAACCAGCCAAACCCATGTAATCCCGGAGGGTCGAAGTTTTTTCAGGATCAGGGCGCAACCTCCGCAAAAGGCAGCGCATCATTGCCGATCACATACACGCAGCACCCCTCTCAATCCCGGAGATTCACCCGTCTGAGGTGAAATCATCTCTTCAGTTCCATGAAATTCCATGTCGATTGATTCGGAGACCCGCAGTTCCATCCCATCCCATCCCTGAGCCGCCTGCGCGCCCCGGCGGCGATCAGAGGGGGCCAGTGAAGCAAAACCCCGCCACCGGGGATGGGTGGCGGGGTTTTCAGGGCTCAGGGATCGGCGCGGCGCAGGGGGCGCCTGCCGGTGACAGGGGCCGTCAGGCCATATTGCCGTCGATCAGGCGCCGCGCGAGACGGTCATAGGCCTCGGCCAGCGGACCATCGCCGGTGGCAATCGGCGCGCCGGCATCGCCCGCCACCCGCACATCCAGCGCCAGTGGCAGCTCGCCGAGGAAGGGGATGTTCAGGCGCTGCGCTTCGGCAGGGACGCCGCCATGGCCAAAGATATGCGCCTCATGGCCGCAATTGGGGCAGATATAAGAGGACATGTTCTCGATCAGGCCAAGGATCGGCGTTTTCAGCTTGTTGAACATATCGATGGCCTTCAGAGCGTCGATCAGCGCCACATCCTGCGGCGTCGAGACCACCAGCGCGCCGGTCAGCTGCACGCGCTGCGACAACGACAGCTGCACGTCACCCGTGCCGGGCGGCAGGTCGATCAGAAGGATATCCAGCTCGCCCCAGGCCACCTGGGACAAAAGCTGCTGGATCGCCCCCATCAGCATCGGGCCGCGCCAGACCACCGCCTCGCCCTCTTTCAGCAAAAGCCCCATCGACATCATGGTCACGCCATGCGCGACCACCGGCTCGATGATCTTGCCATCGACGGAAGACGGGCGTTTCGAGACCCCCATCATCCGCGCCTGGCTCGGCCCGTATATATCTGCGTCCAGCAGGCCCACGCGCCGCCCCTGTTTCGCCAGTGCCACCGCAAGGTTCGAGCTGACCGTCGACTTGCCGACGCCGCCCTTGCCCGAGCCGATCGCGATAATACGGTCGATCCCCGAGAGCTTTTGCGGCCCGCCCTGCTGCGGCGTCGGATGACCGCCGATCTTCAGACTGGGCGGCTCGCCCGCCGCGCCCGAGCTGCGCACCACCGGCCCCGCAGGTTTCGGGGCCGCTTTCGCCGCCGGGCCATGCGCCGTCATCACCACCTGGACCGAGGTGATCCCCGGCAGCGCCTTCAGCGCCGCCTCAGCCGCCGCCTGGACCGGCGCGAGCGCCCGCGCCTGGTCTGCGCTTTCCGCCTCGATGACGAAGCGCACCACGCCACCATCTACCGAGAGCGCGCGAATCAAATCGCGCGACACCAGGGTGCCGCCCCCTGGCAGGGCAATCCCCGCCAGAATCTCCGTTACCGCTTCACGCGTGGCTGTCATCGCTCTCTCCGGACAAATCGCTGGCTGAGACTCGGCAGTTTTTGCGAAAAGGGCAAGGGGCGGAGAAATATCTGTTCGCAGACTGCCTGATCTTTAACCATATCTGTTCATATCAATGACATAGCCCCGAAAACAGCCATGCGATTGCTGCATGGCAGCATTGCCGGGCCGTCTATTGTGCAAACGCAGAAAAACCCGCATGTTAGCGACAACGGAAAGCAACAGACCGGCACGAAGATCCGCCAAACCTGGCAAGACCACCGCCGATCCTGACGCAAAGGCTTGATGAAATGGCATATGTGAACACCTCCCGCGCCGCTTTGGCCCGGCCCTCTCTCTTCGGCGATGTTGTCGAGGCCCTGCGCAACGCAATCGCACGTCGTAAACTCTACTCGCGGACCCTTGAAGAGCTTCGTTCGCTCTCGGATCGTGATCTGTCGGATCTGGGCCTGTCCCGCGCCATGATCACCGAAGTTGCCCGCGAAGCCGCTTACGGCAAATAAGTTTCCCGCTCCGGATCCCCTCCTCCTCCCTTGATCCGGCGTGAAAATGGCGCCGCCGCCCTCCTCCCAGGTGGCGCCAGCTTTTAAAGGGCAGCAATGCCCGCTCCATTCGGTGGCCCACTCCTCCTCCCTCGGGCCTTCGAACCAGCGGCGGCCCCCTCCTCCTCCCTGGGGTCGCCGCATCAGATACCGGCCTGCAGCGCGCTTATGCGCCGGGCCAGACGAGTTCGGAGCCCCTCTCCTCCTCCCTTGGGGCCTCCGGAAACAGCAGCGGCTCCCCTCCTCCTCCCTGGAGCCGCTGCGCAAAATAGTGGCCCCTCGTCCTTGTGACGCCCGGGCCAGACGAGTTCGGAGCCCCTCTCCTCCTCCCTGGGGTCTCCGGAAAGCGCGGCGGCTCCTCTCCTCCTCCCCGGAGCCGCTGCGCCCTCCCAATAGGGCACAGGCCTGTGCCTGGTGTCCGATCGGTTCGGCGGCGCTCTCCTCCTCCCTTGCGCCACCGGAACTTGCGGCGGTCCCTCTCCTCCTCCCTCGGGACCGCCGCCCTCCCCTCCCTTTTTCACCGTTAAAGATGCCAGGGCCGGGCCAAGGCGCTCAGGGCCGGGCCAAGGGACTGGCGCGCAGCGGAACAAACCGGTTGCAGCATTGGCCAGTTTCGGCGGGCCAGAATCAAAAAGGCCGGCGCAAGTGCCGGCCTTTTTGATTCTGAACGGACAAGCTGCCCGTCAATTGTCCATCTTGAGCGCCTGGATGAAGGCGGTCTGCGGAATCTCGACCTTGCCGAACTGCCGCATCTTCTTTTTGCCTTCCTTCTGCTTGTCCAGAAGCTTGCGTTTGCGCGTCGCGTCGCCGCCATAGCATTTCGCGGTCACGTCCTTGCGCATCGCCGAGAGGGTTTCGCGCGCAATCACCCTTGCGCCAATCGCCGCCTGGATCGGGATCTTGAACATATGGCGCGGGATCAGCTCTTTCAGCTTTTCGACCATCACCCGGCCCCGCGCCTCGGCGCGGTCACGGTGAACCATCATCGCCAGCGCATCCACCGGTTCTTCATTCACCATGATCGACATTTTCACGAGATTGTCCTCGCGATATTCCGACAGGCTATAGTCAAAGGAGGCATAGCCCTTGGTCACCGATTTCAGCCGGTCATAAAAGTCGAACACCACTTCTGCCAGCGGCAGGTCATATTCGACCATGGCGCGCGGCCCGGCATAGGTCAGGTTCAGCTGGATACCGCGACGGTCCTGGCAAAGCTTAAGGATATCGCCGAGATATTCATCCGGCACCATGATCGTCGCCTTGATGCGCGGCTCTTCGATATGGTCGATATAGGTCAGGTCGGGCATATCGGCGGGGTTGTGCAGATCGCGCACCTCGCCGTCTTTCATATGCAGCTTGAACACCACGCTCGGCGCGGTGGTGATCAGATCGAGATCGAATTCACGCTCCAGCCGCTCGCGGATCACTTCAAGGTGCAAAAGACCAAGGAAGCCGCAGCGGAAGCCAAAGCCAAGGGCCGCCGAGGTCTCCATCTCATAGCTGAAGGACGCATCATTCAGCGCGAGTTTTTCAATTGCATCGCGCAGCGCCTCGAAATCGGCGGCATCGACCGGGAAGAGGCCGCAGAACACCACCGGCTGTGCGGGTTTGAAGCCCGGCAGCGGCGTCTCGCAGCCCTTCCTCTCATGGGTGACGGTGTCGCCGACACGGGTGTCGCGTACCTGTTTGATGGAGGCCGTGAAAACGCCGATCTCACCTGGCCCGAGCTCGGCAATATCTTTCATCTTCGGCGTCAGCACGGCGAGGCGGTCAATCGGATAAACCGCATTGGTCTGCATCATCCGGATGCGTTCGCCCTTTTTGATCACACCATCCATCACGCGGATCATCACGACAACGCCGAGATAGCTGTCATACCAGCTGTCAACCAGCATCGCCTTCAGGGGCGCATCGCGGTCACCTTTCGGCGCCGGCAGGCGCTGAACAATCGCTTCCAGAACATCCGGGATACCAAGGCCCGATTTCGCCGAAATCGGAATCGCGTCTGACGCATCCAGCCCGATCACGTCTTCGATATTGGCCTTCACCCGGTCCGGGTCGGCGGCGGGCAGGTCGATCTTGTTCAGGACCGGCACGATTTCATGCCCGGCATCCAGCGCCTGATAGACATTCGCAAGCGTCTGCGCTTCGACGCCCTGCGAGGCGTCCACCACCAGCAGCGACCCCTCAACCGCCCGCATCGAGCGCGAGACCTCATAGGCGAAGTCCACATGGCCGGGGGTGTCGATCAGGTTCAGGATATAGGTTTTCCCATCCTTCGCCGGATATTCGATCCGGACGGAGTTCGCCTTGATCGTGATGCCGCGCTCGCGCTCGATATCCATCGAGTCGAGGATCTGCGCCTTCATGTCACGCTCGGCCACCGTGCCGGTCATCTGGATAAGCCGGTCGGCGAGCGTGGATTTCCCGTGGTCGATATGGGCGACGATGGAGAAATTGCGGATGTGATCAAGTTGGGTCATGGCAGCGGGATATAGCGGGATCCGTGAGAGCCGGGAAGAGGGGCAAGCAGACTGGAAGCTGCGATTTTCATAGTTTACCTTCGTCCGTGAAGTAAGAAGACGGGCAGAATGCGGAAACCTGGTAAGAAAGCGCTGCTCCGGGGCCTCGCGGCGGGCGGGATCGGACTGACAGTGGCGGGGCTTTATGCCTGGTGGAAGATTCGCGACGCCTTTCCCGGGTTTGCGGTTCTGTTTCTGACTATGGCGCCCGGGCCCGCGACCGTCGCGCTGCTGAGCGGGATCAGCGATGACGAACTCGCCTCCGGGCAATACGCGCTCATCCTTGAGGATTTCGTCACCGGCGCCGGGCCGCGCCTGATCACCGACAGCGCAACGCTTGCGGGGCTGCGGCCATCGCTCTGGTATCTCGACGCATCCGGCGGCGGCAATGTCACGGGCGATATCACCGGCGCGGATATCGCTGGCGAAACAGCCCGCGCCCCGCTTACGGAAATCGGCACGTTATTGAAAGATGGCGCGGCAGTGGGGACCTTCTCCTGCCCGACGATCCAGTGCCGGACCTGGCCTGCCGGGGCGGACAGCCCGGAAAACTGGGGCATGGGCGCCCTGCGGGACTCCGTGCCGCATTCGGCCCCCGCAGAGCTGATCACCAGCCATTTCGAGAATTACGACTCCTATCTGATCAATCATGATGCCATCGCCAGTGATCCGGGCCGCTGGTTCGCCGAACCTGGCGCCGAGAAGGTGCTGCCGCCCGATACCGGGCTGCGCCGGATCCATATCGACCTGCCGTCAGAACTGGTGGCGCTGCGCGATCCTGTCGGCCTGCCGCCCGAAAAGGCGCCAGAAGCCCGGACCGAGGCTGTTGCGGAAGACGAGGTCGCACGCCTCACAGAGCAGGCAAAGGCCTGGCTCGGTGGCCGTCCCGGCACGGTCACCTCGGTCCGGGTCACCGCGCCAATACCATTTTTTGTGCTGCAGGACGGCACCTATCTGACCGATGCCGGTAAAAACCGCGTCCTGCCCGGGATCGGCTGGCGCGACCGCGCGATCACCATCGAACTGCCTGAAGCGCGGCTTGACGAGGTCACCGCCCGGATTGACACCAGCTTCGCGCCTTCGCCCGATCTGCTGCGCCTCACCGATGCGGTACATCGCGCCTTTGACATCTGGGGGCTGGATGCCAGCTGTCTGCCTGGCTGCGGCATCGCCGATCAGTCGCGAATCATCCAGGCTGCAGACGTCACCGTCTCGCCCAGGCCAAGCTGGTCGATTTCAAGCTGGCGTGTCATGTCCGAAGATCCCGCCGACTGATCCGGCCTCGATCCGCCCCCCTGGGGCAGCCGATCTTGCGGCAGACCCGCCTCCTGCCCCCTGGCGCTTGTAGTTTCCGCGATCACGTCTTTTTTCCTGGCAAAAGCCTGCCTGGCCTCCTGCGAGGATTGAAAAAAGAGGCGATTTTTGGCAATATCGCTGGCAGAAAAATGACCGATGGGCGGAGGGAAACCCTGCTCGCGGCACTTGAGGCAGAACATCATGAAACCAATCATCTCCCTGGCGCTCGCCGCCGGTGTGCTTCTTTCCACCGCCTCCATGACGCTGGCTGGCCCGATTGAATCGGCCTGCATGCGTTCAGGTCGCGAATCCGCAAGCCGCGCCCTTTGCGGCTGCATCCAGCAGGTCGCGGATATGACCCTGAAGGGTGGCGATCAGCGCCGGGCGGCAAAGTTCTTCCGCGATCCAGATCTGGCCCATACCGTCTGGATCTCGCAAAGACCGGCCGATGATGCATTCTGGGACCGCTACAAGCAGTTCGGCGCCATGGCCGAATCCTATTGCGGCGGCTGAGGCGGGTTTACCTGCTCCCATGCACGGATGCGCTCTCCGGGCCCGGTCCGCACGCGGGCTTCCCCGGTCAACGGGCCGGCGTTTCCTGATCTCCTTCGAGGCGGAGATCAGGAGAGCCCCCCTGAACCATGAGGCAGGCGTCAGGCGTCAGGCGTAAAAGACACCTCCATGGCGATCCGCTTTCGGGCCTGAGCAGGCTTTCGCGCGCTGACAGGGTGCTGATTTAGTCGGGTCCCGCCGCAGCATCTGGAACATGATTCACCCTCGCAAGTCGATTTTTGGGGGAAGAGGCGGGGTATGGACGAGGCGTGCGGCCGCTTCTCAGATATGCTGATTTTGAGGATCAGGTCCCTGCGCGTCACCTGCTGCGCAAGATAGCTGCCGTGGCGAATGATGCTCTCACCAGACTTGATGAAGATTTCAACGCCGCTTACACCGCCCTTCGATGGCGAAGGCGCGGCTGATCCCGTCCTGCCTGTTCCGGACCCTGTTCCCAATCGGATCCGGGCGGCAGTTGTTTGAGCAAATGCACGGCACTTCTCTGTTTCGACGTTTCCTGGGCCTCGGGGCTGATCACCCTGTCTGGGACTGGCCGTCTTCACCAGAAACCGCGACCGGCTTCTGAACACAGGGATGTCGCGCAGTGTCATGGATGCCATCCATGACGCCGAGACGTTCCACTGAGGTCTTGATTGTGCCTTGTTCAATCGTGGGAAAAAACGTCTGAAATGCAAGAGATTCGAGAATTATTTTGATATAAATCAAATATTACGCAAAATATCTGGCGGAGGGGAGCGTCTGCCTCCGCCATTTCCGTCATATTCCGTCAGCGACTTTTACGCCTTGTTTTATTGAGCTAAATCGCCTTGCCATATTCCAAGATGCTCCGCTAACGTTCACGGCAAGCCCGCACCAAGTGGGGGAAGCAATGCCGGAATGAAAGGTTAGGTTATCTGTTTTGCGAAGACCTGCGAAAAGCCTCACAGCCAAGCACGTCCAGACCGTCACCAAGCCCGCAAAGTACTTCGACGGACACGGCCTGTTCCTTCGCGTCGATCCGACCGGTGCCAAATTCTGGATCCAAAGGATAGTCATCAACGGCAAGCGATGCGAGCTCGGAATGAGCAGCGTCGATTTCGTCACCCTCGCCGAGGCCAGAATTGCCGCGTATGAAAATCGCAAGCTGGCGCGATCCGGCGGCAATCCGCTCCAGAACCGGCGCGCCCGCCAGGAGATCGTCACCTTCGAAGATGAGGCCCGTAGCATCCACGAGATGCTTGCCCCCAGCTAGAAAAACAAGAAGCACTCCGATCAGTTCCTCAGCACACTGGAAACCTAGGTCTTTCCGAGCATCGGGCGCACGAAGGTTTCCGAAGTGACCAGTTCGGACGTCTTGGAGATCCTGTGCCCGATCTGGGTAGCCAAGGCCGAAACTGCGCCACGGATCCGCCAGAGGATCAGCAAGGTGATGAAATCGGCCATCGCGAGGGGGTGGCGCAAAGACAATCCGGCAATTGGCTTGACCGATGCCCTGCCGAAGCAGAGTGAGCCCCGGCAGCGCCGGCGCGCCCTGCCCTACAATGAAGTCGCTGGACTGTTGGCAACAGTCCACCAGTCCAAGGCCGGGCTTTCAACTCGGCTGTGCCTGGAGTTTCTGATCCTGACCTGCGCCCGGTCGCTTGAGGCCAGAGGCGCCCGATGGCAGGAGATTGACTTCGAGACGCGCGCCTGGAATGTGCCTGCGGATCGGATGAAGATGAAGCGGCCCCATCGGGTGCCCTTATCGAAGCGGGCTATCGCCTTGCTGCGTGAGGCCGAGGGCGAGCTTTCAATGCTGGGCACCGTGCGCAAGGTGCGCGTCCCGGCCTCTCACATTCACACGAGAAGGGGATGACCCATGACCGTGACCATTCATGTCGGGTTCGATGCCAGGGATTTCAGCCGGAAATCGGGCAAGCTCTTCATTGCCGATCCTGCCGGACAGGATGGCCTTGTGCCGGTGGTGGCAAAGGGTACGAAGCCCGTCACCTATCTGAACAGCTACAATGTCGCGGATCAGGTGCATTGCGCTTTCTGCGACACCCATCAGCGGCATAATCGCGGCTTCACGGTCGGGCTGGAGGATGGCAGCATTGCTCTGTGCGGAAACAAGTGTGCCGAAGGGTTCTTTGGTCGCGACACCGCCCGCGCGCTTCGGGCCGATCTGGAGCGGCGGCAGGGCCGCGAGAAGCATCTCGAAAACATCGCCCGCACCTTCGCTGGCATTTCGGACGCCTCGCGTCACTTCACCGACACGCTTGTAGCACAGGAGCAGATTGGCCTCGATCTGATCCTGTTGCTGGCGCAGATCCTGCCAGAGACTGCCCAGACGAAGAGCCTACTCGCGCAACAGCTTAGTAGCGCTCACGCGCTCCAGGCATGAAGCCGACTTTCAAGGAGAACATCCATCAGCCAAAAAGGGTTGCTCATCGGCCAGTCTCCTCGCGGAACTGCAATCTCGCCGCGAGGTGATACTCAGTGGGTCCTGGCCCTAAGCAAGCTTTCTTGCTCTGGGAAAATCCAAAACCTTTTGGGATTTCTTAACCCCTGAGCTGAACTACATTTCTGGATTTCCCGGACCGACCCTCGACCAACTCGTCGACGAACCGCGCCCATGCCTCCGCCGCCTCGCGCCTTTCCTCAGCATAGTCAAAGAGGTTATCGACGCCGGCCAAGCCGCCCCGGATGCAGTGGGCGGCTCTTTTCGTTTCGGCGGTCGGCCAGAGCGGAGATCTCCGCCAAGGGGTCGGTACGAATGGCGTATTCAGTCGCCGTTCGGATCTCGGCCCATAATGCAGTCAGCAACCATGGCGTCTTAGACCTGCGCCATGAAGCGACGATTGGTCACGAGCTTTTCGGCCATACTGCCCCACTGGTCATACGCCCACTGACGATCCCCTTTGTCCCACCTCTCGATGTCTCGGTTGGCCTCGCTTAGATCAAAAGAAGCATGACGGCACTCTTTGGTCTTCATGCGGTCTGCGCCGCTCATCTCTTCCGCTGCTGCGGGGAGTGCTGAAATGAGAACGCCGAAAATGGCTGCGCGTATATGATCCTCCACAATGGCGGAGACAGTGCGTCAGCTCCGGCGCGGGCGTCAACCAAAACGCAAGCCGAAACCCGAAGGGTTGTGCTTGATTTTCGTTTGGCTCGGATGCAATGTGGCCAGTGGGTGTGACAGCCCTGATCGAGATAGGCCGCATCCTTGTCTCTTTGGCGAGAGACGTTTCCACGTTTGGCGACGTGGGAGAGGCTGAGAAAACACCATTGGCGGGGTGTACCGGACGCGCTTAGCGGCACGTTTCCAACCTGACCATTATGGCCGGGGTGGATCGTGCTGTCCAGTGGGGAAACCCATAAAAGCGATCCAGTCGTCTCTCGACGACCTGTCACCCCCCGGCCGCCAGTCCGACACTGGTGAAGGCTGTGACAGGCTTGAACCGAGAGAAGAACCATGACCAAGCACGATATGGGGCAGTTCCAACTGCCACCCGTTCGCCGTGACCAGTTGCACGACGATGTTGCCCTTGCGCTGGACGCGATCACCGCGCCGCATCCGCCCCCCCGAGGCCGTCAGCTATCTGCGCCACGCCCAGCGCCTGATCAAAACGGGGGTGTCGGCATGAAAACCGAGGGTGACAAAGCATCGCTCCGCATGGAGCGCGTGACTGTGCGCGAGATTGCCCGCCAGGTGGCGAAAGAGGCCGGAGTGAAGCCTGCGGTGATCTTCGGGCCTGGTCGGAAGCAGAAGGACTTCAGGCTGCGCGCCCTGGTCTGCTTCACCCCCCGCCGCCACGGCATGAGCTATCCCAGGATCGGCATGGCTCTTGGCCGGGATCACAGCACCATCCGAAGCGCGGTTATCAATGAGCGGCGCAGGAGGGGTGAGGCATGAAGCGGCGCGACATTCTTTCGCTCGCTCCTGCCGCGGTGCTGGGCTGCACGATCCCGGTTGGCGCCTGCACCCTGCACCTGTCCGAAACGCCGATCATGGCCCTGCATCGCAGGTACGTGGACATAAATGATGCCGCTCGGGCATATGTTCACGACGAGATTTCCGGCGAGGGCGAAGACGACGCAGTCGAGCGGCTTTTCTTCCGGGAGTGGGATCGGGTTGAGGATGCTATAACGGCGATCCCGCCCACCACCGCACAGGACATGACGGCGAAGACGCTGGTCGCGCACTGCCATGGCGATTTCACTTGCCTGAACTACGATACGTCGCCGTTCTGGGCCGAGGCCCGCGCGCTGGTGGGGGGAGACGAATGCGCAAAACCCTCGACGCTCTCGATGAACTGACCGGCGTGCGCGATCTGGTTCAGCTACTCGTAATGACCACCCGCCACCAGCCCGACGACGACCGGAAGGCCTTGGTCCTCAGGGTGTGAGGCCGCGCTGATCCGGCTCAATGCCGGGATCGACATGCTTCACGGCGCCAAAAATGTGGAGGCCAGCCCATGAGCTATTCCGACAAGGTCCAGGCCGAGGTCGCCGCCCGCTATGGCGTCCCGGTGCGCTGCCCCGTCCAGATCATCCCGCCCGGGGTGATCGCAGCAGACACCGGTCCCTGGGCATCAGTTGGGGCTGTCCGGCGCGGGCGCCTGCTCACCGCGAAAGAGCGCTTGCAGACGGCCGAACTACGGGACGGCGGCGCGAGCTTCCGCGAGCTCGGACGATATCTCAACCGCAGCACCAGCCACGTCTACAGCGTTCTGCGGTGACTTCCCCACTGCCCTAGCTCCTACGTCTTTGGGGGCGCGGCGATCACAAACGAGTGATGCCGTTCCGGCTTATACCGCAATGTTCCGTAGCCAAGTGGGGGAATGAACGCCGGAATAAGCTCGCCTAATCTGAAATAACTAAGCAAAATAAAATACTTAAACTGAACGATTGGCGGAGGGGAGTGGGAGTCGAACCCACCCGGGACAGTCTCGCTGCCCCAACCGGTTTTGAAGACCGACCGCCCCACCGGAGACGATTCCCTTCCCTCACGGATCAAAACTAGTGACGCGGCCCCGGCGACGCAAGCACGGAGCCTCCGGGCGGGAGCGCCCGTGGCTGTCGCTGTGGCCGTGACATTTCATCGCCTGACCTGATCCGCGTTAACACTTTTTTTCGAAAGCATATGCAGATTGTCGGGATATCGGCCCGAGCCGTCCTTCTGTGACGCGGATCAGTCTGGTGGTGCAGAGGATGCTCCCCGTCTGACAACAGGAAGCGGCCTGGATCCGACAGGACATCTGCAAAAACAGAGGTCGGAAGTCGGGGACAGGCAAAAGCCGGCCGGCAGACAGACAGGCAGAGGAATGCAAGGGGTTACGGATGAACGCAGATATGGAACTCCGGGATGCGGCCGTACCTGAAGCCTGGCGGGCTGCCGGGGTGCTGTTTGCCACAATCTTCCTGGCAACCCTTTTCGGGATCTACAGTCGCCCGGTCGGCTTTCTCGCCAGTATCTGGCCGGCCAATGCGATCATGCTTGGACTGATGCTGCGCAATCCGGTCATGGCGCAGGCGCCCGGCTGGCTGGCGGGCTTCGCCGGGTTCATGATCGGCGATCTGCTGACCGGAGCGGGTCTCGAAAAAGCTCTGATCCTCAATATCGCCAATATCATCAGTATCTCGACCGCCTATGCCATACTGACCCGCCTGCCTGCCGAGATCAGCGAGTTGCGACAGCCGGTTTCAATGCTGTGGATCGTACTGGCCTCGCTTGCAGGCGGATTTGCCTCAGGACTGCTGGGGGGATCGCCGGCATAAAGTACTGGGGCGGCGATGCGCTCAGCGGGATTGTCTACTGGACGGCGGGTGAGTTCGTCACCTTCATCGCCTTTCTCCCTGTGATCCTCTCGGCTCCTCCCCTGGCGCAGATCAGGAAATACTGGTACCGGCTTGATCTCATAGACAGAAGCGACCTTGTTCCCGCCATGATGGTCGTGCTGACTTTCATCGCCTCACTGTTGATCGGTGGCCCCGGTGCCGTGGCCTTCCCTGTCCTCGCGCTCCTCTGGTGCGGACTGACCTGGTCTGTCTTTGCAACCGCTGTGCTGACGCTGGTCTTCGGGGTCATGGCACTTGGGGTGATCGCCAGCGGGTTGGTTCCCTATCTCGACGGCTTCCCCGACAAGGCCGCGCTGTCTTCGTTCCGCCTTGGCGCCTCGGCGATTGCGCTGGTGCCGATCACCCTCGCCATCGTGATGCGCAGCCGTAACGAACTGACCGAGCGGCTGCGCTATCTGGCCAGTCATGATGCACTGACCGGCGTGACCAATCGGGCTGCCTTCCACGAACAGGCCTCGAGGCGGCTTGCCGCAGCGGATCGCAGCACCGCGATGATGATGATAGATCTCGATCATTTTAAATCCGTCAATGACACCTGGGGCCATGCAGCCGGTGACGAGGTCCTGCGCGAGACCGCGCGGCGGGTTGTCCGGATGCTGCGCCCGGCTGATCTGTTTGCACGGGTGGGTGGCGAGGAATTCGTGGTCATGATCAATGGTGTCACGCTTGAGCAGGCGCAATCAGTGGCCGAGCGCCTGCTGACTGTGGTCTCCGAACAACCCGTGCGGGTTGGCGACGTGCCGATCCTGATTGCAGTCACCACCAGCATCGGCCTGGCCGTCGCGCGGCCTGACGGCGCAACCTCTCCGGATGCCCTGATGCAGCAGGCGGATCATGCGCTCTATCAGGCAAAACATGGGGACGTAACCGGGTGGTCACAGTCGGGGTAGCCGGAAAATAGCACCGCCGACCCCCGCTTAAAGACCCTTATTCCTTACCGGAGCGCTGCCCTTCTCCAGGGCGCCCCATGACGAAAGCTGAGCGGAGCTGACCGTGAGCCTCCCGATCAAAGCCGATATTGCCGCTCTGGTCGGTCAGGACGCGGCCGGTGCCGATGCCCGTGGCTTTACCCAAAAGGTCAGGATTACCAAACATCTCGGGATGGTGTTCCACAACTGGCTGGGCAGGTTTGGCGAAGACCCCAGGAACAGATTGGGGCATCTTTGCCGCTGATCGCCCCTCCCCTCCAAACGCCGCCTGTTCCTGCGACAGGCGGCGTTTTTCATTGCAGCCAACATGTCAGGCCCACCGGTCTGATGAGTTCTTTTCACCGCGCGTTCAGAATCATTGCCCACAAATAAAGTATCACTTAACACTTGTGCAGTGGACCACCCCGAACCGCTAATCCACGCCCCGGCCCGGGCATTTGGGCGGAGATTCTGGTGTCACAGCTCAGCGATACAATCACGGCAGAAACCTCGGACCAGCAGCGGCTGCTGGCAGAGCGGCTGCGGCGGTTGCGCAAGGCCAGCGGCCTCTCGCTTCGCCAGCTCGCCGATGCAACCGGGACTTCGGCCAGTTTTCTCAGCCAGCTTGAACGCGGCTTGACCGGTGCCAGCACCTCAACGCTGATCCGCATCGCCAATGCTTTCGGCTGTTCGATCTCCGAGCTTTTCGCCTTCACCGACAGCGCACAAAACCCGGTCTTGCGCCGCAAGGACCGCCCCACCCTGCCCGAGATGAGCGGGCATCGGAAGATGCTGCTCTCGCGCCGGCCCCTGACGCAGTTCGAGGCCTATGTCTCCGAGTTCGAGCCGGGCGGCTCGACCGGCGACGAGGCCTATAGCCACGGCGATTCACATGAAATGATCCTCGTTCTGGCCGGCAAGGTGCAGATCGACCTCGGCCCGCAGAGCTACCAGCTCGACGAGGGCGACAGCATCGAATTCCAGAGCTCGATCCCCCACCGGGTCGCAAATACGGGCAAGGGGCCGGCCTCGGTCCTCTTCGTGACCTCACCGCCCACCTCGACCACCGGCTATCTCGATACGTTCCGCGCTGGCCTCAGCGAAAGATCCGGCGAAGACCGGACCCACGTAAAAAACTGAAGAAACAGAACCTTACACTCAGGGAGCAACCGCAATGAAGCTGAAAAACCTCACCGGCCTGTCGCTGATCCTCGGCCTTAGCCTTTCCCTCCAGGCGCAGGCTGATACCCCCGTCGCAGGCGAAACCGCCGAAGGCTCGCTTGCCGGCAAGACGCTGACCTTCGTGTCATATGGTGGCACTTTCCAGGACGGCCAGATCGCGGCCCTTGAACAGTTCGTGGCGCAATCCGGGGTCACGCTCCTGTCGGACGGCCCCACCGAAAACGCCAAGATCCAGGCCCAGGTCGAATCCGGCAATGTGATGTGGGATGTGGTCGATACCGGCGACTACACCCCCTTTGTCCATTGTGGCACCCTGTTCCAGAAGCTCGATTTCTCGAAGCTCGACATTTCGAAAGTGCCGGAAGGCCAGGTCGGGGAGTGCTCAGTTCCCGCGATGAACTATGCGATCATGTTCCTCTACAACAAAGACAAATGGCCCGAGAACGGCCCGGCCTCCTGGGCGGATTTCTTTGATACCGAGAAATTCCCCGGCACCCGTGGCATTCCCGGCTATTCCGATGCCGAAGGCTATATGATCGAGCTCGCGCTTTTGAATGACGGCGTGGCAAAAGCTGATCTTTTCCCGGCAGATATCGACCGTGGCCTGAACAAATGGCGATCGATGCGCGACAGCCTCGTTTTGTGGACCACCGGCGCGGAAAGCGCGCAGATGATGGAATCGGGAGAGGTTGATATGGTCATGGTCTGGTCCGGCCGGGGCAAGGCCGCGCTGGAAAATGGCGCGAATTATCAGCCGGTCTGGCAGGACTGGGTTGTCGTGAAGGATCAGATCACCATCCCGGTCGGCGTCAAGGATGTCGACGCCGCCCATGCTCTGATCAATGCCTATCTCGGCGCCGACGCCCAAAGCAAAATGGCCGAAGAGACCTCGTACTCGCCGATCAATATCGACTCGAAGCCGCAGGTCGATGAGCTGACCGCTTCTTTCATGACCAATACGCCCGAAAAACAGGCGATGGCCTATAATCAGAATGTGCAATACTGGGTCGATAACTATGATGTTCTCAGCGAAAAATGGGCTGAATTCATCGCAGGCAACTAAGCCTCACCGAACCCCGCGCGCCTGAGCCTGCGCGGTCATGCTGCGGCGCCCCCTGCCAGGGTCGCCGCAGCTCCCTTCCGGCCCCCGCGCGCTGACGCGGCAGCCGCCCCCCCCGAGACATCACGGCAGCCCGTCGGAGGATCCATGTCAGAGCCAGAAACCAGCTTCCTCTCGCCCCGAAAGTTCCTGTCGCACCCTGCTCTGCTGACACTGCCTGCGCTGGCGATCCTGATCCTTGTCATGGCGGTGCCGCTTGGCACCGTGATCAGCCGCAGCTTTACCGAAGGCGATGCGTTTCTCGACAATTACTACTGGTTTTTCAACACGCCGGTGAACATGACCGTGCTGATCCGGACCTTCCGAATCGCCGCCGTGGTCACGCTGGTTTGCGTGATCGTGGCCTATCCCTATGCCTATGCGATGTCGGTCGTGGGCCCGCGCCTGCGGCTCTTTCTGATCATGTGCGTGCTGGTGCCGTTCTGGGTTTCGGGCGTGGTGCGCACGCTGGCCTGGGTGATCTTGCTGCAAGACAGCGGTGTCATCAACAAGACGCTGCTTGCGCTCGGGTTTGACAAGGTCAAGCTGATCCGCACCCAGCTGGGCGTCACCATCGGCATGACCCAGATCCTGCTGCCCTTCATGATCATGCCGCTCTATGCTGTGATGCGCGGCATCGACCTGCGGCTGATCCAGGCGGCAAAAAGCCTGGGCGCCCATCCGGTCAAGACCTTCTTCCAGGTCTATCTGCCGCTTTCGCTGCCAGGTGTCTTCGCCGGCGCCACCATCGTCTTCATCCTTGCGCTTGGCTTCTACATCACGCCGATGCTGCTTGGCGGCACGCAAAGTTCGATGCTCTCGACGCTGGTGCAGCAACAGGTGCTGTCGCTGCTGAACTGGGGCCGTGGTGGCGCGATGGGGGTTGTGCTTCTGATCGCAACCTTCGGCTTCCTTGCACTCGCCGCCCCCTTCATGCGGCAGAAATACAAGATGAGCGGAGGCAGCCGGTGAAACACTTCAATCCTGGCAAGCTGATCCTCGGGCTGACGGTGGCGCTGATTGCACTCTGGCTGCTCGCGCCCACCATTGTCGTGGTGCCGATGTCTTTCGCCGATAAGAAATCGCTGGCCTTCCCGCCCAGCGGATTCTCGCTGAAATGGTACGAGAATTTCTTCACCAATCCGCAATGGTTCAACAGTTTCACCACCTCGCTGAAGGTTGCGGTGATGGTCTCGGTTGTGGCGACCGTGATCGGCACCATGGCCGCCATCGGGATCGAGCGGATGAAATCCCGCGCCGCCGGTCTGATCCGGATGCTGCTGATCACGCCGATGGTGGTGCCGGGCGTCGTTCTGGCAGTGGGCGTTTACGCGGTCTACCTGACACAGGGCCTCGTCGGGACTTGGACCGGCTATGTGCTGGCGCATACGCTGCTGGCGATCCCCTTCGTGGTGATCGCGGTCGGCGCGAATCTTTCCGTCTTTGACCAGCGGCTGGAAACCGCCGCCGCGAGCCTTGGCGCCAACCGGCTGACCACGTTTTTCACCGTGACCCTGCCGCTGATCCGGCCCGGCATCCTGTCCGGCGCGCTTTTCGCCTTTGTCACCTCGTTTGACGAAGTCATCGTGTCCCTGTTCATCACCAGCCCGCAGCTGAAAACGCTGCCGGTGCAGATCTTTTCGTCGATGACCCGCGACGCCGATCCGACCGTCGCCGCTGTCGGCTCGCTGATCTTCCTGACCACCACGCTCGTCATCGGACTGGGCCTTATCTTCGGAACCCGTAAAGGGCGCAAATCATGACCAATGCACAAACCGGCAGCCGCAAGGGCGCGGCCATCGACATCCAGGCCTGTTCGAAATTCTACGGCAATTTCACCGCGCTGGATGATGTGTCGCTCAGGGTCGAGCCGGGCGAGTTCATGTCCTTTCTCGGGCCGTCCGGGTCAGGCAAGACCACGACGCTGAACCTGATCGCCGGGTTCACCGATCTGAGCCGGGGCGAAATCCGGCTGGGCGAGCGCCCGATCAGCAATGTCCCCGCCCATAAGCGCAATATCGGGGTGGTGTTCCAGCATTACGCGCTGTTCCCGCATATGACGGTGGCGAAGAATGTGGCCTATCCTTTGCGTCAGCGCGGCGTGGCAAAGGCCGAGCGTGACCGCCTGGTTGAAGGCGCGCTGGCCAAGGTGCATCTTGAGAAATTCGCGCATCGCTACCCGTCCGAGCTGTCCGGCGGCCAGCAGCAGCGTGTCGCGCTGGCCCGCGCGATGGTCTTTGACCCTTCGGTCCTTCTGATGGATGAACCCCTTGGTGCGCTTGACAAAAAGCTGCGCGAAGTCTTGCAGCTGGAAATCCGGCGCATCCATCGCGAGCTCGGATCGACCTTCGTCTATGTGACCCATGACCAGGAAGAGGCGCTGGTGCTGTCTGACCGCATCGCGGTCTTTAACAAAGGCCGGATCGAGCAGGTCGGGACCGGGCATCAGCTCTATTCTGACCCTCAGACGCTGTTTGTTGGCCAGTTCATCGGCGAAAGCTCGATCCTGCGCGGCGGTCACCGGGTGAATGGCGCGGAAACCGCGCTGGACATCGGCGGCACCCCCATTTCGGCCCCCGGCATCCCGAAATCTGACCGCGCGCAGGTCATTCTCCTGCGCCCTGAAGATGTCGCCGTCCAGGCCCCCGGCACGGGCGCGGCCAACGGGCGCGGCAATGTGATCCAGGGCATGGTGCGAGAGGCGATCTATCTGGGATCTGCGATGAAATATGAAGTTCTCCTCGCGGACGGCACGCCCATCGTGGCGCGCACCGCCACGCAAGGCGAGGCCTTCGGGATCGGGGCCGGGATCGAGCTGGCCTGGAAGCCGGAAGATGGCAGGCTTCTGACCGATGACGGCTCGGTAGGCGGACATTAGGTCCTGGGCCACTAACAGGTGATGAACATGCAAGCGAAGAAAAACGGTGGCGTCTCGTTCTGGTATGAGAATATCGGCGGCACGCCCGGCTACCGCGCGCCGCTGCCCGGCAATATCGACGTCGATATCTGCATCGTCGGCGCGGGCTATACCGGGCTCTGGACCGCCTATTACCTGACCGAAATCGAACCGACACTGCGGATCGCGATTGTCGAAAAGGAATTCGCGGGCTTTGGCGGTTCGGGCCGCAATGGCGGCTGGTGCTCGGGCGAATTCAGCTGGAGCCGGAACAAATACCTCTCGACCGGCACCCGCGAAGGCGTGATCGACTTCGAGCGTCAGCTGCGCGGCACCGTGGCCGAGGTGGAGCGGGTGACGCAAAAGGAAGGCATCGATTGCGACTTCCTGATGACCGACTGCCTGACCTTTGCCCAGACCCCGGCGCAATGGGGGAGGCTGCAGGAAGATTACGCGACCGCGATGTCGTGGCAGGTGCCCGCGACAAGGCTCGAGCTGATAGACGGCGCCGAGGCCGCCTCGCGCATCCGGGTGCCGAATGCGAAAGGCGCGCTGGTGCGCCATAATGTGGCGCGGATTCAGCCGGCGAAACTGGTGCGCGGACTGGCAGAAGTGGTCGAGCGGCGCGGCGTCAAAATCTACGAGCAAACCGCCGTCACCAGCATCGAAAAGGGCCGCGTGGTCACCAGTCGTGGCACGGTGAAGGCGAAACGCGTGGTTCGCGCGACCGAGGGTTTCACCCATGGAATCAAGGGGCAGGAACGCGAATGGCTGCCGCTGAATTCGGCGCAGATCGTGACCCAGCCCCTGCCCGACGCGCTTTGGGATGAAATCGGCTGGGAAAAGTTCCAGCTGCTGGCGGATGCCAGCCACGCCTATTGCTATTCGCAGCGCACCGCCGACAACCGCATCGCCATGGGCGGGCGCGGTGTACCCTACCGGTTCGGGTCAAAAACCGATGTGAACGGCCAGACCCAGCCCGCAACGGTCGAGGCGCTGATCGAGATCCTCTACCGGATGCTGCCGCAGACAAAGGGGCTTTCGATCGACCACGCCTGGTGTGGTGTGCTGGGCGTACCGCGTGACTGGTGCACCACCGCCGGCATGGACGCGAATACCGGCATGGCCTGGGCCGGCGGCTATGTCGGTCTCGGCGTCTCGACCTCGAATTTCTCGGGCCAGACGCTCGCGGATCTGGTCCTTGACCGTAATACCGAACGCACCAGCCTGCCCTGGGTCAACCGCCGTCCGAAAAAATGGGAGATCGAGCCCTTCCGCTGGCTCGGTGTCCACGGAATGTACTGGCTGTATCACCTGGCCGACCGCCAGGAAGCCCGCTCGGGCGGGACCAAAAGCTCGCCCCTCGCCACACTCGCCAATAAACTGACCGGCCGCTGAAACGCGCCGCCGCGCCTGCAGGAGACAGCCATGATCGACCTTTCCGTTTTCACAGCCCTTTCAGGGATCGACCTCGGCCAGCTGAAAGACAAGCCGACCACCCTGAACCCTGGCCAGCAAGAGGCCGCCCATGCGCTCTGGTCCTCACCTGATGGGGTGCTGGAGATCGGGCTTTGGGAATGCACGCCGGGCCAGTTCACCGCTGACCGGTCAGCTGCCGCCGAATTCTGCTACTTTCTCGAAGGCAAGATCGTCATGACCCATGTCGACGGCACGAAAAAGACGCTCGGGCCGGGGGATGCGATCATGCTGCCGAAGGGCTGGAAAGGCACCTGGGAGATCCTGGAACATACCCGCAAGATCTTTGTCTTTTTCGAAGGCTGACAGGACAAAGCGACCCAATCCCTGACCGGAAAGAATAGGGGGGCGATCACTCGCCCCCCTTATTCACAGCCCGGCCATGCTGCGAAATGGCATCACTCGTCTTCATCCCCGTGTTTTTCACCGCGCCTCAGCGGACGGAATGAATCGCCGCGCCGGCCCTGGAACGGCTCCAGCATGGCGCGGACTTCGCCCTCGCCGGGCAGTTCGGGGCGGAAATCGGCGGGAAGATAGCCGAGCGCCTTCAGCCGGTCGAACAAAGCCGCGAAATCCACTTCTCCGACCGAACGGAAATCGGCACGCGCCGCCTCTCCCGCGACCCAGTCATTCACGATCACATTGATCACATCCGGCGTCACATCGGCGAAATTGCGGAATTGCAGGTCATAATCGGCGGTATTGGCCGAGGACCGGCGCAGGATCATCGCGACGCGCCCGGCCTTTGGCATGACATAGGCCGCCAGATGCAGCGCCGATCCATCCAGCGCGACAATCACCCCCGCCGCCTTGTAGCGCGCGATCTGCACTTCAAGCGGATGGCGTTCGGGGTGGAAAATCTCATAGCCCGCGCGGGCCAGATTCTCCTCGATCACCCTTTCCCCCAGAATGCCGCCCTTGATCGCCGGCAGCCGCGCCCGCGACACATAGAGCTTTTCGCCCCCCTCTGCCGGTGCCGCAGCACTCAGGCGGCTTTGCATGAAATCCCGGTAAGCGGGCGAGCCGGCATAACGTTCAAGCCAGCCGAACCCAAGCTCGGGAACGATCAGCCGCTCCACCCGCTGCACCTCGCCAAAGGTGCGTACCGGAAGGTCGATGCCAAGAAGCCGGAAGAACGGTGCCTGGCCCCTGATCGCCTTTTCAATCGCTGCCACATCGCCGCGATAGGGCAGATAGACGATGCTTTCGGGCTGTTCCCCCAGGTGGTCGAGCGCCCAGAGCCTTGCGGTCGATTCGACGAGGAAATGCCCGAAATGGCCACGAAAATGTCCGCCGTAAAGATGGGTGCCCGGCAGATCCCGGATCTGGTCCCGATCCGAGAGCGCCGGCGCCGGGATGGGCTTCAGCGCCCGGATCCAGCCCTTTGACAATTCACACCAGCTGCCATCCCGGTAAAGCACACCCGAGGCCAGGGTCTTATCATTGGCGCGTTCAGGCATGAAAAGAGCGTCGGCCAGCGTCTGGATTTCGCCGGAGAAGGGCGCTTTAAGGCCCGGATTCGCGATGATCTGACATGTGAAAGCGGGGCCGGTCAGAGGGCTTGAAGCCGGGTCCCGCTGTTTCTGGGCCGCTTTCCTGGCCCCCGTCCGGGGAATTTCGGCCTTTCGGGCGGCTTCCTCCTGATGCCCGGCGGCCGCTTCTGTGATTTCCTGGTGCAGGCGACGACTGTTGCGGCGGGCAAAGCGGCTGTTGTCATCCTGCGCCAGCCGGCGCAGCGCCTGCAGGGCCAGATGGCGATGGCCACGCCGCTCGGCTGCCGCGATCAGCAGGCGCTGATAGGCCAGGCTTTCGCGCCGCACCCGGAACGCTTTTGCAAATGCAGCCTGGCTCAATGTACCGCTGGCAAGGCCTTCGATCAGATCCTGCAACAGCCCGAGCGCCTTCAGCTGCCTGATTGCGCGATGGCCGAGGTGATCAAGGCGGATCTCGCGGGTGACGCCGGGGGGGCCGCAGCCACGATGCGACGCACATGGGCGCGGTCTTCGGGGATAAAAGGATCATAGATCAGCCAGACCTCAGACGCGCCCTGCACCGCCTGCGCGGCGTCACAGCCTGCGCTCTGCCAGTCCCATTTCCGGCGGGCAAAAGGATAGCGCCGTTCAAAGGGCACCAGCCCGGGCGCGAGCGTCGACTGAGGGCTGAAGGCCAGCACCACCGCGCCCGGCACTAGCGCGGAAAGGCTGAGCGCGGCAAAGCCCCCCATCGAAGCGCCGGCGAAGACCACCCTGCGAAAACCTGCAAAAAAACCCGCGTCCCGCAAGGCGCGGATCAGCGCCGGTGTATCCTCGTTGCGATACCAGTCCCGCTGGCTTGCGATCAGCCCCAGGATCGAAAACCCGCCTTTTGCAGCTCGCGCCTGCAGCCAGGGTTGAGGCGGTTCATATTCGCCGATCGAACCGAGATTGTCGAATGTGACCAGCAGAACATCCGAACGCCGGATGAACCAGGCGTCAATCAGGCCCGCATGCAAAAAGAAACTGTCGCGCCCGATGGCCTGCGCGACATCCGTGACGTCGTCAGGGCGTGGAAATAGTGCCGGCATCGGCTCGCGCATCGCCTTCCTGACCCCCGGCCCGGCACTTTCGGCAAAGGCGCCAGCGTCATCCGCATCATCGCCTGGCATCTGTCCGCGCGCGCCTTCCCGCATCATTTTCATTCAACCCTGGTCCGGGCCCATAAGCCGGCACCAGATATGGACCCCGACTTTGCTTTGCTCCTCATTCAGGGTGAAGCCCTTGTCCAGGAACAGATTGCGGATTTCCTGCATCCCCTCGCGACCATAGGCATCGCGATGCATTTCGAGGATCACCAGATTGACGCCCGAGAGATCGGCATGGCGCAGGAAATCCAGCTCGCCGCCCTCGATATCCATCATGATCGTATCATGGGGGTATTCTTTGGTCAGATCGCTGTAGCGCAGCACCGGCACCTCGACCGCGCGGGTCTTTTTGCCCGGCAGTTCCGTCAGCGAAGAGCCGAGGAAATTCCCCGCCACATTGAAAGTAACTGTCCCGGGCGCATCGGGCGCGCTGAAGACCACAGCATGGCGCACCGAGATCAGATCCTGCAACCCGTTATGCGCGTAAAGACGATTGATATGGGGCAGAAGGCCCGGATTGGCCTCGATGGACAGGATCGAAACCGGCGCGCAGTTCTTTGCCAGTACCGCGCCGACAACCCCTGCCCCCGCCCCCATCTCGAGGATCCGGGCGCCTTTCGGGATCACAGCGAGACCACATTCGATCTCCTGGCGCTCATAACGGTGATTGTTCATCGCCTCGATCATACGTGGCCCCAGGATGGGCGCGTCCGGCACTTCGACACCATTACAGGTTGCGACGATGGTAAGGGTTGCCTCGGTCATTCTTTCACTGCCCGTGTTCTTGTTACTGCACTCTGCCCGATCTTACGGCCAAGACTATGGCGGCAGTTGGGCGCAATCCATACGAAACCTGGTGATTGTTCTGCGATCCGGCAAAGTCCGTTTGTGAGACAGGTCAAAATTTCTCAGCTTTCCCGCCTTATCGCTGCCCGGAATGTCAGGCTAAACAAAGACCGACTGCAGGAGAAGAAGAATGGGTGAGGCGAAAACCGGGGCCGGTCAGAATGCGAAAGCCGCCGGGGCTTTGGCAGGAAAGGCCATTGCGAAGTCTTCTGTTGGGACAAGTGCGGCAAGTGCACGAGAGGGCAAAGCACAGCCGGGCAAAGGTCATGTGGCGAAGATCCGGAAGGCCAAAGCGACCCGTGACCCTGACCCTGACGCGCGTCCGGACCTGCCCCGGGGCGCGTCCGGGATATTCGCGACCGTTCCCTTCGCACTGAAGCGCCATGCCAGTCCGCATGGCCAGGTCACCGCCGTCTCAATGATGAAGGATGAGGGGCCCTATGTGATCGAATGGGTGGCGCATCACCTTGCCGTCGGCTTCTCGGATCTCGTCGTCTATACCAATGACTGTTCCGACGGCACCGATGACATGCTGATCCGGCTCGAAGAACTCGGGCTTGCCCATCACCGCAGGAATGACATTCCCGAAGGCATCCGCCCGCAGCCTTCTGCGCTGAACTATGCGCAGGAGGAGCCGGTTGTGGGTCTCTCCGACTGGGTGATGGTGTTTGATGCCGATGAGTTTCTCTCGATCCGCTACGGCGATGGCACGCTGGATGATCTGATCGCCGCCGCCAAAGCCCAGGACGCCACCGGGATCGTGGTGACCTGGCGCATCTTCGGCTCGGGCGGCGTGGTCGACTGGTCCACCGCCCCGGTGTCGCAACAATATCTGATGGCCGCGCCGCAGGACTGGAACAAGGGCTGGGGGGTCAAAACGCTCTTCAAATTCGACCCGGAAAACTGGAAGCTCGGCATCCACCGCCCCAAGATGAAAACCAAAGCCATCAAGGCCGGTTTCGCCGATGAGGTGAAATGGCTGAACGGCTCGGGCCGCGAGATGGAGGATTATTTCAAGTTTCGCGGCTGGCGGTCGATCACCAGGACGGTCGGCTATGACTGGGTGCAGCTCAATCATTATGCAGTGAAATCGGTCGACTCTTACGCGATCCGCAAGCTGCGTGGCAATGTCAACAATAAGAAAGACAAGTATAATTCCGATTACTGGTCGCTCCAGGACCGCAATGAGGTCAGGGATGACACCATGCTGCGCTACACGGCGCGGCGCGATGAGATCATCCTTGAATTGCTGAAAGACCCGGTTCTGGCGCGGCTGCACGAGGCGGCGCTGGCACGTGTCGATCAGCGGCTGGCCGAGATCCGGGGGACTGAGGCCTATAGCGCGCTGGTCTCCGATCTGGCCCGTGCGGGCCAGGTGCCGATTCAGGAAATCGTCGCCAAACCGCCCCAGGCGCGCGACCCGGAAAAGATCGCAGCCCTGATGAGCGATATCGAAAAGACGCGCAACGAAGCCGCCCGCGAAAAGCGCAGATCCGCGCCGCGTGAGGCGATGGAGGCGCTGCCATCGGGCAGCTATCTCAGCCAGCCGCGCGCCAATCCGGGTTATGCGGGGGACTGGGTGGCAAACCATGGCGTGGTGCTGCCACTTGATCCTGGCGTCTTCTCAAACCCCGGCCTCGCGCTGATTGCAAAGGGGAAATTCGATCGCGGGCTTGCCAGACGCCTGCCGCAGATCCTTGCCAAAGACGCGCGGGTGACCGAGATCGGCGCAGGGGCAGGCTTTCTTGCCGCGCATCTCGCCGCCGTGCGCCCCGATCTGCATCTGAGCGTGAGCGAGGGTGAGCCGGAGCTGCGCCGCGTGCTGGATCTGGTATGGGCGCAAAACGGGTGCCGCCCGGGGGAGCGGCTGTGCCTCATGGAAGACAGCCCCCTGTCTGAGATGATCGCCAGGACCCTCCCGGAGGCGCTTTTGCTTGCCGACCCGCGCATCACGCCCGAGGGTCTGGCCGATATTCTCACCCGCGTCAGCCCGGCCCAGATCTTCCTCTATGGCCGTCTGATCGAGGCCGGCCGCGACCGGCTTCAGGATTATGCCAGGGTGATGGAGGCCGGCTACATCGCCGCCCCCGGCTTTGATGCCGGGCTGACAGTGTTCCGCATCGCGAGACACCCGGCCAGCGGCGCCCCATCCTAGCGCAGGAAGAAAAATCACCTTCCCGCCACCATTGCGCCACAGGAAAACCCTCGCCGCGTGATGAGGATCGGGAATAATCCAGCCGGGATCCGAGCAGGACTCTGTTGGGGGATGCGGCAATACTGTATCCTGAATTGAAACAATAAAGGTTGAGGTTCCGCCCTTGTCGACCCCAGTACGCCGCCCCCCGGTTCGCCGCCCGGTCGCCTCTCTCTGGATTGGCCCGCGCCTGCATTACCTGAACCAGCTCTGTCTTCTGAGCCATATGCGCCACGGCCATCCGACCACGCTTTTTTGCACCGAAGAAGTCTCGAATGTCCCTGAAGGGATCGAGGTCCGCCCCGCGACCGAGATCATGGATATCGACATGGGCATCGTGGCCCAGACCTCGGAAAGTTTCCTCTCGAACGTGTTCCGCTACAAGATGATCCAGAAAACCGACGCGGTCTGGATCGACTGCGACGCCTATTGCCATAAGCCCTTCCCCGACGAGATGCAGAATATCTATGCCGGCCATGGCTTTCGCGGCGCATTGAATTGCGGCGTGGTTTATATTCCGAAAGATGGCGAGCTGATCCACCAGCTGCTGGATTACTATGACAACCTGCCCGAGGCGCCGGCCTGGTTCAACAAACAGCAGAAAAAGCGCATCGAGAAGCAGGACCACGCGCTGCCCCAGGCCGTGCGGATCTATAACGCCGAACGCACCGCCTTTGGCCCCCAGGCCTTTACATATTTCGCCCAGCAGACCGGCGATTATGAGAAGGCGCTCGGCCCCGATGTGCTTTACCCGGTGCCCTTCCAGCTGAATGATGTGTTTTACGACCCCTATGGTCGCGTCGAGGGTCATTTCACCGATCAGACGCTCTCGGTGCATCTCTATACCAATGGCACCAGGCCCTGGTGGCGCAAGAACGTGCCGCTGGCGAATTCCTATGCCGCGCGGATGTGCGAAGAGATCGGCGTCGATCCGGCAAAGGCGCTGGAGGAGTAATGGCCGCGCGCAAGAAAGCTGCGCCGCCTGAGGCCGCGCCTGACACTGACGCGAGCGCTCCGAAGTCAAAGGCCGAACAGCGGGCCGAGATGATGATCCGCCGCCAGAAGCGCAATATGCGCAAGGCCTGGGCCGAGGGCTATCTGACCGGCATCTGTGCCATGCTGCGGCCGGGGGATCTGGCGGTGGATTGCGGCGCCAATATGGGCGTGGTGACGGCGCAGCTTGCCGCCACCGGCGCCGATGTGATCGCCTTTGAACCCGATCCGGATTGCTTTGCGGCCTTGCAGCAGAAATTCGGTGCTACCACGAATGTCACGCTGATCAATTCCGCCGTCGGCACCCGCGCCGGCACCGTCCGCCTGATGCGCGCCGGGAATTTCGACGCCAATCCGGTGGGGGCCTCGGTGAAAAACACCATCCTCGATGGCGGGCGCGGCATTGATGAAGGAAACTCTGTCGAGGTGCAGCTGATCGATTTCCCCGCCTTCCTGCGCGAAAAGGGACAGATCGGCTTCCTCAAGCTCGATATCGAGGGTGCAGAGCTGGAAATCCTTGAGGCCATGGAGCGCGACGGGCTTTTCGCCCGGGTCAAAAGCCTCGTGGCCGAGACCCATGAGCGCAAATTCC
Source organism: Gemmobacter sp. 24YEA27 (assembly GCF_030052995.1). Classification (NCBI taxonomy): domain Bacteria; kingdom Pseudomonadati; phylum Pseudomonadota; class Alphaproteobacteria; order Rhodobacterales; family Paracoccaceae; genus Gemmobacter; species Gemmobacter sp. 24YEA27. The sequence continues at coordinate 1,741,497 of NZ_JASJPW010000001.1, read as the reverse complement.
CCGAGCTGCGCCAGAGATTTCGCGAGCTGCGCCGCCGGGTGGCCGAAACATATCCGCCAACCCATGTTAATCTCGACTGGATCTGAGCGGCAGCGTGACCCGGGCGAACCAGAAGTGGACGGCCCAGGTCCGCCGCATCCGGGCCGCGGAAGGCAGGCTCTGCGGTGCGGTCGTTGCCCACCTCTTCTCACGGCGCGCTGTGGGGTGGACGATGAAAGCAGATCGGGGTGCCTCACTGATCATGGGCAAACTGGTGATGACGGCAGGGCGACGCGGAAAAGCCGTAACTCTGCTGCATCCTTCTGACCGTCATACGCTTGATGGCAGTTCTGGGATAGTTTGACTCAAACACCGATCGACCCTTCGCTGGATTGCTGCCGCAGGGCTTTCCGATGTGTTCTGATCCTCACTCCGAGCGATCCAAATCGATCTGACACATGTATTTCCCTGGACCTGTCGATCATCCGGGAACGTCCTGCGGTGAGGCCTGGCCTCGAAGGTGCGACGTGGCTCCAGAAGGGCATGACCATTCGGTCCCATGACTGTCCCGTCCCTGCATCCTTCGGCGCAACGAGCGAATAAGCGATCCAGGAGAGGATAATCGGATGGCAGTCTGTCCAGAAGAAACTCATGTCATCGGTGGCGTCGAGACACACAAAGATTTGCATGTCGCGGCCGTCGTCGACCACCGAGACCGTGTTCCCGGCACCGAGAGCTTCCCGACAACACGGCATCGCTATCGTTTGATGCTGGCGTGGATGCGGTCCTTCGGCGATCTGGGCCGTGTCGGGGTCGAGTGCTCGGGCAGCTATGGTGCCAGTCAAGACATATCTACACCGGACTGATGGGATCCCTGTAGCGGTGCGCGGCCTGCTTGCCGAAGAGCGCATGGTGCAGTTCGGCGATCAGATGATCCTGCCGCTCGGTCAGCGATTCAGGACCTGACACCCGATTCTGCAAGGCCTCAGAGGCCGGGCGCAGCATGGGCAGCAGAGCTTCGAGATCAGGAGAATCCGCGGGATCAGGCATGCCGGTTCGGACTGCAGATCCGTGCAGAGTTCTATGATTTACAGTGGCAAGTGGTCATTCTGCGGCGCCGGGCAGAACAGGGCGCGGCGCCCGGATAAGGCGCCGGTCGAGACCCGCGGGCAACGCCTCGAACTGCTCCAGCGACAGCCGCGGCACCCCGCTGCAGTCCCAGAGCAGGATTTTGATCCTGTCACCACGGCACGAACGGAACACCACCATCACGCCCGCGCCCGGTGTAGAGCCGAGCTCGCCCTGCGCGATAGCCGCCAGAGCGTCATGGCCTTTGCGGATGTCCACGGGCCTCGTCACAATCATGATCCGCACCGTCTGCTCCGGGAGGATCACAGCACGGCCTCAATGCCGCCACCCGCGCCGCCACCCGCGCCGCAGCCCGAGCCGGGCCGCATCCGCTGACAGGTCACGGGCAAGGGATGGGCAAACGCGCGGGCGGCTCCGGAGCCGCGACGACCCGCAGCACGAAGGCAGGCATGTTCGCGGGAGTATCCGCCCCGGGCAGAACGACCTGCCCCGTGCGCGCCAGCGCCCGCCAGCCCGACAGATGCCGCGCGATCACGCCGCATCTGGCCGCAGGGTCGCATACCCGCCCGCCGGGCCAAAGCTCTCTGCCACGATCCGCGCCTTCAGATCATTCGCCCAGGACCGGTCGGCCCATCAATCACCTGGATCCGAGGCAGGCCAGGCGATCCGCAGACCTCCATCCGGTGCTCAGTTTTCTGCACCACTGCAAAACTCCCCCAAGCTCACTTGCGGCTCGCATGCAAGAAGCAGAACAAAGCCAAAACAAAGGGCGCCGCGCACCGCTTACGCGTCTCCCAGGGGAAGGCCACATTCAACACCGATTGGCATCCCGGCGCGGCTTCACCGGCCCGACTGTCAGATTGATCGAAGACCCTTGGTGACCAGTGCCAAGGCCACCTGCAGCGAACTTCGCTCCCGCAACTTCAGGCAAAACCAGTTTGCCCTTTCAAGCCGGCGTCCATCGGAACCGCCAAAAGCACTACAAACCAGGCTGCCGCTATACTGCGCTGAGAATGGCATTTCCCGTGCAAATCTCACCACGGACCGCATCGCTGATTGCGGCTTCAGCGGGCAGGAGTCGGCACAGATCGGCGCTGACACAGGGCAAAACTGTAGGTTTGCTCAGTTGTCACCGATCTTCGACAGATCAGCGTTCAGAACTGTGTTGTGATGTTGAGGAAGTAGCCCTTATCCGGGCTTTCGATCTTGCGCAGGTCGTCACTGACGGTGCCCCAGAGATAGCCGCCTCCGACGCGGATATTGTCGCCGAAAAGGCGGTAGACGCCGAGAAGGGCAGCTTTCTCGGTGATGTTGGTGCCCGGGGCCCAGAGGCCGCGGATCTCGGCCATCACGTCCCAGTTATGGACAATGTGGTAATCGGCGCGCAGCACGGCGAGATGCGCCTCGGAGCGCGTGAAGTCATTGCTACCACGATCGGCAGCCTCGCGCATCCGGTAGCCGTATTTTGCGCCCAGCGTCCAGACCGGGTCGGCCTTCCAGCTGATCGCGGCGTTCACGATATGGCTTTTCTGGCGCGGGCCATCGACATTGCCGTCGATATTCACCTGATCCGCGCCGGGCAGGTCATGCAGATACGTATAGCTGAACAGCGCATTGATCCGGTCATTTTCCACCGGGCGCCAGGCATAGCCGATCCGCGCCTCGACATAGCGGCCATCGCGGAACGAGGACTGGTCGCTGTCGGAGATCACTGCATCCAGCGAAGAGACAAACCGCCAGTCCTCTGAGACCTTCGTCTCGTAAAAGCCCGAGACCAGCCAGGTGTCGCGATCCAGCGCATTGCTGGGCCGATTGGAGTTCTCATTGGTCCATTCGCCGCGCAACCCGGCCGAGACCAGATCAGCCTCTGTGTAGCGCAGACCAAGCGAAAACCCGCGCCGCTCAAGCCTGGTGCCATCCTCTTCGCGGCTCTCGCCGAATTGCAGCGTGCCGTCATATTTCCACCGCTCGGAGGGCGTATAGGTCACGCCATAGCCCGAGGTCAGCGAGGGCCTTGTGCCAAGCGCGCTATAGGTGCTTTCCGACAGATAGGACCAGCGGTCATTCACCCTGGAACTGGTGCCGAAGACAAGGCTGCCCCTGTCGCGCCCGGAAAAGTCGTTCGCATCAAAACGGCGCAGCGGATCAAGCCGGTAGCCGATGGTGGTGGTGGTGGTGTCATTCGGGCGATAGCCAAATTCCAACCGCCCTGCCCCGCCGAGACTGCCATCCGATGCTTCGGCCAGCAGGGTCACACGCTCGCTCAGCCGGGTCGAGAAACCGGCGCCGATCCGGTCATTGCTGCGCCGGGACGCATCATGCGCCAGCGTCACCTGGCCAAACCCCCAGACCGAGAGGTCCTCATCGCGCTTCCAGGTCAGCCGCAGGGCCGCATCGGTGCGTTTGCCGTAATCCACAAGTGTCGATGAGGGGACGGACTCGCGGCGATCATCATGCGCGACTTCCCCCTCAAGCGTCCATTGTTCATCAAGGCGATGCGCAAAGCCGATCCGGGCTGTTTCCTTGCGCTTGCCATTGTCATCCCGGAAACCCTCTCCGCCGAAGGTCAAATCGGTGCGGACAGAGACCGCCACCCGACCCGACAGGCCCCAGGCCTCCTGGTCATACTGGATATTGTCATCGGGCGAGGAGAACCCCGCCTCTTTGCGATCAAAGAAGGCCTCGACTTCGCCATCAAGCCCCAGGAAGGCAAGATCCGTTCGGCCGGCGATCCTCCAGGCATCCGCCCGCAGCCCCGGCAGACCATAGCTGGGATTGCCGGGTTCCAGATCCAGCCCGCCATTCAGCGAGAAGCCTGAGCCAAAGCCCGGCCCTTCGCTGGTGGCATATTCCAGCGAGAGCTCGCGCGCCTCACCGTCACGGATCAGGATATCAATGCCGCCAAGGTCGTTATCGGCCAGACCCGTCGTCTCGCGCAGCACCGTGGCGCCAAGGCGGAGATGGTCACTGACCCAGGTCTCGCCGCGGGCCCCTGCGGTATAGCCGTCAATATCGCCGGTGGCCGGCACATATTCATATTGCGCCACCAGATTGACGTCATAATCGCCCAATGGGTTATTGGTCACCAGACCATCGCCCCCGTCGTCGCCGAAAGCGGCGCGTTCAGGATCACCACGCCCTGCACCGGATTGATGCGATAATCAGTACCTTCGGCAAGACGGCGGCGCTGCACCACAAGGCCGGTGGTGCGCGAGCGGATCTCGACCCAGATGCTTTCGCTGTCGGCAAGAATATCCTGACGCGACAGGAAATAGGCCGAGCCGCCGGTCGCGCGCATCACATCGCGCTGCATCAGGCTGTCGGCCTGGGCGGCAAAGCCGGTAAATCGCAGTTTGGCCTCGCCGTCCCGGGTGACGTCGAGCGAGCGGTATTCGCCCGAAATCCCATAAAGCGCGCGCTCGCTGCGCACGGTCAGGTTCTGATCGGCCAGCGGCCGGAAATCGCCCCATTGCAGGTAGGAGCCGTCCTTCTCTGCCCGCAGGAAGAATTTGCCCGAGCTTGGCGCCAGATCGCTCATCCGGCTGTCATCGCCGAATGTGTTGAACACATCCTCGGATTTCATTTCGCGCAGCGTCTGATCCGGGTTCTTGCGGCCAAAGTTGCGGAACAGATCGCGCAGCTCCGCCTCCTGCGTGTCGACCGAAGCGGTGATCCGCGTACCATTCGCCAGGGTCCCCTGGGCAAAACCGGCGACGCGGCCCAGCTTCCAGGTCTCGCCGTCATGGCGCCCCACCGTCACATCGATGATGCCGGTCGCGAACCATTCCGATTTCTCGATCGTGACCGAACGGTCCATCGCCCGCCCGTCGACCGAGATCGCCACCGCATGGGTGCCGGGCGGCAGGATGCGCTGCACCACGAAACTGCCCGAGGGGTCCACCGGCACCGCCTCTCCCAGAACACTGACCGGCTGACCGGCAGGCGAATGGCCCGAGACGGTGATGGCGCCGCCCGTCACCGGAATGCCCCGCCGCGCCGTCATGTCGTCGCCTTCGCCCGCCGCAGTCACCGGCCCGGTCAGATCGGTCGGCAGCCGGCTGGTCGCGCGCGCCAGCACCAGGCTGCGCGTCTCATCACGCCGCCCGGCGCTGTCGGTCGCGCGCAGGAAGTAAAGATACGTGTCGCGCCCGCCTGAATCGGTGCTGGCGGCGGGCATGGTCCAGCCTGCCTCGCCATTGGCGGCTATCGGCACCAGTGCGACGGTACGTCCGCGCGTATCGGTGATGACCACTTCGGTCTTCACGATCCAGGCCGGGTAGTTTGAGGATGCCCGGAAACGCACCACCTCACCGGCGACAAAGCTCTCGCGCAGGTCGCTGGTGGCAACCGCCAGCCGTGGCCGCGCGCCCAGCCCGTCATAGGTCAGATCGACGCCTGCTATATCCAGCAGCCGGTCAATCTCACGCAACTCCTGCGGCCGCGCCGGAGCGCCCGCAATCGTGCGCCGTGTCGCGCCCTCTCCTGCCGCCACACCGTCGATCGAGATTGAAAACCCGATCTCGCCCAGGTCCGGCGCCGGTCCGTCTGACACATTGGGCTGAACGGGGCGGCTGACGACGGTGCCTGGATTGTAATGCCTGCAGTCGTTTTCGAAACCCCTGCCATCCGCCCGGCAGGCATCCTGCGCCCGCAGCCCGCCGCCGGGGATCATGATACAAACTGCCACACCACCCGCAAAAAGAGCCCGCAACGATCCGGTTCTGATCCATATTACCATCACTGCGCTCCTGCCCTCTGAACAAGGGTCTCTATGGTCAGCTTATAGCTACCCTGCTCACGCCACAGTGCCCGCAGCGCCCGTTCGACCAGGCGCAGCCGCTGTTGCGCCAGCTTATCGGGCTCCTCCCGGGCAAGCACATAGGTTATGCGCAGCATCGCACTGGTGCCCCGGATTGTAATGACCCATCAGTTTCTGCTCAAGTTAAGCCGCTAAGGCGAATGCCTGTGCTGGCGTTTTCATCTTCAGCGCCTGATGCGGGCGCTGATGGTTGTAGAAGCCGATCCATTCACCGATCGCGCGGGCGGCGTGCTGGATGCTGTCGAAGCGCTGGCGATGGACGCATTGCTCCTTCAGCGTCCGGATCACGCGCTCGACCATGCCATTTTGTTGCGGGCAATGCGGAGTGATGAACTCCTGCTTCAGCCCGTAGCCGCGCACCAAACCCGTGAACTTGCGACTGGTGAAGACCAGACCATTGTCCGACCGCAGCAGGAATGGCTCTGGCACCCGGCCGAGGGTGCCGAACCGGGTGATCAGCGCATGCTCCAGCGCACTGGCGGCCGTCGTGGCCTTGCCGGATCGGGACAGGTGCCAGCCGAGCAGTTCGCGTGTGTGGCAGTCGATGACGAGGGCAAGGGTAGTCCAGCCGTCGCGCCCGGCCCAGACCCGGCACATGTCGGTCGACCACCGCTCGTTCGGCGCGGCGGCCACCGAAGGGATCGCTTCGATCCGCGGTCGCATGCCCAGAACCCGCTTGCGGACCTGCCAGCCCTTGAGCCGGAAGATCCGCTGAACCGTGTTCTTGTTGAACCCCAGCAGCCAAGCGACCGTGCGGTAGCCGAAGGACGGATTGCTCTCGATCATCGCTTTGATCGGTTCGGCGAAGCGCGCTGCGATCTTCGGCGCCCCCTTCGTCGGCAGATAGTAGACCGTGCGCCGCGGGACGCCAAACCAGGCGCAGAGTTTCGTCAGCGGCACGGCAAACCCTTCCGCGAGCAGGCCCCGGTGAATGCTGCGGATCATTTCTCGTCCTGAGCATCCAGCAGGGCCTGGAACTTTTTTCGCGCACGCAGCTCCAGCATCGCCTCGCCATAGGCCTCCTGCAGGTCCTTCAGCTGCTTCTCGTATTGCTCCCGGATGTCGAGCGGGTTCGCCCGCAGAGAATTCTCCATCCCGCGCTTCGCGTCATCGACCCAACCCTCGATCTCCGAGGGCGACAGATCAAACGACCGGCTCGCCTCCGCAACGGTCGTCTTGCCTTGAATGATCTCGATCACCAGCGCTGTCTTGCGCTTCGCGGTCCACCGTTTGACGCCGTCTTCCATACTCACACTCATTGCTACCTGTCTCCTTATAGCATGAGCAGAAGTTCAGTGGGGCGTTACAATCGTTTTAAAAGAATTGCTGGCAAAGTTGCCCGACACATCGATATCGACCTGGTCGTCATGCGCCAGCGAGAATGTGTAATTCCCGGGTTGGGGAAACTGAACCCTTGCCCAAAGCACGCGCCCCTGAACCCGGGCAATACATGACGCGCTCCCTGGGGCGTCCTCGTAGTTGCACAGGGTATAATCCAAGGCCCGGAAATTTATACTATTACTCGTCCCTGATCGCGCTACATTAATGACATTGCTTGAGAAATTCTTCAGCGTCACAAGGGGGGCGCCCTCATCATTTTCGTAGTGTGGGTTTCCGAGTGGCAAGGGAACACGTTCATTGCCGCGGAAATCCTCCCAAACGACCTGCGCCATGGCGCGGCCCGGGCTGAAAGCGAAGAGCAAAGCGCAAATCGCCAGAATGGCTTGCGCAAGGCAGCGTTTAAGGACAGAGAGCAACCCCGTCATATGCGGCCCGGGACTTAACGCCGGCCTTTTGTAATGCCGTGCCTTTATGGCCTGGGGTGCTTCAGGGGAGACGGTCTCGCAGTCGCATAATGCATAAGTCATAGCGCCTCGGAAACATGTATTGAACAATGTAAAAGGCTATGGGTCTGCGTAACGGCAACGTATCATGTGATGATTAGATCTACGCATATTTGTCCGTTCAGCACAACATATTTAAAGAGGTGCCTGATCCGGCGGTTTGTTGGTGCGATATTTTCTCTGAAATGGAAGGAGTCGCTTTGGGACTAATGAGTCATTGGTGTGAGGTTTTCCCCTCTTCCTTAGGTCATGTTGACAAATGGCGGAGCCAGAGCCTGATGCAGGCGACGTCGACGAAGCCCAGGAAGCTTTCGGCGGTTTTGTCGTAGCGGGTTGCAAGGCGGCGGCTGTTTTTCAGGTTGTTGAAGCAGCGCTCGACCATGTTGCGCAGGGTATAGATGGTCATGTCGACAGCCTTGCGCACCCTTCGGTTCTTTCGCATCGGTATCATGGGCAGGGCGTTGCGGCTCTCGATGTCTTCCCGAATTTTATCAGAGTCATAGCCCCTGTCGGCGACCAGAACTGTCGGTTGGGGCAGATTGTCAGCCATCACCAGATCATAGCCGGTGTAGTCGGAATCCTGCCCCGGCGTGATCTCGGTCCTCATCGGGAGGCCTGCGCCGTTGACGCGGAGATGGATCTTGGTCGAGAAGTGGAAGGTGGTCCAGAAAACGATCCAGTGGATCGTTTTCCCACCGGACGCTCTCGAACGGCCAGGAGCCTCTTGTCAGCAGTCCCCCTTTTGCGCCCGCCGCATGATGATGAGCGCGGATCACAGTGCTGTCGACCATCTGGAGCTTGTCTGGCGCGATCCCAGCGTGGTTCAGCGCATCCAGGATATCCTCCCACAATCCCGCCAAAGTCCACCGGCGGAACTGACGGTAGACCGAGGACCACTTGCCAAACTCTTTGGGCAGATCACGCCATGGCGCACCAGTCCTTGTGATCCAGGAAATTCCATCGAGAACAAGACGATGGTCCGCAGGTTTCCGCCCGTTAGAGTGCCGGGCGGCACGAATGAAGCCCTCGAAGAAGGTCCACTCATAGTCGGATATCAGGTTGCGTGCCAAGCTCATCTCCCACGTAGAGATGAGCTTGAATCATAGGACGAATGCCAGCGGAATCCCTTTTGTCAACACGACCTAGCATTCCGGCCGCGCATGGCGGCGGCAGCATTGAGGAGTATAGCTCCGGTGACACCGTCCAGATCCGTGCGCGGGCCATATCTACCGCCGGAATTGCCGGTCCCCGGACGACAGAGCTGACCCTGCTGGTCGGTGGCAGCCTCGACCTGCCGGCGGCGCTGGATCAGGAGGCGATTTCGATCACGCCGCTTCTCGGTGGCGCGCTAACCTGTCGCGCTCGATGGCCGACAAGTTCCTGACCGAGGCCAAGGGCGCGATCTTCTCTGCCTTCGGGGTGCTGCCCGGCCTGCAATACCCTGCCACCACCGGCCCGCTGGTGCGGGAAGCGCAGCGGCATCTGGCCCAGCTGATCCTGCAACCCATCGCCATGCTGATGGCCGAGGAAGCCACCGGTAAACTGGGCAATCGCGTCCTGATCGACGTTGTTCGCCCCATGCAGGCCTATGACGCGGGCGGCAAGGCACGGGCGCTGGCGACGATGATCGAGGCGCTTGCACGGGCGCGGGAAGCAGGGATCGAGGGCGCGACCTTGCAGGACGCGCTGGCCTTCATCGACTGGCAGGACGAATAGGGCAGGATGCGCCCGGTGCTGACGACATGGCACCAGGCATCCCCGTTACTCGGTGAGTGGGGAAACCCCGAGAGAGCGCGGTCCAGCCTTCAGGGGGCGCGGCGCTTACTTCTTAGCTCTTATCTGATTGCCGGTGGTGGCTTGAGGTTCGTCTCAAGATTTTCAGCTTGTGCCAGAAATGACGCCATCTGAACAAGACGTCCCTCTAACTCTTCCGCGCCAAGCCCCTGAAGCGATCCAAGAGAATGACTCGCCTGCTGCCTTAATGCCTGAGTAACTTCGATGAGGGTTTCAAACTCACGCTGTTTCCCTTCCCACATCGATGAATCTAAGGTTCCATTTCGCGCAAAATACACTTTCCACTCGGCTAACGTCCGACTTGCCCGCCCATGGAATGTGCTAAGTATTTTTTCAGTCGCAACGTGCCTCTCTTTGACACGTATCCTCATCTGGGCAATCTCCGTGCGCATGGCTCTGTCTTCGGATCGCCTTGAGACTCTGATCGCTCTGATCGAAACGATCAGAGATACGGCAGCAATGATTAGGGTAAGGAGAGTGTCCCAATTCGAAACGAGGAAGCTGTAAACGCCCGAGGCTATTTGGTTCATTTCATCAGGCATCTACGTTGGCCCCACGTTCGCGCTGTTCATCAATCAGCCTGCGGATAAACTCTGGGCGCGTGGGTTCTGGATTGAGCTTCGACCTCTCTTCATCGACCCATGCAAGAACCTGCGGTGGGAGACGCAGAGTGATCGGCGTGGCATTTGTCCTAGGACGGCCCCCTTTATTCTTTTCGGTTTTCAATGTTGACAACCCATCGCTCCGCTGCATAGGTTGATAATGTCGAAAACGACACGGGCTGACAAGGTGGTGGAACACCCTGCCAGCCCTAACCGTAACGCTGTTTCTGGAGGAAACACCGCATGGCTATCCATTGCCATACCGGACAGGCATTGCCTGCCGCAACCCTTTCCGAAATCCACGACATGCTCTCGCTGGCGCTCGACGCCACCGCCCGCCCGAACGGCTACAGCCAAGGCGAACGTGAGGCCCGATCCTATGTCCGCTCGGCCCTGCGCCGCACCGAAAAGCTGATGGGGGTGCAGGCATGACCGTGCGCATTTCCGAAGTGCATTCCGATGCCGTGGTCCTCTCGGATCTTTGCAACCTCGCCGCGCGGATAGCCTGCGAAGAGCCAGGCTGGGAGCTTTCGGCGCTGCTGGTCGCAACGGCACATCTGGCGGAACGTGTCGCCGACCGCCTCGACCGGCACGGCTATGAGGCCCGCCCGGAGGTGCATCATGCAGCGGCGTAGTTTCATCACTTCCCTGCCTGCTGTGGCGCTGGCCGCCCCGGCTTATGCGGCCTCTTCGCCTTCCCTGAGCAGGGACGATCAGATTTCCCGTCATTGTTCTGAGCTGGCAAGATTGCTGGCGGAAACAGTTCCATCGGGCACGGCTCTCACCGGCTGCGCTATCGTGCTGGGGCTGAGTCCGCCCTTGGGTAACTTCATCCACCTCACTGCCAAGGCCATAGGGCAGCCCCGGAGCAACGAGCAGTTCTGGAACTGTCGTCATGCGGAAGAGTGGGTTTTCCACTCACCTTGAGCGCTTCACGCCAATCTGGGCGGAATAGGTTCGCTGGCGGCACGATCATGCCGCAAATGGTCTGTTGACATTATGATGGATCGGGGCATATGGTCATTTAACCATATGAGGCTGAGATGAACATCTTCCACGAAAAATTCTCGACCGGACAGGTGGTGGAAGCCACCGGCGTTTCAAATGACACCCTGCAAAACTGGCTTAAGCGCAAGCTGATCGTTGGTCAGAAAGATATTGATGGTGGCGGCTCGCAGGGTCGCCATCGCCAGTTCACCTTCTTCAACCTGATCGAAATCGCGGCTGCGAAAGCTCTGATTGATGTGGGAATGACGGACCTGAAAGCAGCTTTCTACGCTGCCAGCCGCTTCTCGCATAGCGGTGACGAAGCGCGGGTTCCAGGGTGCCCGTTCAACAAGGGCTACGGCATCACGCTGCTGGTGGCCGGGCAGGGTTGGGCGCGTGAAGTTTTCCTTTCGGAGAACGAAACCGCGCTCGATTTTTACACCCAGAACATCCAGTCCAGCGCGGTTGGTGCCACGATTGTAAACATGAGCCGAGTGTTCGATCTGGTAACCACCCGCGCCGGTTTCCACCCAGAAGCTGTTCTTGAAATCGCGTATCCGAAAGACGCAGAAGACTGATGAGTATCTCCGCTCCGATCCTTGCCAGCGAAACGAGCGCGGCCCGCCTTCTTGATATGAAGGTGGCCGAGTTCCGTTCGTTGGTTGAGGCGGGGCACTTGCCGCGCGGGCGTGAAATTGCTCCCGGCGTCTACCGCTGGATTACAGACGATTTGCGCCGCATTGCCAGCGGCGAAGCCTCTGAAGGTATGGGGGATGTAACTTGGTAGCCAAGAAATTCCTCTGGCGGCACCCCGAGGGTCGTATTTATGTCCGGCTCAAAGGCAAGCTGCACCGCATCACCGCTGCGGAGGGCACTGCCGAATTCGACCGCCAGTATTGGGAAATCCTGACGGGCAAGCGGATGCAGGCCAAAATTTCATGGGCGGCGCTCCTGGATGATTACCGTAAGTCCGGCCGCTGGACCGGCCTCAAGCCGCGTACCCGGCAGGACTATGACAAGGTGATGGATTATCTGCGCGAGAAGATCGGCACCCGAGATGTGAAGTCCCTGACGCGGGCTGACGTAATCGGGGCGCAGAAGGCGAACGCGCATCGCACCCGCTTTGCGAATTACATCCCTCAGATGCTGGTTGTTCTCTGCGAACATGCCATTGATCTGGGCTGGATCCAGAACAATCCGGCGAAAGGTGTCCGGGCGCTTAAGACCCCGACCGAGCGGCAGCGCGAACATCTGCCTTGGCCGGATTGGGCGGTGGAGAAGTTCCGCACCGATGCCGAGGGCCTGCCGCGCCTGATCTTCGAAATTGGCGTGGGCAGCGTCCAACGCCCCGGCGATTGGGTTGGCTTCCGCTGGGGCGACTATGACGGTGATTCCCTGACACTTCGCCAGAACAAGACCGACAAGCCGCTGGTGTTGCCCTGCACCGAACAGCTCAAGGCCTCACTGGACCGCACCAAGGCGGCACTGGGCGCAGTTCCCATTGCTGCCCGTCCGATACTTATCAAGCGGGACGGCAACCCGATCAGCTACCGATACATGGCTGATCTGATGTTGAAAGAGCGCAAACGGCTGGGGCTGGAAGCCTATGACCTTCACGCGCTGCGCTATCGCGGGGTGAAGGAGTTGGCATGGGCCGGATGCGATGATGACGAAATCGCCGCCTATTCCGGCCATGCCACCAAAGAGATGATTGCGAAGTACGCAGGCGAGGCCCGGCAGGAAATGCGGGTGCGTCAAGCGCGGGGGAAACGGCAATGAACAGAACAGGCACAGAACAGAAACCTGATACCCTAGATGATACCCTCGGGCCGGTCATGTCTGCTAAGTCATTGAAAAATATGGAGGCGGGTACCGGAATCGAACCGGTCTTCACGGATTTGCAATCCGCTGCGTAACCTCTCCGCCAACCCGCCGTTGTCCAGATTGATCAATCGTTTAGACGACCATTGAAAAATCCGCAAGGCCCGCTCGCAACAATGTTCTCAATAACCCCGTTCTGGCCCTGTTCTGTTCTTGGCTAACAAGCCCCCCGTTTGCCAGAGGGGCGGCGTTGTTGCACTTATCGGCGAGGAGGATTCACGTGGTGCATCGCGGCTGTTAGGCTATGGCTATGCCGAAGCCCTCTTCTCCCCGCTAGCGCAGGACGAACTGGCCTGACTACAATGCGGCCCTCCGCCGCCGCGGCTGGCTCTCGATCTGGTTCGATCCGGCGCTGGTCTGGAACGCTGCGAAGACTGGCAGGCGCGGTCCCCCTGAGACCTTCTCAGAGAGCGCGATCCAGATATGAGGAGGATCAGGAAACAGTCCGGGGGACTGTTTTCCCGACGATTGGCCTTACGCTGAAGGTGGTGTTCGGCCTGCCACTGCGGCAAACGGTGGGGCTGGTCGCCAGCCTGATCGGGATGGCGGGATTGGACTGGCCTGTTCCGGACTATTCCAGGCTCTGCCGACGTCAGGCACGGATTGTGGTGCAGATCCCCTGCCGCCGCCCGGACGGTCCCGTGACCCTGTTGGTCGACATCGAGCCGGTGAAGCGCCACCGGTTCGAGCGAACCGGCGAGGGGCATCAGGTTCCGCGGCGTGAGGAGGAATCGTGGCTGCAGTGCAGCCGCGTAAGTCCGACGCAGGGAGTGGCAGGCGCGCAAACATGGCGTGTCGCGCCGCAGGCAGTGGCGCAAGGTCCATATTGGCATGGAGGCGCAGACCGGTGATGTCCGGGCCGTCGAATTTACGTCCGGTCGACAAGGCGACAGCCCGATGCTGCCAGACCTGCTGGCGCAGCTCCCCCAGGAGGAAGAGACCGGCTCGGTCACGGCCGACGGTGCTTATGACACCAGGCGATGCCATGGCGCGATCGTCGAACGGGGAGCCGAAGCGCGCATCCCTGTCCGCTGCAACGGCCGCGCGTGGAAAGAGGATTGCCCTGCTGCCCGCGTCCGAAACGACATCCTGCACGAAACACGACGCCCCGGACGCGCCAACTGGAAGCGATCAGTCGGCGACCATGTCCGAAGTCGGGTCGAGGCGCGGATGACCTGCCTCAAGGCCTTTGGCCAGCGCATCGCCTCACGCGACCCAGATCGGCAAACTGCAGAGATCCAGATCCGCATTGTGTCGCAGGTTCTCTCGAACCAGTGGCGTTCACCTGCTCCGCATGAACAAATATAATGCTCGCGGCACCGCCGGGATCATTGCCGTGGGCTGAACGTCACGCGGGTAAGGCGCAGATCCGCTTCCAGCCGATTAGCGCAACAACGCCGTCGCAAATGAGGATCGTCGAAAATCTCGGCATCGGCCTTGTCCATCTGTTGGTAAGCACCTGCGCGCGGCGTCACAACAGATCAGCGCCTTTCACATCGTCCAGAGACACACCGCCTTCCCAGAGGGCGACGCATGACCGGACAGCTGATGTCAGTTCTCCCGAGGCCAGCCAGGCCTCCGCTATACGAGACCCGTACCTGCATCTCCTGTGCTGTGTCATCAACCAGATCCTGCCGACATCCATGTCCGGGCCAGCGGAGAGCCTCCCCAGAACGACAAGTTCGACGATCGCGTCTCCGGTCCCGGTCACCGCTGCAGGAGCGAGTTGATCGACACGCTGCGCGCCCACTCTGGTGCAGATCGGCATCGCAGAGGCCTTGCGACAGGACTCGGTGCAATCCCCTGTCTGGGTTCATTCAGCACGGCGCCGCTCTCACGCGCGTCATGGGTGGGTGCCTGATGCGGCCGCCCTCAACCGCCGCGTCGAGCAGGCTGATCTCCAAGGGCGTCATCTTGCTCATTCTCATACTTTCCGCAGGGTCATTTCATCTCTCAGGGAACCAGATCGCTGTCTGCTGGTTTTCCCCGTGACAACCGATGAACCACATCGGACCGTCGTCTTCCCTGTTGGACTTGCGGGGCGCTCAGGGAATGGGGCGCCCCGCTTCTTTCATGCTTCCTGACGCCTCCCTGGCCTGTCGCGTGGCGCGGGGGCTAAAGACGGGTAAGCACCTCCCCGCCGGTGACCAGCAGCGACCCAACCTCTGCTGCACTGATCGGCCCGACGTGGCTTTCTTCGCGCCCCGACGGCTATCCCCTTGGGCCGTCGCCCCGGGCCGGCGCCGCCTGCGTCGGTTCGGATTTCAGAAAGCAGACGTCGCAAACGCCAGGCCAGCGCCTCCTGACGGCAACTGGCTGCAAGCCCGAGGCGCAGCGCCGCCCCCGGGCATGCTGTGAGATCGGAGCCGCAGGCCCCCGGTAGTCGCGCGGGCGAGCATACCAAACATCATGTTCCGCCCCTTGCGACCGCCATGGTCTCGCGGACCGGTGGCGTTCCCATAGCTCAATGTCGCAGATGGCGTGCGTGCAGATGGGCATCCCCCGTTCCTGCGCCCCGGCTCTGCGACCAATTCCGCGCGAACCGTCGGACAGCATCGTATCCACCCTCGCAGCCAGGCCCAGACAGGTCTTCGAAGATCCGGATCAGCGTCAGCCGTTCCCGCGACGACTTGGCCGCGTTGGACGACAGGAACTGTTCCATCTGCCCCGGCAGGGCCCGATCCACGGCATCGGCCGCCGCTCGCGCTCATAGCTGAAGTCTGTCTCGTCAGACCGAAAGATCTTGCGCACACCTCAGCAATTGCCCGAACCAATGGCGCAACGGCTTCGATGCGCGACACGCGCAGCTCCCGCACGATCCTCTTCATCGATCACCCTGTATGCGGAAGGCCCGCCACAGCTGCGCGCTCGTACCCACCCGCTGCCCCCTCCGTTCGCTGCCCCGCAACGACCGGTTCGACAGAACCTCAGGGGCAGGGCAAAACTGGACGCTGATACCCCGCCTCATGAGTTCATTTTTTGTACGCCGAAACACAGATGCGCCTTAAAAGGTTAAGGGCAATAGCGAACAACATCCTGAAAATAAAAGAAATTTCGGATTGATCAGCGGCTGCCGCGCAGACAGCGAAACCGGGCTGATGATCGTCTCAGAAAAGAGATCGTCGCAATTCGACATCGACACTGCGGCTTCCGCCAATACCGAAGTCGTTCGCAGCAAACGCCAGGAGATGCTGGCTCCGGGCCTCAACGACAGCATCAAAGACAGTCTCGTGACGCCAGGTGACCAGTTCCGCGTGATCCGCCCGCTGGCCTCGAACCCGCTGGTATTCCTTTATCTGGCCCTTGATCGCAGCACCGCCAATCCCGGCAGGGCGTGGATCGCTGTCAAAGGCCTCGCAGGGCAAGATCAGGATCTGACAGCGATCCCCCTCTGGACAGGGGCACGCCATCACGCCGGGCCTTTGTCTGGCCGGCCCCTGCCCGCAGACCCGGGTCGGCAGCCCTGCCCGTCAGCGTTTGGGCTTTGATTTCCAGCTGTCGAGCCAGGCGCGCAGCCTGCCCCAGATGCCCTTTGCCCCCGCCCGCATGTCGTCAACGCCGGAATCGACGCGGTCGAACGCCAGTTCGGCCCTGACCATGGCCGGGTCGATCATCCTCTCGCGAAACTGCATCCACATGCGGCGGAGCATGAACAAAAGGAATGCCAGCACCAGAAGGATCACAATCGAGACCCAGGGGATTACGGTTACATCCGGGCCCGCCACCCGCTTTGCCGAAACGGCATTGGGGAAAATGGTAAAGAACTTGTTGCGCCAGCCGTAATGCGTCACCTCGACCCAGACCGGGTCGGCGGGGGTCGAGACCAGATCCTTTGCCCGCGTCTGCAGCCCGAAACTGTCGATCTTGAAATAGGGCGGCCAGCCCCAGCCGGTATCCTCGTTGCGATACTCCATCGGGCTGCCACCAGGCGTCACCGCATTGATAAAGAATACATCGCGCGAGGTGGAATTGGTCATACCGACCTCTGCCCGGCTCCAGAACAGGGAGTTTTCGCCAATATCGACGCGTCGGTTCTCGGTGCCGACGATGCGCACGATGTCATGTTGCGGCAAATTGTAATGCAGGAAGCTGCCCACCAGAAGAATGACAGCCAGCCAGAGGGTCCATTTGACGTAGCGCATAGGGTCAGAACCAGTTCACATAAAAGAAGATCGCGTTAAAGGCGACCATGGGCAGGATATAGATAAGCCATAAAAGCCGCCGTTTCAGCCCCTTTTCATAGGCCTGCATCCCGCGCTCGATAAAAGTGGCGCGGTCGCCTTCCAGCGCGCGCGCCTGCCAGTGCTTTTCAAGCTTTTCGCGCCGGACCGAGCGGGAATAGATTGATGCAAGAAAATAGGCGATCGTCAGTCCGATCAGCATGAAGAAAGCAAGTCTGATCCAGCCGATGATCATGCGGGTTCCCCGTCTCCGTTCTGCATCCTGCGCCTCTCTGTCTGGCCAGACGGCCCGGCCTCTGTGACATGGCGCGGCGCCCCTGTTCCGGAGACCTGCGCCTGGCCTGCCCGGGTCACCGTCTGGCGCCCCTCCGGAGAGGGATTTGCCCCATGGCCCCGCCGCAATCCGGTTCCCCTGCATTCCGGCGCCTGTCCCTTCTCCGGCCCGCATCCCTGCTCCGGTCCGTGGCACGGGTTTCAACTCGGGCCGCGCAAGCTCGTCCATTTTCGGCTCTGATCCGAACAATGTCTCACGCGCGCCCTCCTTGTCGACCATATATTCGCGTGCGAGAAAATCGGCCACATATTGCCGCTTCACCTCGGACCAGCCCCGATATTCCTCATAAAACCGCTCTTTATGGGTGATGAAGAGCTGGCGGATATCCATCACGGAAAGCTCTGAGAGCAGCATATTGACCAGATCGCGATCCGGGCCGGGCCGGGCGCGGATCGTGTAGAAATAGGCCGGATGCTCGCTGGAAATCCGCGGCCAGGGCCCGGCCTCTTCCACCCAGGACAGCATCGCGGCAAGGCCAAGGAATTCCTCGGGCAGCGCCTCACCCAGACGGTAAGCCAGCTTGCGCAATTCGGTCCGCCGCGCCGTGCCGACCTCGATCCCCAGCTGATCGGCAACGCTGACCAGAATGAAATCCATCTTCTGCCGGAGGATCGCCCCTGCCCCGGCGCCGCCCGGTCCGCCACCCCTCGCCTGCACCACAGGTTCGACCAGCTGATTGCGCTCCAGCCAGTCGGCGATGTGGTTGCGATGGCTGAAATCCATCACCTGCGCGATGGGCAGGGTGCCGAATTCCATCATCGGACGCCGGGTTATTGCGGCGGGAAACTTCTGCCCCTGGAAGATATAGATGCCGCCAAACAGGGCCGACCAGAAATCGGGCTGTTCAAAGGTCATCGCCGGCAGATTGATCGGCACCCGCGTCACATCGCCGGTGCGGGCAGCAAGCGCGATCATCTCTGCGATCAGCGACTCGTCGCGCCAGCCGTCAGGCTCGGCCCGGAACCGCTCGATCAGGGTCGTGAGCTTTTCGGCATCGGCGACATGGCCGCCGATCGTATCGGCCTCGACCGTGACGCGGCGCATGCGGAACAATTGTTCGGGCTTTTCGACCGAAAAGACCGAGCCCTGCAATTCACCTGCCACGACATCGCGGGCGGTAAGGGCAAAAAGCTGCGCCTCATTGGCCTCGATGAATTGCACGAGAATGCCGCGCGAGGTCGAGAATCGGATATTCAACAAAGGCGCAGATTTCTGCGCCGTGGTCAGCAGGATGAATTGTCGGTTGGCGCCATTCGGGTTGAGATACCAGGGATCATTGAGTTCCTCGCCGATCTCGGGCGAGAAGCCCGACAGGTCGATATGGAAATCTGTCAGGCTGGTTTCGCGCCCGATCAATGCCTTCAGCGCGCGGTTATAGCGGGCCACAAGCTGGGGCGAGGAAACCTCGATCAGGTTTCCATACATCAGCCCTTTTTCGATCAGGCGCTTCATGACTGACGCCCCTCAGCCGGGCATCTTCTGTTCGCAACCGCGCAGATGACAAGGCCGGAGATAATGCCAGGAGCAATTCCGGAAACGATGGCTGGCCCGGCAATCCCCACCGGACCTTCCGGCCCGGAGCTGCCAATTGCAAACAGCATCAGCATGACAAAAAACCAGGCCGGAGCCGCTGCTATTGCCGCCATAAATACACCGAGAACATATCCCCCGACCCAAATCCGGCCTTGCATCCCGGGCAAAGCCCGCAAAACCATCCAGGTCAAAGCCAACCAGACCAGAGCGATGATCGCCCAGATCACCATGCTTTCGAATGCGCCGGAATAGACCTGACCCTCCATCAGCTCTTGCTCTCAAGATAACGCCGCTTCGCCTCTTCCTGGCGCGCGAAGTCACGCATCATGTTCTGCACCGCGACTTCATCCGAATTATCGGCATAGCGGAATTCGCTGTCTGCATAGCGGTTGATTTCCTGCACCACCATATCAACCGTGACCGGGGTCATAAGCTCCCGGATCATCTGCATCTTTTCGTCATATGGCCTGAAAAGGAAGCGGTCAGGCTCTTCCATCCATTCATCCGGCAATTCGAAATCCATTGCCCGGACCTTGACAGCATCAGTGATGTTTTTGATAGCGCGCCCGGTGAACCGCTCATCCGACATCTGGATGGCCTTCAGATAGGCGCCGATCTTCGCAACCGTATCAAGCGGCCCCAATTTTGCGCCAACATCTTCCCAGACCTTTACCAGACCAGCCTCATGCGGACGAGAATGGCCAGAAAAACTGGCATGTACCGCCTTTTTGATTTCCTGAGCCGCAAAAAGATCATGCTCTCCCAAAGGAATGGAATGGTTCTTCCCCAGAAGCAGCGACAGAATATCGATATAATCTTCGCGCGTTTGCGGCCCGTCGACCAGAAACCGCGCCCCGGCCCTTTGCCGCAGCGCGTCATCGACATTCTCCGGATAGTTCGAAAACATGCCAAAGGTGCAATTGCCGCGCACCACTGTTCCGGATCCGGCAAAGGCGCCCATAAAAACAGCGGTCACTTCCTGCTGGCCGGCGCTTGACTGCCGGTCGCCACGTTTCCCCGCGACCTGGTCAATATCGTCAATCGTGCCAAAGCCAATTGCCGACGGATCAAGAATGGTGTCGACAAAAGCTTTCGCATTTTGCCCGGATTTACCCTGATAGGAATCTATCTGGTCGATCGAGAAATTCTGATAGCGGAACGGATATCCCGCAATCTGGCAGTAATCATTCAAAAGCCCCGCCATCATCTGGATCAGGGTAGTTTTCCCGGTACCGGGCTTGCCATCCCCCATGAAGGTGAAAATAAACCCGCCCAGTTCCGCAAAGGGGTTCAACCGGCGCTCAAAATCATAGGCCATCAGCATCTTTGCCAGACGAAGGCTCTGATATTTCGCGATATGATTGCCGACCACCTCATGTGGCTTTTTAAACGCCATGGTGATCTGACCGCCCTTTGCCACCCGCGCGGGGCGGAACCCGGCAATCAGCAAGCCATCGGCTTCGACCTTCCAGGATCCGCCGGAATAGGCAGCAAGGCGCGGCGCCGTCTCGGCCCGGAGCGCCACTTTCTGCATCAAAGCTTCGGCAAAGGCCGAAATCACCGCGACCAGCCGCTGATCGTCCGAGGCCAGAGCGGCGATATCCTGATCCAGCTCCCAAAGCGCCCCCTGCAACGCGAGCGGCGCATTATCGGTCAGCACCTCCTCGACCTCGCCTATTTCGACGGTCTGGCTGCCGAGATGCGGCGCGATCAGAAACGCTGTCGCATTGGCGAATGTATAAAGCACCGCAAGCGCCTCGGCCTGAAGCAATTCCCCAAACTCCGCGCGCCGCGCCTCGGGAAGCCGGCCTTCGAGATTGGCGCGCTTCAGCTCCGCCAGCCCCGATTGCGCCGCAAAGGTCTCGCCCATCGCCAAAGCAACCGCCAAAGCCCGCCGGAGCGCATTCAGCGCCGCCGCCTGTCCGGGAGAGAGCAGCCCATCCGAAAGCGCCTCGATCCGGTCAAGGATCCGCACCCCGCCTGGCCGCGCCGCCGGACGCGCCGCCATCCCCGGCACCGTCGATCGAAACCGGGGCCGCGCCCCGATCCCGGGCGAGCGCTCGGTAAGCGGCGCCGCCTCCTGCGGCTTCGCCAGGCGCGGCGCATGATCGAACCCGGAAACAAGCCCGAGCGCCGCCTCATACTGGCCCCGGATCGCCTCTTCTTTCAGTTCCATCGTATCGCGCGCAACCATCTCTTACCTTCCTGCCGGAACCCCCGGCTTCAACCGTTCATGCCTCCGGCGGGGATATTTAGAGACAGATGAAAAGCGTCTTTCATCTGTCTCTAAATATCCCGGGGGAGTCCGCGCCGCAGGCGCGGACGGGGGCAGCGCCCCCTAGCCCGGGATCAGCCTGCCCCCGCCGCCCACCACGAATTTCCGGATGCCGCGCAGCCCCGGCGGGTCCTGTTCGACAAGCACCTGATAGGGCCGCTCCGGCAGCACGATCATCCGTTCAGTCGCCGTCGTCCCCGTATCGGCCCCGAACACCGGCGCGAGACGCCAGATCTGCCCGGGCCGCGTCGAGAACCAGCCGTCTTTCACCGGCTCTTCACGATCCGAGACCAGATCTTCCAGCGTCCAGACCAGCGCCCAATCCTCGCCTTCCGGGGCGCGCGCATCTTCCAGCACATGCGAGATCGGGCCCGATTGCAGCGTGAAGCCCGAGGAATACATCGGCCCCAGCGTGATACGGCGCAGCCGTTTCGGACAGGCGTCGTCGAAATCCTTGTCAAAGCCGGTGGCCATGGTGACCAGCTTCAGCCCACCCACGCTCTGCGCCAGCAGCTTTTGCCGGATACCGGGCCAACGCAAGGCGTCCTCGGGCAGCGGGCGGCGACCGGAATCCTCCATCTCCAGCAGATAGACCACCGGCAGGTTCAGCCCGGAATCCCAGACCGCCCAATGGATCAGATAGCGGCGGCGGTCGCCATTTTGCCCCAGCCATTGCGCTTCCGGGTCATTCCTCGCGTGAAACAATCCGCCCGCACGGACCGCCTCATAGTAAAGCCGCTGGCTCAGCGCGAACTGGAGCTGCACCGGCACTTTGCGCTCGCCCAGAATGGTGCGGATCATGTGGTCGCGCAGCTCGGCTGCAGAGGCCATGCCCGAGAGATGACGTTCGGCCTGCTGGGCATCGACCGCCATCATCATCAGTTCCTGCACCACCGGAAAACCGCTTTCATGGCGGTCGATGGTCAGGCGTGGCGCGCCTTCGGCAAGGCCCGACATCAGGTATTTATGGCTGAGCGCGCTGAATGTGCCGATCACGCCGTTCAGATAGGCAGCCAGAACCCGTGTTTCTACCCGGCTGAAACGGCATTCTTTCTCGAATTCCGCCGCGATCCTGGCCAGATAGCCGCCGATCCTGCTGAATTTTGCGAAATAGCGCCGCGCCTGGGCGGTATCGTAGATTTCGGCGTGATCACTGACCAGCGCTTCCCTGACGCTGTTATCAGCCATCCGCGCCTCCATCCTTTCCCCCGGCTGGCCCTCCCGAAGCAGGCCCGGAAATATCGCCGCCGCCCATCAGCACAAACAGCACCGCAACGAGCGCGAGAATACTGCCTGCCCCCAGCACAAAGAGGCCGCTCTCGCCAATATACCATTCGGCCCGGGTCATATCGTAATGGTCAAGCACCGCGCCCAGCCCGATCATGACGATCCCAAGCGCGATCAGGGCCAGTCCTGCCGGGAAGGCCCGACCTGGCAGCCGCCCCCCTCTCATCCGCCGTAACTGCTTTTGTCGTGTTTCTCGACAATCGCGGCAAAGCGGCGGGCGAAACGTTCATCCGCCCTGGCCTTTTCCTCAAGGATCTTACGGGCGAAGACCATATTGCCCTCATGCGCCTCGAGCATATCGGCCATTTTCGCATTGGTGGCCGAGCCGATTGCCGCCATGGCCGCCTGGGCCTCCTGGTCGGTCTTGACCCCGATCTCATTGATCCGGTGTGCGACATCCTGCTGTTGCGCGGTTTTCAGCGACGAGGTCAGCGCGTCATAAAGCACCACGCGCTGGCGGGTATCGGTTTGCAGCTTGTTGATCAGCACCAGCTGGGTCGCGGCCTGGTTGGTCAGGCTGTCGACCCAGGTCTTGCCCTTTTCGATATAGCGCTCGAGCGTCTGGCTGCGGGCAAGCTTGACCTGTTCATCCTGGATCAGCGCGTTGTGTTTCGCGTTCAGCCCGGCAAGCTCGGTCTCAAGCCGGGTCCGCGCCGCCGCATCCATCTCGACCGAGATGCGGTTCTCCAGCTCGATCAGCCCCGGATCCATTGCGGCCACCTCACGGCGCACCGCTTCAAGTTCAGCGACAGTCGTTTCGCGATCGGTCAGGGTCGCGGAAAGATTGGTCTCGACCTTCGCTTTCTGCCCGTTCAGAAGCTCCAGCTGGCCTTGCAGCAACTTTACGATCACATCCGATTTCGAGATCAGATCCTGCAGCTTGTCATCGATGGTGGCCGAGCGCAGCCGCTCCTGGCGCAGGCTTTCCGATTTCCCCGAGGAGAAGATGCCGACAAAGCTTTCCCAGCCGGTCTTTGTCCGCATCTCATCGAAATCCTTCGAGAACGCGGCGGTCACATCGTCAAGCCCCATGATCAGCTCGGCGATATTGGCATTCATCACATCGGTATGTTTGTGCACATCTTCCAGCGTGGCATTTTCCACGTCGATCTCGATGCCCTGATCGGCCTTGGTCCGCGCGCTTTCAATCACCGATGTGATCGCGGTGATCTTGTCCTGGGCCACCCGGACCTGTTTTTCACTCTCAAGGATCTGAGCTTCAAAATTCGACAATCTGCCCTCCATCAAACAACCGGACCACTCTGCCCCTGACATTGGGGCCTCGCGCGGATGCTACGCGTATGGACCAGGTTTCGGAAGCAGGAACAAAGTTGACAAGCCAGCTTTCGCGCGCCTGTTACAGGGCGGAATACCCTACCTGCCCGATACAGAGAGCGCGGGCACTGGCCTTCCACAAAGACTGGCTTTTCACCAATTCTGGCTTTCCACGGGTTTTGGCATTCGCGCGGTGCTTGCGTAGGGCGGCCGGCAGGACGCGTTTCTTGCCGGACCTGCTGTGCCATTTGGTCAGCATCGGTCCGCCGTGGTGCATGACCACCGGCGCGGCCTTGCGTTTTGGAGATGTTCAGGGTTCTGTATGAAGCTGCGTGTGACGGGGCAAGTGCAGGTCTGCGGACAGACCAGAACCCAGCAACCCCATGAAAAAATCAGCAAATAAGAATAGTGGCCGGAAACCGGAATGATCGACAAGCTGCAGATGTTCATCGCATTGGCGAAAGAACGGCATTTCGGGCGCGCGGCCGAGGCCTGTGGCGTCACCCAGCCTTCGCTGTCTTCTGCGATCCGCCAGCTGGAAGAGACGCTCGGGGTGCAGCTTGTGCATCGTGGTTCGCGCTTTCAGGGGCTGACGCCCGAAGGCAAACGCGTGCTGGAACGCGCGGTGCAGATCGTCGGCGATGTGCGCGCTTTGCGCGATGAGATGCGGGTCGCGCGCTCTGGCCTTTCGGGACATCTGCGGATCGGGGTGATCCCGACGGCCCTGCCGATGGTGGCAGAACTGACCCGCCCTTTCCTCACCCGCCACCCTAATGTCACCCTTTCGGTGCTGTCGAGAACATCGACCGAGATCCTGACCGGGATCGAGAGCCTCGATCTCGACGCCGGCATCACCTATCTCGACAATGAGCCGCTGGGGCGCGTGACCCAGGCGCCGCTTTATCCGGAATTCTACCGGTTCATCTGCACGCCCGGGTCGGAAATGGCGGGGCGCGACCGCATCTCCTGGTCCGAGGCCGCGACGCAGCCGCTTTGCCTGCTGACCCAGGACATGCAGAACCGCCGCATTGTCGACCAGAACCTCGCCGCGGCGGGGGGCTGCGCACGCCAGGCGTCGAAAGCAATTCCTCGATCGTGCTGGTGAGCCATGTGCTGACAGGCAACTGGTGCTCCATTGTCTCGAAACGTCTGGCGGATATTTTTGCCGGTGGCGGCCAGATCGTCACTGTGCCGCTGGTCGAGCCCGAGGTCGAACATATGGTCGGCCTGATCTGCGCGCGGCGGGATCCCCAGACCCCGGTCATCGCTGCGCTGATTGACGAGGCGCAGAAGTACCGCGCGCGGCGCTGACACCCGAAAGGCAAAACCAACCAAATCCCTCGAGATTTGATAGGATTTACCTATCACATAACGGGCAATATGAATTGATTGACCTATCATAAGGTTTACAAATCAACGGGCCAGCGAAAGGCCCGCATATGCTTGATTCTGTAGACATCGCCGCCCGTGTAGAAGAGATCCTCGCCGCCCATTCGGGCACCGAGGGCGCGCTTTTGCCCATTCTGCATTCGGTGCAGGAAAGCTTTGGTTACGTGCCGGAGGAGGTGCTGCCGCAGATCGCGCAGCATCAGAATATCTCCAAGGCCGAAGCCTATGGCGTGATGACATTCTACCATGATTTCAGGGCGAAACCCGCCGGAACCCATGTGCTGAAGCTGTGTCGTGCCGAAAGCTGCCAGACCATGGGTGCGGACCGTGTGGCGGCCCATGCGAAAGAGACGCTGGGCCTCGACTGGCATGAGACGACACCCGACGGAAAGATCACGCTGGAGCCGATCTTCTGCCTTGGCCTTTGTGCCTGCGGCCCGTCGGCGCTGGTCGACGGCAAAGTGGTTGGCCGCCTGACCGAGGCGAAACTTGACGCTATCGTGAAGGGTATGCGCTGATGAGGATCTGGATCCCCCGCGACGCAAGCGCAAAGGCGCTTGGGGCTGAAGAAGTTGTAACGGCTGTGAAGGCCGAGGCGGCGCGCCGTGGTGTTGAGGTGACGATCACCCGCAACGGATCACGCGGCATGGTCTGGCTGGAACCCCTGGTCGAAGTGGAAACGCCTGAAGGCCGCGTGGCCTTTGGCCCGATGACGCCGGAAGACGTGGCGCAGATTTTCGACGGTGGCGCGCTGGCGCTTGGCCTCACCGAAGACCTGCCCTGGCTCAGGGCCCAGACCCGTCTGACTTTCGCCCGCTGCGGCATCATCGATCCGGTTTCGCTGGATGAATATCGGGCCCATGGCGGCCTCAAAGGCCTGACCCGGGCGCTGGCAATGACCGGCGCCGAAGTTGTTCAGGAAGTGCTGAATTCCGGCCTGCGTGGCCGGGGCGGCGCGGGCTTCCCCACCGGCATCAAATGGAAGACCGTCCATGATGCGCCCATAAAACCGGAACTGGGCGAGAAGAAATACATCGTCACCAATGCCGACGAAGGCGACTCCGGCACCTTCGCCGACCGCATGATCATGGAAGGCGACCCCTTCACCCTGATCGAAGGCATGATCATTGCCGGGATCGCGGTTGGCGCCACCAAGGGCTTTATCTATTCCCGCTCGGAATATCCGGACGCGAATGAGGTGATGGCGGCTGCCATCGCAGTGGGCCGTGTCGAGGGGCTTCTCGGGCAGAACGTGCTCGGCTCGGGCAAAGTGTTTGAGCTGGAACTGCGCGTCGGCGCCGGTGCCTATGTCTGCGGCGAAGAGACCGCGCTCCTGAACAGCCTTGAAGGCAAGCGCGGCACGGTGCGCGCCAAGCCGCCGCTGCCGGCCCTGCAGGGGTTCATGGGCCGCCCGACGGTCGTGAACAACGTCATTTCGCTGGCCTCGGTGCCGGTGATCCTGGCGGAAGGCGCCGAGCATTATGCAAGCTTTGGCATCGGCCGCTCGAAAGGCACGATCCCGCTGCAAATCGCGGGCAATGTGAAACATGGCGGCCTTTTTGAAATCGCCTTTGGTCTGACGCTGGATAAGATCGTCAATGAGATCGGCGGCGGCACGGCTTCCGGTCGCCCGGTCAAGGCGGTGCAGGTCGGTGGCCCGCTGGGCGCCTGGATCCCGGTCAGCCAGTTCGACACGCCTTTCGGCTATGAAGAATATGCCGGCCAGAATGCGCTGATCGGCCATGCCGGTCTGACGGTTGCCGATGACACCGCTGATATGATGGCGATGGCGCGGTTCGCGATGGAATTCTGCGCGATTGAAAGCTGCGGCAAATGCACGCCCTGCCGGATCGGCGCGGTGCGCGGCGTCGAGACGCTTGACCGTATCGCACGCGGTGACACAGCGGCGATCCCGCTGCTGACGGATCTGTGCGAGACGATGAAATCGGGATCGCTTTGCGCGCTTGGCGGCTTCACCCCCTACCCGGTGATGTCGGCCCTGACGCATTTCCCGGATGATTTCACGGGCGCCGCCCGCGAGGCCGCCGAATGAACACCGCCCCGATCAGCGGACAGGTTAAGGGGCCCGCCTCTTACTTTCCCTCGATCGAGGCGAAATATGGCCAGCCAGTGCAACATTGGCTGGACCTTATTGCGACACAAACCGGCCAGCCCCATATGAAGATTGTCGGTTGGCTGAAAGAAACCCACGGTCTTGGCCACGGCCACGCCAATGCGCTTGTTGCTCATGCGCTGAGCCAGAAGGACATATGAGATGAAAGATTTCATCATCCCCGCCCCGATGTTCTCCGACCGCGACATGGGCACGCCCGCGTCGAAGTCGAAGACGCAAGTGACGCTGGAGATCGACGGCTTCGAGGTCACCGTGCCCGAAGGCACCTCGATCATGCGCGCCGCCGCCGAGCTTGGCATCACGGTGCCGAAGCTTTGCGCGACCGACAGCATTGATGCCTTTGGCTCCTGCCGCCTTTGTCTGGTCGAGATCGAGGGCCGCAATGGCACCCCCGCCTCCTGCACCACGCCGGTCGCGCCCGGAATCAGGGTCAAGACCCAGACCGGCAAGCTGAAGCAGCTGCGCAAAGGCGTGATGGAGCTTTACATCTCCGACCACCCGCTGGACTGCCTGACCTGCGGTGCCAATGGCGATTGCGAGCTGCAGGATATGGCCGGTGCCGTTGGCCTGCGCGATGTGCGCTATGAGGCTGAAGCCAATCACTTCCTTGCGAAAAACACCTCGGGCGAAGCCAATATCGACTGGCTGCCGAAGGACGACTCGAACCCCTATTTCTCTTATGATCCGTCGAAATGCATCGTCTGCAACCGTTGCGTTCGTGCCTGCGAAGAAGTTCAGGGCACTTTCGCGCTGACCATTGAGGGCCGTGGCTTTGAGAGCCGGATCCATGCCGGTGTCAAGGATGACAGCTTCCTCGCCTCGGACTGCGTCTCCTGCGGTGCCTGCGTTCAGGCCTGCCCCACCGCGACCCTGATCGAGAAATCGGTGCTCGACATCGGCACGCCTGACAAGTCCGTCGTCACCACCTGCGCCTATTGCGGCGTCGGCTGCCAGTTCAAGGCCGAGATGCGCGGTGACGAGCTGGTGCGTATGGTGCCCTATAAGCATGGCAAGGCGAACCGCGGCCATTCCTGCGTCAAGGGCCGATTTGCTTACGGCTATGCGAGCCACAAGGATCGCATCCTGAACCCGATGATCCGCGACAGCATCAACGATCCCTGGCAGGAAGTCTCCTGGACCGAAGCCATGGATTTCGCGGCCTCGCGCATGAAAGCGATCCAGGAGAAATATGGCCGTCAGTCGGTCGGCGTGATCACCTCCTCGCGCTGCACCAATGAGGAAACCTACCTCGTTCAGAAACTGACCCGCGCCGTCTTCCAGAACAACAACACCGATACCTGCGCCCGTGTCTGCCATTCGCCGACCGGCTATGGGCTTGGCCAGACCTTCGGCACCTCGGCCGGCACCCAGGATTTCGACTCGGTCGAAGCGGCTGACGTGATCCTCGTGATCGGCGCCAACCCGCATTCCGGCCACCCGGTCTTTGCCAGCCGGATGAAAAAGCGCCTGCGTAAAGGGGCAAAGCTGATCGTTGTCGATCCGCGTCGTACGGAATCGGTCGAGGGCCCGCATTACCGCGCGAAACATCACCTGGCGCTTAAGCCCGGCACCAATGTGGCCGTGGTCACCGCGCTGGCGCATGTGATCGTGACCGAGGGTCTTTACAACGAAGAGTTCATCCGCACCCGCTGCGACTGGGATGAATTCCAGGACTATATGGAATTCGTCGCCGACCCGCGCCATTCGCCCGAAGCCATCGAGATGCTGACCGGCGTTCCGGCCGCAGAAGTGCGCGGCGCGGCCCGTCTCTACGCCACCGGCGGCAATGCGGCGATTTACTATGGCCTCGGCGTGACCGAGCACAGCCAGGGCTCGACCACCGTCATCGGCATCGCAAACCTCGCGATGCTGACCGGCAATATCGGCCGCCCCGGCGTTGGCGTGAACCCGCTGCGCGGGCAGAACAACGTGCAGGGCTCCTGCGATATGGGCTCGTTCCCGCATGAACTGCCGGGCTATCGCCACGTCAAGAACCCGGAAGTCCGCGCGATCTATGAGACCCTCTGGGATGTGAAGATCGACCCGGAACCCGGTCTGCGGATCCCGAACATGCTGGATGCGGCGGTCGAGGGCACCTTTAAGGGTCTTTATTGCCAGGGCGAAGACATCCTGCAATCCGACCCCGACACCCATCACGTCGCCTCGGGCCTTGCTGCGATGGAATGTGTCGTCGTTCATGACCTCTTCCTGAACGAGACCGCGAATTACGCGCATGTCTTCTTCCCGGGCTCGTCCTTCCTGGAAAAAGACGGCACCTTCACCAATGCCGAACGCCGCATCAATATGGTCCGCAAGGTGATGGCCCCGAAACAGGGCTATGCCGACTGGGAAATCACCCAGATGTTCGCGAACCGCATGCTGGAAGACCAGGGCAGGGCAAAATGGGGCTACACCCACCCCGCCCAGATCATGGAAGAGATCGCCATGACCACGCCGTCTTTCGCCGGTGTGAGCTATGAGAAGATCGAGACCATGGGCTCGGTGCAATGGCCGGTGAACGATAAGGCGCCGGAAGGAACGCCGCTGGTCCATGTCGACGGTTTCGTGCGCGGCAAGGGCAAATTCATCCGCACCGAATATGTCGCGACAGATGAGAAAACCGGGCCGAAATTCCCGCTTTTGCTGACCACCGGCCGCATCCTCAGCCAGTATAACGTCGGCGCGCAGACGCGGCGCACCGACAACACCGCCTGGCACCCCGAGGATATGCTGGAAATCCACCCGCATGACGCCGAGAACCGCGGCATCCGCAACGGGGACTGGGTGCGGCTGGCCTCGCGTGCGGGGGTCACGTCCTTGCGCGCGGATATCACCGACAAGGTCTCGCCGGGCGTGGTCTATACCACCTTCCACCATCCCGACACCCAGGCTAACGTTATCACCACCGATTTCTCGGACTGGGCGACCAACTGCCCGGAATATAAGGTGACGGCGGTGCAGGTCAGCCCCTCGAACGGGCCATCGGACTGGCAGGAAGAGTATAACGCTCAGGCAACCCTGTCGCGTCGCATCCTGCCCGCTGCGGAGTAAGGCGGAGGCTGAAATGACCATGGGTGCAAAGCCCGTTCCGCGCCTCTTCTTCGGGGCGCGGGATGGCACGGAAACAATCGAACAGGGCAATCGCACCCTGCCGCAGGAATTTGCGGTGGCCTTGTCTTTCAATGGCACCACCCAGGCGGTGATGATGGCGACCCCTGCGGATCTGGTTGATTTCGCTTATGGTTTCGCGCTGACCGAAGGCATAGCCCGCCCGCATGAGGTCGAAGAGATCACCGTGGTCGAGGGCGAACGCGGCATTGACGTGCAGTCCTGGCTGGTGCCGGAGGCCGAGGCGCGGCTGGCCAAACGCCGCCGCACCATGGCCGGCCCGGTCGGCTGCGGGCTCTGCGGTATCGACAGCATCAACGAGGCGCTGCGCGACCTGCCCCCGTGCCGCCCTCCCCCTTCCGCATGACACCCGCTCAGGTGCGAGAGGCCATCGCCGCCCTGCCCGCCCATCAGCCGCTGCATGACGTGACGCGCGCCGCCCATTGCGCCGCTTACTGGGTGCCGGGCGGGCTTTTCGCCGCGCGCGAAGATGTCGGGCGGCATAATGCGCTCGACAAGCTCGCGGGCTATCTGATCCGCCACGATCATCCCGAAGGCGCGGTCGTCCTGACCAGCCGCGTCTCGACCGATATGGTGCAGAAGGTCGCGGCCATCGGCGCCGGGATGCTGATCGCGGTCTCGGCCCCGACCGCTGACGCCGTGGCGCTGGCCGACCATCTCGGCATCACTGTAATCGCGCTCGCCCGCCCGGAGCGGTTCGAGCTTTTCACCCATTCTGACCGCATCGTGACGGAGCAATCCCATGCAAACTGACGGCATCAACCCGAAAATCACGCGCATGGCCAACCAGATCGCCATGTTCATGGAGAGCAAACCCGAGGCCGAAGGCATCGAGGGTCTTTCCAGCCATATCAATGACTTCTGGGAACCCCGGATGCGCCGCCAGTTCTTTCAGCTGATCGATGCCGGGGGCGAGGGCCTGCGCCCGCTGGTGATCAAGGCCTCTGAAAAGATCCGCCGCCCCGATCCGGCCTGACCCTGCTCAGGCGGTGGCCAGGGTTGCAATCCAGGCCACCGCCAGCACGTGACCGGCGCAGAGGGTGATGCGCCCTTCGATCTCTTTACCGCTCTCAAAAGGCGCAACCGCCCCGAGAAATATCGCCCGGAACACCTCGCCCGTGATCGTCACCGCCAGCATCTCGGGCCCGAAAAGCCGGCGCGTCAGCGGATATTGCGCCTTGTAAGCCGCCTCCTTTGCACAAAACACCAGCAACCCCGGATCACCTGCTGCAACGACCTGGTCCTCAGGCCCAGTCACCAGCGCCGCAACTGCGGGGTCAAGGGGGCGCAGGGGTTCCAGATCCAGACCGAGACCCGCAAGACCGGTCGAGACCACCGCGATACAGGCCAGATCCGAATGGCTGATCGAACCCGCAAGGCCAAAAGGCCAGACCGGCGCCCGGTCCGGCGCCTTTGGGACTGCAACCGGCTGCCGCCCTGCCGCCACCATCGCAAGGCGCGCCGCCTGGCGCCCGGCGGAAAACTCGGCCAGGCGCCGGGGAACCATGCCTCTTCCCTCCTCACCCGGCCAGAGCGGCCAGGTGCGCCGCGGATCGGCGGAGGCGGTAAAACACCCTGCCGGTAACAATTCTGCCGCCCGCGCTGCCAGGGTCTCGCCCGGATCAGACATCCCAGGATCAGGCATCCATGCCCCGACGCGCCAGCCGCATCGCCCGGCGCCGCGCCATAGCATCGTCTAGCCCGGTCGCAAGCGCCACCGGAGCAGGCGAAACCTGAACCGGAGCGACAGCCGTCACCGGGGCAGCAGAGGGCGCAAAAACCGGCGCCCGCACCGGCACAACCGCAGCCGGTGCACCGCCCGAGATATGCGCAACCAAAGCGTCGAGCACCGGGAAGCGGAAGATATCGGTGATCGAGACCTTCACCTGCGGCAGGCGCTCGCGGATCTCGCGATGAGTCTGAACCGCCAGAAGGGAATGGCCGCCAAGCGCGAAGAAATTGTCCTTCGGCCCGACCCGCGCCACCCCCAGCACCCGCGCCCAGATCTTCGCGATCTCAGTGCCGATCGCCGGGTCATACCCGGAACCGTTCGTGGGGCCGTTCGCGGGGCCAGTCGCGGGATAAAGGGCGCGATCCCCCACGCCCGCCAGGCCGGGCTGCGACGGCGCGACAGCAGACGTCGCCACAGGCGCCAGGGTCTCCGGCGCTGCTGGCCCGGCCCCGGGCAAGAAGCGGATCGGTGCCGGCAGCGCCTTACGGTCCACTTTTCGGTTCGGTGTCAGCGGGAAGCGCTCCACCGCAACATAATGCACAGGCCTCATATGGTCCGGCAGCTCCCGCGCCAGCGCCGCGCGCAATTCCGCCTCACCCGCGCCGCCGCCGATATAGGCCACCAGCCGCAGATCGCCCGGCTGATCTTCCCGCACCATCACCACAGCCTGGGTCACCCCCGGCTGCGCCTCAAGCACCGCCTCGATTTCCCCCAGCTCGATCCGGTAGCCGCGCAGCTTCACCTGGGCGTCGGCCCGTCCGATATAATCGACCCGCCCATCCGGGCGCAGCCGGACGAGGTCTCCGGTCTGATACATCCGCGCCGCCCCGCCTGCTCCAGAATGGAAGGGGTTTTCGACAAAGCGCTCCGCCGTCAGGTCCGGACGCTGCCAATAGCCCCGGGTCACGCCCTCGCCGCCGATCCAGAGCTCACCCTCGACGCCTGGCGGCACGGGCCTGCGCGCGCCGTCCAGCACATAAAGCTGCTGGTTCGCAAGCGGCGTCCCGATAGTCACCACCGGCTCCGGCGCAAGAACCTCCTCCACCGAAGACCAGATCGTCGTTTCCGTCGGGCCATACATGTTCAGAAGTCGACCCACACCGGCCGCCTTCAGTTCAGCTGCCAGCGCGCCCGGCAAGGCCTCACCGCCAACCATCATCGTCCTGACGCTCGCAAGCGCGCGGCGGCTTTCATCATCCATCAGGATCATCCGCGCCATCGACGGCGTGCATTGCAGATGCGTAACCCCATGGCGGTGGATCTGCGCCGCGATCGAGAAATCATCCGGCGCAGGCCCGCCCTGATTGGCCAGCCGCACAACCTCTGCCAAAGGCTTCAGCCCCTCCAGCACCACCTCCGGCGCGATGCCGTAATCGACAAGGCAAGCCACCTCGCCCACGCCAATCGCTTTCAGCGCCTCCACCCGGTCCAGCGCATCCTCGACCGTGCCGAACAGCCCCGAATCCTCGAAATAGCGCTGGAAAGCGAAATCGAGGATCGCGTCATTCTCTTCTGCCGACAAAGCCGCAAGGTCAATATCCATCGGATTGGCCGCGCCCGCCGGTTTTTTGAAGGCCGGGAAGGCCCAGGCATATTGCTTCACCAGAGCCGCCGCCGAGGCGAGATAGGATTTCATCGGCGCTTCGGCAACCCGCCGCGCCTCCTCCCGCGTGGCCGCGATATAGGAATGCAGCATCAGCGTGACGGTGAAATCGGCCGGATCATGCCCGGCCTCGCGCAGGGCATCATGATAAAGCGTAATTTTTTCAGCAACTTCGGCAATCGACTGGCCCAGAAGATGGGTCAGTACATTGGCCCCGGCGCGGCCCGCCTCAGCCCAGGTTTCCGGGTTACCGGCGGTCGTCACCCAGACCGGAAGTTCCTTTGACACCGGGCGCGGCTGGGTCCTGACCGTAAGTGTCGTGCCATCCGCTTTGGGGAAATCCACCCCTTCGCCGCGCCACAGCGCCCGCACATCTCTGATCGCCTGGAACATCGCCGCCTTGTTATGCGGCGGCGCATTTTCCGGGCGCAGCACGAAATCATCGGGGTGCCAGCCGCTCGCAAAGGCCAGGCCTGCGCGCCCTGCGGTCAGATTGTCGATCACCGCCCATTCCTCGGCGATCCGCGCGGGATGATGCAGCGGCGCCACCACCGACCCCGCCCTGACCCCGATATTCGAGGTCACCGCCGCCACGGCCGCCCCTGTCACGCTCGGGTTCGGATAGGGGCCGCCAAAGGCGTGGAAATGCCGCTCCGGCGTCCAGACCGCGCAGAACCCATGCTGATCGGCAAAACGCGCGCCATCCAGCAAAAGCTGGTATTTCTTCGGCCCCGGCCCGTCATCATTGCCCCAGTAATACAGCGAGAAATCCATCGCTCTCCCCGAGGTGATCCGCGCCCCCGAAACCAGCACCCGGTTCTCATCCGAGGAAATCACCACCTTAAAGCCGCGCGCCAGCGTCCAGAACAGCTCGAGCACCGAGATGTCGAAAGACAGCGAGGTCACCGCGAGCCAGACCCCGGGCTCCGGCCCGATCCG
This sequence comes from Gemmobacter sp. 24YEA27, assembly GCF_030052995.1. Classification (NCBI taxonomy): domain Bacteria; kingdom Pseudomonadati; phylum Pseudomonadota; class Alphaproteobacteria; order Rhodobacterales; family Paracoccaceae; genus Gemmobacter; species Gemmobacter sp. 24YEA27. The sequence continues at coordinate 1,706,691 of NZ_JASJPW010000001.1, read as the reverse complement.
CTGATCCATACCGGTGAAGAAATTCGCGACATTCCTGTGTTCGACCTGCACCCCTTTGGGCCGCCCGGTCGAGCCCGAGGTATAGATCATATAGGCGACATCTTCGGGCCGCGCGTCGCTTTCCGGATTGGTTTCGGGGGCCAGGGCAAGGCGCGGATCCTGGTCCAGCACCAGCTTCTCCACCCCCGCAGGCAGACCTGCCGCCAGATCCGATTGCGTCACGATCACCGGGGCGCCGCTGTCTTCCGCGAACAAAGCCAGGCGCTCGGCCGGATAGGCCGGATCCATCGGCACATAGGCGCCGCCCGCTTTCAGGATCGCCAGCGCGCCGGCCACCAGATCGACGCTGCGCCGGGTAGACAGCCCGACCAGCACACCCGGCCCGACCCCCATCTCACGCAGCACATGTGCTGCCCGATTGGCCCGGGCATTCAGCGCGGCATAGCTGAGTTCCTCGCCTTCAAAGGCCAGCGCCGGCGCATCGGGTGTCCGCGCCACCTGGGCCTCAAAGGCCGTGTGAACCATGACCGCGCGGTCATGCTCCACCACCGTCTGGTTGAAGTCCCTGATCACAAGGTCATATTCCGCAGGCGTCAGCGCCGGCAGATCCGCAAGGTGCAGATCTTTGGCGGCTGTAACCGCCCGCGCAACCTCCCCCGCCAGCCAGTCGATCCGCAATGCCAGCGCCTGCGCCGCCGCTTCGTCCAGACGCGCCGCATCCCAGAGCACCGCATCCGGCGTCAGCACCAGCCCGGCGCCCTCGACCGGCTCTGCCTCTGACAGTGCGACCGGTGGCACCGCCACGCCCATGAGCGCCGCATCCCGCGCCATCAGATCCAGCGGCCAGCCCGTCGCCGGGCGCGCCAGTGCCGCCTCAACCGACGCCAGCGCCGCCATCACCGTCTCACCGGCTGCCTCGCCCCCGCGCGCAATGGCTCCCAGGCCGCGATATATCCGGCACGGCCTTTCGCCGCCCTCGCGAAATCGCCGGCGGTGGTTCCGGTCGCGCGGAGGCCGGCCAGCGCAAGCGCCCCCAGCCCGTGCCGCCGCCCGAACGGAATCCGGCGCCAGTCAGCCACGCCGCCTTGTTCCGCCCGCAACGCTGCCGGCACCCCGACCGGCAGGGCAACCGGATGCAGCGCCAGAAGCGCCGCCCGGAGCCGCGCCTCCTGCGGCACAAGCGCTGCAAGCTCCGCCGTCAGCTCCTCCGCCTCAGCCGCAGCCAACCGAGGCAAGAAAGCCGCCGTCACCGCCTCAGCCGCCACCGCCCGGCCCGAGACCTGGCAGCAGAGCCGGTCGAGCCGCACCGCCCCCGCGCCGCAGGCCACCACCAGCCCCTCCGGCCCGGCATGAAGCACCGCGCCCGGCGCGCCATCGCCCGCCGCCAGTTCAGCCGCACCGACATTCAGAACCTCAGACCCGGTGTCGATTTTCGCCGTTGTCAGCGGATTCCAGTAGCGCCCGTGATCAAGGCCACGGACCAGACGCACCACTTCGGCCGCAGGCTGCGCGAAATCGATCCGCCCCATCACCGCCGGCCGATCCGCGCCGCGATGCATCAAGCCGCCCCCCACACTTTGCGCGCGCGGCGCCGCGCCACTTTCCAGCGCTGCCATCACCTCGGGGAAACTGTCGAGCCCTTCCTCAAAACAGCGCGTGTTCAGCGTCAGTGCCGTCTCATCGGCGTCGAGGTCAAACCGGCGCTCCGCAAAGATGCGCCCCTGATCAATCCCGCCCTCGATCAGATGCCAGGTCACGCCATGCCGCGTCTCACCCGCGAGGATCGCCCAGACCGGCGCATTCAGCCCGGCATGTTCCGGCAGGGGCCCATCATGGAAATTCACCGCACCTTTTGCCCCCCGACCCAGCACTTCGGGCCCCAGCAGCCGCAGATTGGCGACCGAGAGAATCCAGTCCGCCTGCGGTAAATCTTCCGGATCGCAAAGCATCAGCCCCGCCTCTCGCGCCCAGTCCCGGACCGGCCCCGCCTCACTGACCACCGCGACGATCCGATGCCCGCGCGCCAGCCAGAGCGCGCCACATTCGCGCGTCAGCGTCTCATTGCCGATCAGGATGGCGGTCAGGCTCATATCTCAGGTCTCTTTCCGGGAATGGTCGGTCACGGGCTCCGGGCTCATGCCAAAGCCACGACGAATATCATGCAAAATCAAATCGCGGAGGTAATGTGGCGGATCGATGCGGTCACGCTTGCGCTGCACCAGAAGCCGCGCCCGCCAGATCACGCCGCCAAGGGCGGCCAGAACCGTCGCCGCCGCCGCATAGCCGCGCCCATGGTTCTTGGCGAAATAATGCAGCCGCGAATCCAGCCAGAAACCGGGAATCCGCTGCCATTTCCCCATCCCGGTCGAGACCGAGCCGATATGCGCCACCCGGCTTTCGGGCACATAATCGGTCGGGAAACCGGCCCGGGCGGCGCGCAGGCAAAGATCGGTTTCCTCGTAATACAGGAAAAACCGCTCATCAAAGAAACCGATCCGGTCCAGCACATCCATCCGCATCATCAGGCTTGCCCCCGCCAGCCAGTCGACCCGCGTCACCCGATCCGGCAGCGGCATCGCAACCATGCTGTCCTTCATCGCCCGCGAAACCAGCCCCAGCCGGATATGACGTTCAAAGTCATTCAGCGCAGTTGGATAGCGAAAGGCAGTGTGGTGCGGGGTGCCGTCCTCGCCGTGAATATAGCTGCCGGCAAAGCCGGTTGCAGGTGTCCGCTCCAGATGCTCCAGCAGCACCCGGATTGCATCCGGCGCCGGAAAAGCGTCCGAATTCAGCACATAGGCGTAATCCGGTCGTGATCCGCCCGCAAATCCATCCGCAATTCCATCAGGCAGACCCGCCCGGATACCAACATTATTCCCGGCACCAAAGCCGCCATTGCGCCCCGATTGCAACACCCGGACCGGCGTTTCCGCGCGGTCCCAGCCGCGCTGCGCAACCCCCGCCTGCATGATCTCGAAGGATCCGTCACCGGAATCATTATCGACAATGGTGATCGCGCCCGGGATGCCCCGCATCGCGACCAGCGCCGCCTCGACCGAGCGCAGCGTCATCTCCGGCGAGCGCCAGTTGAGAATGATGGTGAGAACCGTTGCCATCGCCTATTCCGCCGCCGTCGCAAGTGGGTCTTCGCGCGTTTCGGTCCCGGCCAGCAGCGCTTTCAGCGCCGCCGCCAGCACACGCACATTCGGCTCCAGCACCATCGAATCATGATCTCCGGGCACTTCGATCACCCGCAGCTTCGGGGCGAAACGGGTCAGGTCATTGTCTTCGAACACATATTCCTTCGCCGCCGAGACCCATTTCCCGCCCGAGACCTGCCAGTGCCGATCCAGCTCTGGCCGGAACAGCACCGTCGCGCCGTTGCGCGGGCTCATCTGATAGCGCGGCAGCGCGGCGCGGAACGCCGCCTCGATGGCGCTGTTATGGAAGCCCTCTTCCCCGACCGGGGCGCCTGCACGTTTGCGCCGCTCCCAGTCGAGCCGGTTCTTCGCCCATTCCGCCAGATAGCCCGGCCCCTTGCGCCGCAATTCTGCGAGCTTGATCAGCGCCTTGTCGCGGCGGCTGAGGCCGGGGCGCATCGGCAAAGGCGTATCCAGGAGCACCAGCTGCGCCACCTCTTCCCCCTCAGCCTCCAGCTGGCGCGCCATTTCCCAGGCGATCAGCCCGCCACCCGAGAAACCGCCCAGCAGGTAGGGCCCCGACGGCTGCACCTGACGGATCTCGGCGATGTAATCGCGCGCGGCTTCGGTGAAATCATCATGCGGCTGATCCTCGCCGTAAAGCCCGCGCGCCTGGAGGCCGAAAAACGGCCGGTCCCGTCCTTCCAGCTGTGCAAGATGGCGCAGGTTCAGCACATTGCCGAACATGCCCGAGACGAGGAAGAAGGGCGTCTTCGCCCCTTGCGATGCGCCGGACTTCCCCGCATCGGGCGTCATCGGCACCAGATGGGTGAAGCGGCGCGGCTGTTTCACGGCCTTCGCCGCCGGCACCGGCCCCGCACCTGCGCCCCCGCTCGCAACCAGGCTCTCACCGGTGATCCCCGCCGCTTCGCGGATCAGGCCCGCGCAGGCCGCCACTGTCGGCGCCTCAAAAAGCACCGAGATCGGGAAATCGACCGCCCAGGTCTTTTTCACCATCGCGAAAAGCCGGACCGCGATCAGGCTGTGCCCGCCGAGGTCGAAGAAATTATCCTCGACCCCCACCTGCGAAACCCCGAGCAGATCCTGCCAGAAGCCGGTCAGGCTGCGCTCGATATCATCCCGCGGCGCGATGTAATCCGTGTCGAGATCAGGGCGCTCAAAGCTCTGCCCCGATTTACGCGCCTCAATGACCGCAGAGGTCTGGCGCACCAGCGCCGGCAGATCCAGCGAAGACACAAGGATCTGTGACAGCCCCGCATTCAGCGCGCGGCCAAAGACCCGGGCCCCCTCTTCCGGGCGGATCCCCTGGCGGAACGCCATCATCAGCCGCTCTTCCGCCGGTGACAGCGCCCGAGCGGGGCCGCCCTCGGGCGCCTCCAGCAGGCGCGGATCAGGGGCCGGAAAGGACAAGGCCGCATCCAGCCGGCGGATGGTAAAGCCGGTGATCTCGACCAGCACCCGGCCCTCCGGTGTGGCAAGCGTGATGTCAAACACGGCGGTCGGCCGGTCAGCGCGGTTCTCGCCCGCATTGCGGATATGGCTGACGAGATCTGCGCTCAGCGGCGCAAAGACCCGCACCGATCCGTAAGACAGCGGCACCCAGAGCCGGTCCGGCTGATACCCCGCGATCAGATCCATCGCCCAGCCGGTGGCCAGATCCATGAGTGCCGGATGTAAAAGCCAGCCCCCAACCGGCTCGCCCCCCACCGGCTCACCTCCAACCGGATTGCCGCCCAACACCTCCCGCCGGAAGGCCTCCGGCAGCGACAGCCGCGCCAGCCCTACCCCCGCACCATAAGCGCGCGAACGCAACACCCGCCAGCGCGGGCCAAACACCAGATGTGCCTCCTGCGGGCTGGGAAGCCAGCCTTCTGCCTCCCCTTCCTGCCGCTGGCCCATCTCGGGCGCGCGAAGCCGCGCCGCTATCCCGCCGGGGTCGATCCCCGGCGGGATAGCGGCCTGTTCTCCGGTCAGCGCGAGCAGCCGCGCCGTGGCATGGGTGGCCCAGCCATCCCGGCCTCCCGCCCGCATCAGCGTCTGCACCTCGAAATCATAGCCTTCCTCACTGCGGCTCAGCCGCACCCGCAAGGGTCGCGTCTCGCTTTCCGCGAGATCCAGCGCCGCAAAGAAGGTCAGATCGCGGATCCCGAACCCGGCGCCAGTCCCCTGCGCCCCGACGATCCCCTCCTGCAAGGCCCAGGCCTCGGCCGCCAGTTCCAGATAGCCGGTCCCCGGCAGCAAGGCCTGGCCCTCGCGGGTGCGGTGACCCTCAAAGATCCACTGCTGACAGGACAGATCACCGGTAAACATCCGGTTGCCCGAAACGTCAAACCCGGCCGCCGTCAGCATCGGCTGGCGCACCGGCACCGACGGCGCCGCCTCGCGCCCCATCCGGTCCGCGAGGCTCTCGGCCGCCATGCCGACGCCCCGCCAGATCCCCCAGTCCAGCGCGACCACCCGCGTCGCCCCCCCGGCCCGCGCCTCGGCAAAGGCGTTCAGATATTCATTCACCGCGACATAATCGACCTGCCCCGCCGGGCCCGTCACCGTCGAAGTCGAGGAAAACAGCACCAGAAGCTTCAGCGTCCCGTCCGGGAACAGCCGGTCGATCACCCCGGTCCCATGCAGCTTCGGCGCGAACACCTCTTCGACACTGCCCGGATCCTTGCCAAGGATCGGACCGTCCGCCACCATCCCCGCCGCATGGATCACCGCATCTACCGGTCCCGTGCGGGCGCCTGCGGCCTCAACCACCGCCTGCATCTCGAAGAGATTGGCCACATCGGCCCGGGCCAGCGCGATCCCGCCGCCGCTTTCACGCGCCAGTGCCTCCAGCCGCTCCACCGCCATAATCCGCCGCGATACCGCATCTTCGGGCGCATGGGCCCGCAGCCAGGCCGTGCGCGCAGGCCCTTCCGGCAGGCGCGACCGCGCAACCAGCGTGACCTTCGCTGCGCGGTTCCGGATCAGGTCTTCTGCCAGCGTCAGCCCGATCCCGCCGAACCCGCCGGTGATCAGCACATGCGCGCCATGTGGCAGTTCGAACCCCGCCTCGGGCAAGGGCGCCGGGCGCAGCGCCTCGGTGTAACGCCGCGCGCCACGCAAGACCGCCACACCACCCTCTGGCGCAAGCGCCTCTTCGATCACCGCATCAATCAGCGCATCGGGCAGGCTTTCGCCGCGCCGCAAGACCGGCAGCTCCAGATCCAGCTGCGCCAGCGCAACTCCTGGCAATTCCTTGCCCGCCACCAGCACCGGCCCGCGCAACAGCGCCTTTTCCGGCCAGCGCAGCACAGAGCCTTTCGCTGCCACCGCGCCATTCGTCAGGAAAGTGAACTTCACCCCCTGGGCAAGGTTTTCACCCCCCATGGCCTGCAACAGGAACAAAGCCGACCAGAACCCCTGTTCGATCAGCCTTTGCGCGAAACTTGACCCCGGGCGGAAGCTTTCATCTTTCGTGAACAGCCAGCCATGCAGCACTTGCGCGGGCGCGATGCCCCGCCCCGCCAGTTCACGGATCAGGGCTTCATACCCTTCCAGCCCGCGCTCGGGCGCAAGGCTGTAGCGATCCTCGCCGAGGGCGCGGAAACTGTCGCCCGGATGCACCAGGATCACCCGATGCCCCGCCGCGCGCAACCGGTCTGCCGCAGCCAGGCAAAGCCCGGCCTCATCGGCAAAGACCAGCCAGCTTGCCGGCGCCGCCGCGCCCAGATCATCAATGTCAAAGCCTGCAGGCGAAGGGGTCCAATGCCGCTTCCAGCCCCAGCCGCTCAGGTCATCCACCCGCGCGGGCAGCTCTGCCGCCACCGGCGCCGCCTCGCCCGGTGCGATAAAAAACGGTTTGCGCTGAAAGGCATAGGAGGGCAGCGGCACGCGCTGGCGCAGACGTCCGCCCCAGATCTGGCCCCAGTCGACCGCGACGCCGCAGGCCCAGAGCCGCGCGATGGATCCGACCAGCCAGGCATCATCGGCGATCTTCTGTTCGGGGTGCCGCAAGGCCGGTACGACCTGGCCCGGTCCGACCCCATTGGCGCCCGCAAGCGAGGAAAGCGCACGGCCCGGCCCCATTTCCATATAGACCCGGCCCGGCACCGCGGTCAGGTCCGCCAGCCCGGCCTGGAAATTCACCGTATTTCTCAGATGTGCGACCCAATAATCCGGGTCCGTCGCCTCGGCATCCGTCAGCACCTTGCCCGAGCGGTTCGAGATGATCGGGATCTGCGGCGCAGAGAGGCGAATGCTGCGCAGGTAATCGCCAAAGGCGGGCAGGATCGGTGCGAGCATCCGGCTGTGCGCGGCGATATTGATCGCAATCCGCTGCGTCTCGACCTCATCTGTGGCCAGCCGTGCAGCCAGCGCATCCAGTGCCGCATCCGGGCCCGAGACCACACAAAGCCCCGGCGCATTGACCGAAGCCATATCAAGATCATCGGCCCAGTAGCGCGCCAGGTCACCCTCTGGCAGCGGCACCGAGAGCATCCCCCCCGGCGCCACCGTGTCAAACAGCCGCCCGCGCAACAGGACCAGCCCGATGCAATCCTCGAATGACATCACACCGGCCAAAGCGGCCGCCGTATTCTCGCCCATCGAATGACCGATCAGCGCGGCGGGGGTGACGCCCCAGCTTTCATAAAGCCTCGCCAGCGCATATTCGGTGATCATGATCAGCGGCAGCTGCACCGAGGGCCTTTTCAGCGCCTGATCCGCCGCCTGTTCCGCGCCCTTCGCGGGCAGCCAGAGCGCGCGGATATCGTAATCCAGCTGCGGCTCCAGCACCGCAAGGCCGCGATCCATCCAGTCTTTGAAAACCGGCTCGGTCTCGTAAAGATCGCGCGCCATGCCGGCAAATTGCGCGCCGCCGCCGGGGAACATGAAGATGACCTCGGGGTCCTCGCCCAGATGATCATGGTTGAAGACAAGGCGCGGATTGGCGCCTTCCAGCAGCCCCGCCGCCTCTGTGTGGCTTTCCGCGACTATAACCCGGCGTTTCTCAAAGGCGCGGCGGCCCTCTTTCAGCGTGAAAGCCACATCTGCCAGCTTCTGGTCGGGATGCGCGCGCAGATGCGCGGCAAGCCGGGTCGCCTGGCCCTCAAGCGCGGCCTTTGAGCGTGCCGAGATCACCAGAGGCTGGAACGGCCAGTCGCTGTCTTCTGACACCGCCCGCAAAGGCGCCTCTTCCAGCACGGCATGGGCATTGGTGCCGCCGACGCCCAGGCTGTTGACGCCCGCGCGCAAGACCGGCGCGTCCCAGGGGGTCAGCCGGTCATTGACGCGGAAAGGTGATGTCTCGAAATCAATCGAGGGGTTCGGCGCCTCATAGCCAAGGCTCGGCGGCAATTCGCGGTGATGCAGCGAGAGCGCGACCTTGATCAGGCTCGCCACCCCGGCGGCAGTGTCGAGATGGCCGATATTGGTTTTCACCGAGCCGATGCGGCAATGGCCGACCGCATCTGTGGTCTCGCGGAAGGCCCCGGTCAGTGCCGCGACCTCGATCGGGTCGCCGAGATAGGTCCCGGTGCCATGGCATTCGATATAGGTCACGCTATCGGCAGTGACGCCCGCCAGCGCCTGGGCCTCGGCAATACAGGCCGATTGCCCATCGACGGACGGCGCAAGATAGCCCGCTTTGGCCGCGCCGTCATTGTTGATCGCGGTGCCCTTGAGGATGGCCCAGATATGATCGCCATCGCGGATCGCATCGACCGCGCGGCGCAAGACCACACAGCCCGCGCCCGACCCGAACACCGTGCCCTGCGCGCGGTGGTCAAAGGCGTGGCAGTGCCCGTCCGGCGACAGGATCTCGCCCTCCTGGAACAGATAGCCCCGCGCATGGGGCAATTCGATGGTGACGCCCCCCGCCAGCGCCATATCGCATTCGCCGTTCAAAAGCGCCTGAGACGCGTAGTGGATCGCCACCAGCGAGGTTGAACAGGCGGTCTGCACATTCACCGAAGGGCCTTTGAGATCAAGGATATGGCTCGCGCGGGTGGCGAGGAAATCCTTGTCATTGCCGGTATGACGCAGAAGGAACATGCCGGTCTCTTCGACCAGATCAGGGTTCGAGCAGAGGTTGAAATAGAAATACGACCCCATACCGCAGCCGGCCCAGACCCCGATGGCGCCGGGGAAATTCTCGGGAGGATGGCCGGCATTTTCCAGCGCCTCCCAGGCCACTTCGAGGAACTGGCGGTGCTGCGGATCAAGGATCGCGGCCTCTTTCGGGGAAAAGCCGAAGAAGTCTGCGTCAAAGGTCTCGAACCCATCGAGTACGGCGGCGGCTGGCACGTAATTCGGCCGCGCCATCTTTGACGCGCTCTCGCCCGCGGCCAGCAGCTCGTCGCGCGACAGCACCTGGATCGATTCCACGCCTGCGCGCAGATTGGCCCAGAAGGTGGAGATATCACCGGCACCCGGCAAATGCGCGGCCATGCCGACAATCGCTATGTCGGTCGCGGCCACACCTGAGGGTCTGCGCGTCATATCATCCATCACTTCGGTTCAGTGGCTCAGGGGATCCGGGCTGGAACAGAAGCGCTCCCTCCCTGACAGACAGCCCCCTGCCAGCCTGTTGATTATCCGCGTTAATCTAGCTCAATTTAAGGCAAACTCATACCCTGCTCGCGGCTGTGACCAGTTCTTATCCCGCGAGGCAACAATGCCACAATACCGCCTCTTTAACGCCGCATTCATGCCACATTTAGCACAGCCCCGGCCGGCTTTTGCGGCAGTCTGATGGCCGGGCCTGCTCAGATAAGGGTGCGGCGGGGCTGGTTTCGCCGCAAATCTGCAAGCGAGGCCTCGCGCATGGCACGCAAAGCCTCGGCCTGACCAAGTATCGCGCCCGCCATCAGCCAGCTCAGCGGCGTCAGCGTTGCATTGGGCAAAAGATCAACAAGATTCAGCCCGAGGATCAGCGCCACCCCCGCTGCCGGCAGGCCGACCGATCCGGGTTTCAGCCGCGCCTCGCGCGCAAGAAGCCATAAGGGCAGGCACAAAAGCCCGAATTGCACGAGATAGCCGACCCAGCCGAACGCCCCGATCCGGATGATCCATGCGCCATCCGCCACCGTCTCGACGATGCCGGTCGCCGGATCATAGAGGAAACCGCGCCCATAGCCGCCCCAGCCAAAAAGGGGGCGCTCGGCGGCGCGGGCCAGCAGCAGATCCTCATTCATCAGCCGGTAACCGAAGCTCTGGGCGCGGTCCTCGCTCAGATCGCCGGCAAAGCTGGAAATATAGTCAACCGGCACCAGATGGGCGCCGCGCAAAAGCGGATACAGGATCACCACCACCGCCAGCAGCCCGACAACGCCAAGGATCTGGCGCGGGGTCGCAAGAAAGACCAGCGGCGCGGCGGCCAGCGCATAGGCGATGGGGCCAAAGCTCTTGCACAGAATCAGAAGCGCGCAGGTCAGCAGGAAGACCGGCAGCTGCCAGACCCGCGCCGGCGCCGGCCCCAGCCGGAGCAGCATCCCCGCCGCGATCAGGCAGGAGAGCACGAAAAACGCCACCCAAAGCCCGTGCGGCATAAAGACAAAGGGCCGCCAGCCGCCAAACCGCACCGCCTGGGACATGTCGTGCTGGAAATAGCCATAGACCCAGATATGCAGCTGCGGCGACATCACCGTCTCGATCAGAATCGGCCCGGTATAAAGCAGCGCCGCAATCGTCAGTGCCATCAGAAGGTCGCGCATCGCCTCGGGCGTGGCGAGATCGCGCCGCGCAAGGAACAGCGGCAGAAGATACATCGCCTCGGTGCCTGTGATGGCAATGGAATCATAGATTCGCATGCCCTGGATCTCGCGGCCATGGCCAAGGAAAATCGGGTCGGTGTTCAGAAGCGCGGTGAAGACGGGCGAGATCAGAAAGCCCGCGACCAGCACCCTGACCATCATATTGCCGGTGAAAACCGGCAGGGTCCGGCCCAGCATCAGCCAGGAGATCACCGCCGCCGCCAGCGCCGGCAACATGTGTTTGTCGGGGTCGGGCAGCATCGGAAGGTCGATTTTTGCCAGCTCTGGCAAAAACATATAGCCGGTCAGAACCGACCAGATCAGCGCCCGGCCCGGCGCCATCCGATTGTAGAAAACCCAGACCACAAAGGGCCAGATCAAAAGCGCCAGCAGCGCTATCGTAGATGACATCCGGCCGGGATCCGTTCTGCTCGCGCTTTAACCGGGCGCAATTTAGGGCCATAGCGTAGCACGAACCGCTCTCCGAGGCGAGGCCGGGACAGGGCGCTGCCTCACCCCCACTCTGCCAGAGTTGGAAACAGAGTGTTGACGTCCGGAACCAGTCGCCTATGACGCTGGCGCGCGCTACAATGACATCAGCCCGCCCTGTCAGGATGATCGCCTTGCAGTTCACCATCCAAAAGACCTGTATCGAGGTGACTCACGCGAGCCGCACCGCATTGCTTGACGATGTGGAAAGGCTGATGCGTCGGGGCAAAGGCTTTGCTTTGGCGACAATCAACGTTGATCATCTCGTCAAACTGCGCCGGGACCCGGCTTTTCTCGAAGCCTATGCGCGTCAGGATATGGTGGTTGCGGACGGCAATCCGATCGTCTGGCTGTCCAGGCTCGCGAAAAAGCCCGTCGATCTGTTGCCGGGGTCGGATCTGGTGGTGCCGCTGTGCTGGCTCGCTGCCGAGGCTGGTCTGCCCGTCTCGATGCTGGGCGCCACCGAGGCCGCGCTGGAAGGGGCCAGCGAGCAACTCGCGCGCGTCCTCCCCGGCTATCGGAAAGGACTGCTGATCGCGCCGCCGATGGGGTTTGACCCCGAAGGTCCGGTGGCCCGCGACGCCCTCGCCCGCCTTAACGCGCTTGGGCCTGGCCTGTGCCTGATCGCGCTTGGCGCGCCCAAGCAGGAACGGTTCGCCGCCCTTGGCCGTACCCTCGCGCCCCGGATGGGATTTGCCTCGGTCGGGGCCGGGGTCGAGTTCCTCTCGGGCAATCAGACCCGTGCGCCGGAATGGGTGCGAAAAATCGCGATGGAATGGGCCTGGCGGGCGGTGGCCTCGCCGCGCCGGCTGCTGCCGCGCTATGCCGTCTGCTTCGCGATCCTGCCGGGTGAGATCAGGAAGGCCTGGCAGCTGCGGTCGCAAGATCTATTTGTATTCGATCAGGCCCCGCCTGCGACGCAACACCCGGTCGCGCAGATAGCCAAGCGCGCCCAGGGCTTCCGGAAACTTCCCCAGGACCGTCAGAACCGCGGCCTCAGTGCCCGCGCGTCCCTCATGACGCCAGCGAAACCCGAGGCGCAGCATCTGCAAGGGCCAGATCAGGCCCGCGAGCCAGAACGCCGGATGGATCAGCCCCGCCAGCACTACCAAAACCGGCAGTAAGGCGCCCCAGACCAAAGCGCGCGCCGTCTCGCGCCGCCAATGGCGGTCGGGGCCGCGCCCATGCAGGGCCGCACCTTCGGCGAAAGCATGTCCCGCGCGTTTCATGCGCCGCCACCATTGCGACACACGCGTCATCGCTGCGTCATGCAGCGTCATCTCCGCGTCGATCCGCCAGATCTGCCCGCCTGCCCGGCGCAGCCGCTGGCACAGCTCCGGCTCCTCGCCCGCGATCAGATCCTCGCGGTAGCCGCGCACCGCTTGGAAATCCCGCAGCCGCATCAGCGCATCCCCGCCGCAGGCAAGCGCCTCGCCGACAGGCGTGTTCCATTCGCGGTCACAGAACCGGTTATAGACCGAAGCCTCCGGGTGCCGCTCGCGTCTGCGGCCACAGATCACCACGGCACCGGGGTGGTCGCGAAAGCCCTGCAGCCCGCGCGCCACCCAGCCCGGCACCACTTCGCAATCGCCATCGACGAACTGGACGTAATCGGGCTCTGCGCCCTCTGCAGTCAGCGCAAGCACACCGGCATTGCGCGCCCGCGCCGCCGTGAAGGGGCGCGACAGGTCAAGCCCGACCACAATCGCCCCTGCCCCCCGCGCCAGCGCCTGCGAGCCATCGGTCGAGCCGCTGTCGACATAGACCAGCCGCCGCACCTGGCCTGTAAGTGACGCGAGACAGGCGGCAAGCCGGCCGCCTTCATTGCGACCAATCACCACGGCATCAACGACCGGCCCGGGTGGGGCAGACGGGTCCCGTGGCGCAGGGATATGAGGCGTGTCGGCTGTCATGGCCATCACGCCTAAGCCCGCCAGGTTTCAAAGTCAAAGCCCTGCGCAGCGGCCGCGCCCCTGCCCGCCCCGGCCCGGGCAGCGGGGGTGCCGGCGGCGCGACCCGCGCGGTCGGTAAAGTAGCTGAGATCACAGCCATTTCCCATGCGCCGGGGTTTCATTTTTACCCTCTATCTGTTAGGAATGCTCTTCTGGGCGGGGGCCCGGACTCCAGGCTGCATCCTTCAGGCCAGACCGGCCCCGGAGGGGATCCCGCATCTGGGACCGGCATCGCGCCTGCCATCCGGCAGGGGATATCAATTCCGGGCGCGCAGTCCTGCTGCCGCCCTTCTGTCGGAACCGGATTACAGATGAGCCGCCACAACATACATGGCCCTTTCGGTTCAAACCCCCTGGATATGGGATTTCCCCTGATGGGCGCAGAAGATAATAACCAGGATCGCAAAGCCGGGGCCGCCGCGCGTGGCACCGCTGTCTCCCTGTTCAAACCCGGCCATCCGCGCATCAATCTGCCCATCGCGCTTGACCAACGCACCGGGCGCGAGATCTCTATCTCGCCCGCAGTTTTTGCCAGCCCGAACCCCTCGAAAGTCTGGGAATCAATCGGAGAAATCCATGTCGATGCCGCCCGGCTGGTCAGAAACGGTTTGTTCCTGAAACCGGAACACCACCAGATCACCCGCTATTTCGACATGCTACGCACCCGCATCGCCCAGGCGATGACCAAAGAAGGAATGAGCCGGCTCGCCATCACCTCGCCGCGCGCCGGCTGTGGCAAGAGCTATGTCGCCGCCAATCTCGCGCTGTCGCTGGGCCGGCTGCCTTCGTGCCGGACGGTGCTGATGGATCTCGATCTGCGCCACCCGCGCCTCGCGAGCCTGTTTGCACAAACCCCGTCGCCCCAGCTGCTGGAATTCCTCCAGGGCGAGCAGCCGCTTGAGGGCCAGTTCCGCCGCATCGGCCCGAACCTGGCGCTGGCGCTGAACAGCGAGCCTGTCGCCCGCCCGGCCGAGACACTCCAGGATCCGCAGACCACCGCCGCGCTGCAATCGGCAAGTGATCTGCTGCAGCCAGATATCCAGCTTTTCGATACGCCGCCGGCGCTGGAATATGACGACATGATCGCGCTGAGCGGCCAGGTCGATGCGGTGCTTCTGGTGGATGGCACCCGTACCACCGCCGCCGATATCACCGCCTGCGAACGGATGTTCGAGGGCCGCGTGCCGCTGCTCGCGGTGGTGCTGAACCGGGCACAGGATCGCGGGCTTCTGGCGGGCCAGGGCCTTGCCGACCGCCTGTTCGGAGGCGCAATCAGCCGCTGGTTCGGGCGCGGCTGAGGGACGATCACCATGGGACATCTGCGCAATATCGAAGATCTTCTGGGCTTTCTGCTGCGGCGCGGCTGGATGATCGCGCTTTGCGCGCTGATCGCGGTCGTGCTGGCCGCGCTTTACGCCAAAGGCCGCCCCGATAATTACACCGCCTGGGCCTCGATCGAGATCCAGACCGCCCAGGTCCGGGTGCCGGTCGCAGGACAGCCGGCCGAGGCCACTCAGGCCTCCGGCTCGGCGCAGCTGGTGCAATCGCTGCAACACCGGCTGACGACGCGGCAGAACCTGGTCGCGATCATCGAACGGCACGGGCTCTTCAGCGACCTGCCCGCGATGTCGACCGAGGCGAAAGTGACCGCCCTGCGTGCGGCGATCCGGTTTGACACGGTCGAGGTTTCGGGCGACCCCGCCTATGGCCAGCCGACCCAGGTCTCAGCAGTGGTGATCAGCACGACCTTCGGCGATGCCGATAATGCGGCGCGCATCGCCAATGATCTGGCGCAAAGCGTGGTGGATCTCTCGGCCTCGGGCCAGCTCGCACGGGCGCGCGAAAGCTATACCTTCCATTCCGACCGGCTGTCGGTTCTGAACACCGAGATCCAGGCGCAGGAGGCAAAAATCATCTCCTGGCGCAATGCAAATGCCGAAATGCTGCCGCCGGTATCGGCGACGCGGCGCGAAGAGCTGACCACCATCGAGACCGATCTGCGCGGGCTCGACCGCGATCTGCTGCTGGTCGATGAAGAGCGCCGCCGCATCTCGGCGCGCGAGACGCTGCGCCCGACCGACCGGCAGCGTCTGCGCGAGTTGGATGATCAGACCACGCTGATCGCGGGCCAGCAAGCGGCGCTGAAGACCCGTGCCGCCGGCATCGAATCCGGGCTTGCGGGTGTTGCGGTGGCGGAACGCGGTCTTGCGGATCTTGAGCGGGACCTTGGTCAGATCCAGCGCAATTTCGACCAGGCTTCGGATGCTTTGGCCGAAGCAGATTCTCAGGTGCGTCTGGCCGAACGCCAGCAGGGCGAACGGTTCGGCATTCTCGATCGCGCCATCACGCCCGAGCATCCCGACGGCCCACGCCGCAAGATGTTCGTGGCGGCGGGGGCGATTGCGGGGCTGCTCGGCGGGCTGATCCTTGCCTTCCTGCTGGATCTGCTGAGGCCGGTGATCCGCACGTCGACGCAGATGGAACGCGAACTCGGTCTGCGCCCGATCATTGCCTTGCCGGAGATCCACCCTACCGGCCATCACAAGCGGGCCAGCGCAAGCGGGTGAGGATGACCTGCAACGACAGGCAGTCCCTCCGCCGGACACATCGGCGCCAGGCGTTGCGGGGGGCCTGGGTCGCAGATACTTCTGAGTGCAGCGTGAGCCGGTAACACGGCTGGCCGCGATCTGGACCTCACGGCACAGAACCCGGACATCCTTCACCTCTCCGGCTGACCTGCTCAATGCACGGGCAGGCAATGTCAGGAACCGGGCCGTGGAATCGCCTCTGGTCCCGCAGGTCCACCGAACTTGCAGCTTCGGCATTCAGAACCGATCTGTCCCGGCGCCGTGAGATTGACAGCACTATGATCTTAATCTGTGACGGCTGTCTTTGCTGTCCACGCAAAGGACAGCAGGCGATTCTTTAAACAGGGTGAACGCCCCGCCCAAAGACATATGTGTTTCAGCAGCCGGTGCCGCGCAGCACCACGCTCACCGTCCGCGCCAGAATGCCGAGGTCAGTCATCAGAGAAAGCTGTTCCTCATAGACCGCATCATATTCCGCCCGCGCCTCAAAGGTCGTGCGGTTGCGGCCAGCGGTCTGCCAGTAGCCGGTCACACCCGGGCGCAGCGCGTAATAGGCCGTGCCGGGATAGAGGTCGCGCTGGTTCAGCATCATCGGCCTTGGGCCGACCAGGCTCATATTGCCGATGAAGACATTCCAGAGCTGCGGAAGTTCATCCAGCGACGAGCGACGCAGGAAATGGCCAAACCGGGTGACGCGCGGGTCATTGCGCAGCTTTTGCGTGCTGTCCCATTCCGCACGCGCCGCGGGATTGACCGCCAGCCAGGCCTCCAGCCGCTGATCCGCATCGACCACCATCGAGCGCAGCTTCCACATCCGGAACGAACGCCCGCCTTTGCCGATCCGCATCTGACTGTAGAAGGGGCTGCCGCCATCGCGCGCCACAAGGATCGCCAGCACGAGAACCACCGGCACCATAATCGGCACCGCCGCCAATATGGCGAACAGATCCAGCACCCGTTTGAAAGCATGGCGATAGACACCGCCACGGCCGGGCAGGTTCAACACCTGCTCGCCTTTGTCAGATGTTTTTCGCAACAATGGTGCGGTGCCCGCAGCCCCGGCGGTTTTTGCTGAAATGATTGACATTGTCAGCGCTCGGTCAACAAATTCGTCGAATGAGGCACAGCACAGACCCCCGGGTGACGATATTCACCGTCGCCACATCAAAATTTGGCAGAACTTTTAACCACATCTACAGCACCCGGTCAGAATGCCCCGGGGATCATTTTATCCGATGGGGACGGGGCGCGAAAAGCATGATCGCCATGTGATCACCACAATTCCGACGCAATTCAGAGATTTTTGGCAATGACAGGGGGGCAACTCCTGTCTTCGCGCCGGAAATGCCACGTTCCGGCCCGGAAGCGCCCGGCGAAGGACACAAAGTCCCAGACGCGATTCGGAGCCGCTGATCGCCACAAAGCATGCGGGCTTTCGGTGAGGCGCCTGAAAAGTCCCGAAATGTTGTTTCGTATTCTATTACAATCGGCAAGATCTGGCCGCTCTGCCCCCTGGCAACAGACGTATCGCCGCGCGGTTTGTCAGGCGTCACCGGCGCCCGAGGTCTCTTCCCAGTCGCCTGTGTGGAAAAAAGCCATCGTCATAAGAGAGGTAGCCCCTGCCCCGGAATAGCAGAGCAGCCAGGCCAGAGGCGGGTGGCCCGCCAGGACAGAAAGGCTGAGCGCAAGGCCAGCAACTAGAACCGAGACCGCGAGATATCCTGCTATCATATGTCCCCGCTGCTTACACTACCTGCAACGCGGCGTGTCCCGACCTGGGGCCGCGGCTATTACCCCTCAGAACAACGCAGAAGCGGGGATATTGCAAGGATTGCCGTATAACAGGTTTAGAATTACCTAATGTTGCGCAGGGAAAGCACAGGACAGCCCGCTCGCCTGCCAGGGATATCAGTCTTAGGGCAACTCAGCCGGCAGGCAATTCACGTGGAGGAGGATCTCAGTCGGTGGCCAGCTCTGACAGATAGCGGCCATAATCGTTCTTGCCGAAGAGCTTGGCCCGCGCGGCCAGTTGCACCGCGTCGATCCAGCCCTCACGGAAGGCGATTTCATCGGGCGAGCCCACTTGCAGACCTTGCCGCAGCGTCAGCGTGCGCACGAAATTCCCCGCATCGAGCAGGCTGCCATGGGTGCCGGTGTCAAGCCAGGCATAGCCGCGCCCCATCCGCTCGACCCGTAGCGTGCCCTCGGCCCGGTAGATCTCCAGCAGATCCGCAATCTCCAGCTCGCCGCGCGCGGATGGCTTCACCCGCGCCGCAAGTTCCGATGCCCGTCCGTCGAGGAAATACAGCCCGGTCACCGCGAAATTCGACGGCGGATTGGCCGGTTTTTCGATGATCGCCCGCACATTGCCGTCGCGGTCGAAATCAACCACGCCGTAGCGTTCCGGGTCAGAGACGTGATAGCCGAACACCGTACCGCCGGCCTCGCGCGCAGACGCCGCGGCCAGCACTTCCGGCAGGCCGTGGCCGAAAAAGATATTATCGCCCAGCACCATCGCCGAAGGCGCGCCGTCAAGGAAATCTTCGGCCAGCAGATAGGCCTGAGCCAGGCCATCGGGCGAGGGCTGGGTGATCCAGGTGAGCGACAGGCCCCATTGGCTGCCATCGCCCATCAGCCGCTGGAACTGCGTCTGGTCGTCCGGCGTGGTGATGATCGCGATCTCGCGGATGCCGCCCAGCATCAGCACCGAGAGCGGATAATAGATCATCGGCTTGTCATAAAGCGGCAACAGCTGCTTTGAGACGCCCATGGTGATCGGATAGAGCCGCGTGCCCGAACCGCCCGCCAGAATGATACCTTTGCGTTTCACGGCCTGTGTCATGCTGCCAGCTCCTTCAGAACCTCATCAAGCCCGCTCCGCCAGTCGGGGCGCGGGATGCCGAATGCCGCCTCCAGCGCCGAACAGTCCAGCCGCGAATTCAGCGGCCGCTGCGCCGGGGTCGGGTAATCGCGGGTCGGGATACCCTCGATCCGGCAGGAAAGGCCGGCACGGGTCATGATCTCGCGAGCGAAATCCGCCCAGCTCGCATCTGGCGCGCCAGAGAAGTGATGCGTGCCGCCCGGGGCACCCGCCTTCATCGCCTGCACGGCCAACAGCAGCGCGTCGGCGATTGCCGAAGCCGGGGTCGGGCCGCCATGCTGATCGGCCACGACCTTCAGCAGGTCACGCTCACGGCCCAGCCGCAGCATGGTCTTCACGAAATTCGCGCCATGGGAAGAGAACACCCAGGAGGTGCGCAGGATCAGATGCTGTCCGCCGGCGGCGCGCACGCCCTCCTCACCTTTCAGCTTTGAACGACCATAGGCGCCGAGCGGTGCGACCGGATCTTCGGGGCGGAAGGGACGGTCACCCTGGCCCGAAAAGACGTAATCGGTCGAGATATGCAGAAAGGGGATCTGCGCTTTCGCGCAGGCATCGGCCATTGCGGTGGGCGCGTCCCCATTGACCACGCTCGCCAGCGCCTCCTCGCTTTCGGCCTTGTCGACCGCAGTCCAGGCGGCGGCATTGATCACCGCCTCGGTCCGCCCGTCGGCAATCGCGGCCGCGCAAGAGGCCGTATCCGCAAGATCCGCGTGATCGCGGCCCAGGAACACCGCCTGAACCCCCGCCGGCAGACGGCGCTGCAATTCCGTCGCGACCTGGCCGGTTTTTCCGAAAACGAGCAGCTTCATGCCTTAACCCCCAGCCGCTCGCCCACGCCCTGCCGCGCCATCAGCGGCTGCCACCAGGCCTCATTGGCGAGATACCAGTCGACCGTGCGCTCCAGCCCCTCTTCGACGGTGACGGAGGGCCGCCAACCAAGTTCTTCACGGATGCGCGAGGGGTCAATCGCATAGCGCGCATCATGGCCGGGGCGGTCGGTCACGAAAGTGATCTGATCGCTGTAAGACCCCGCCCCTTTCGGGCGTTTGCGGTCCAGGATGGCGCAAAGCGTCTGCACCAGTTCCAGATTGGTGCGCTCATTCTCGCCGCCGATATTATAGCTGCGGTTCAGCTGGCCCTTTTCGACAACCAGCAGCAGCGCGTCGGCGTGATCCTCGACATAAAGCCAGTCGCGGATATTCGAGCCATCACCATAGATTGGCAACGGTTTGCCGGCCAAAGCGTTCAGGATGATCACCGGGATCAGCTTTTCCGGGAAATGGAACGGGCCGTAATTGTTCGAGCAATTGGTCAGCACCACCGGCAGGCCATAAGTCTCGGCCCAGGCGCGCACCAGATGATCCGAGGCCGCTTTCGATGCCGAATAGGGCGACCGCGGATCATAGGCGGTCTCTTCGGTGAATTTCACCGCAGGATCGCGCGGCAGCGAGCCGAAGACCTCATCGGTCGAAATATGGTGAAACCGGAAAGACGCAGGCTTGCCGGCGCGCGTCCACGAGGCCCGCGCGGCCTCGAGCATATTATAGGTGCCGGTGATATTCGTTTCGACGAAATCCCCCGGCCCGTCGATCGAGCGGTCAACATGGCTTTCCGCCGCCAGATGCATCACCGCATCGGGCTGATGCGCGTCGAAAATCCGGTCAAGCGCCGCCCGGTCCCTTATATCGGCCTGTTCAAAGGCATAAAGCGGGGTGTTGCCGACTGCCGCGACATTTTCCAGGCAGGCCGCATAGGTCAGCGCATCGACATTCACGACGCTGTGCCCGCGCGAGACCGCAAGCCGCACCACGGCGGATCCGATGAACCCCGCGCCTCCGGTCACGAGAAGCTTCATGCTTTCACCTCAAAGCGGAAGGGGCGGCCCGCATCTTTCAACAGCGGCGCGGCCTGGTCTTTGTCTGACAAAACCGGCTGAGTGCCGTCCAGGCCCCAGTCAATCCCGATCTCCGGGTCATCCCAGCGGACGGCGCCATCACAGTCGGGCGCGTAGAAGTCGGAACATTTATATTGCACCTCGACATCCGGGGTCAGGGTGACAAAGCCATGCAAAAAGCCCTGCGGGATCAGGAGCTGGCGCCCGTTTTCCGCCGAAAGCTCCTCTGCCACCCATTTGCCGAAACGGGGCGAGCCCTCGCGGAAATCCACCGCCACATCAAGGATCGCGCCGCGGGTGCAGCGCACCAGCTTGTCCTGGGCATGCGGGGCGGACTGGTAATGCAGGCCGCGCAAAGTGCCTTTGGCGGCGGAAAAGGAATGGTTGTCCTGCACCCAGTCAATTTCGATCCCGGCCTCTTTCATCCGAAGCGCATTGAACGTCTCGGTGAACCAGCCCCGCGCATCGCCAAAACGGCGTGGCGTCAGCAGGAGGACTTCGGGAAGGGCGGTGGCTTCGGTCTGCATCTGGCTGGTCTTCCTCAGGGGTCGCAATCGGGTCGGGTCGCAATCAGGTCCGGGTCGCAATCGGGCGTCGTCATCAACGGGCATTGCCCCTTCATAAGCCCAGCGCCGCCTGTCACAAGTGCCGCTGCTTTCGGGGCGCGGAAAAGCACGCATCCGTCATATCTATCCAAATAATGTCAGCAATTCGTCACGCCCGGACCAGCAAAGTGCAATAATCAGCACCAGGGCCAGCGCGGCAGCCGTCAGATCATGGCGCGGATCCCAGGCCTTGTGACGCCGCGCCAGCCGGATCAGGAACGGATGTGTCAGCGCCAGCGCCAGCCCCTGGCCCAAAAGGGCACCGCCAAGCCCGCCCCAGCCTGCGCCGATGATCAGCGCCGTGGTCTGCAACGCCGCCCTTATCGCCTGGACGAAGAAAAAGCCCCGCCCGTCTCCGGCCGCCAGCGCTGCCTGGTCATAGGTCAGCCCGATCAGCATCGGCATCTGCGCCATCGCCACCGCCGCGATGATCACGCCCACATCCTGGTAGCGCGCATCGTATAAGACGCCCGCGATCAGGTCGCCGCCCGCCGCCATGGCGCCCATCACCAAAAGCATCGGGATCGTCAGGCCAAAACGCAAATGACGCAATTTGCGCGCGCCCGCCGGATCGGCATGGGGCCCAGCTCGCGGTAGATCGGGATCATGATCCGCGTCACCACCAGCCCCGCCAGCAGCACCGGGAAGGAGGCGAGGAAAAAGCCGATATTATAGTGCCCGAGATCGGCCATGCTGAGCCAGGATCCCAGCACTGCCTTATCGCCCTGGGTCAGCAGGAAGCCGGCGGCCGTCGAGGCAAGGATCCATTTCCCGAAATGCACCAGTTCGCGCGCAGCGTCGGGCTCCCAGCGGAAACAGTTGGCAGGCCCGGGCAGGAAGACCGAAGTGAGACACAGTTTCAGCAGGACCTGCGCCACCGCCCCCACCACCAGCGCCCAGATCGAGCCGGTGATCCAGGCGAAACCCACCATCACCACAATGCCGCCGATCTGCGCCGCGAGATCAAGAAGCGTCACCCGCACCAGAAGCAGATGTCGGTTCGCCGTGTCGATCCGCGTCGGGTTGAAGCCGCCGATCAGCAGCGTCAGCCCCGCGACCGGCACCATAAGCGCAAGCTCCGGCACGCCGTAAAACCAGGCGGCGGGCCAGGCGACAAGGCAGGTCAGCACCCAGAGCCCCGCGCCGCGAAACACATTCAGCGTCCAGGCCGTGTTCAGGAAATCCGGGTCATCGCCGCGCGCAGAACGCGAAATGGCCGGGCCGATGCCGACATCAGAAAACATCTGAAGGCCGACCAGTACGACCATGACCAGCGCCATGACCCCGAAGGCCTCGGGATATAAAAGCCGCGTCAGAACCAGGTTCGACAACAGCCGGGCGAATTGCGCGAAAACATAAGACCCCGCGACAAAGGCCCCGCCGCCAAGCGCTCGCCGGAAAAGGCTCTTGCCTCCGGTCAGTTCCATGATCTGCCCTTTTCTGCCCTGCCCCGCCCGGTCATCCGGCTGGTCATCCGGTCGGTCACACCGTCGGCAGGGTCGCCATCAGTGCCCCTGTGCAACGCTTTGCCACCTTCCCTTTGGCCCGGGCGCTTTACGCTTGCAAGCGGCACGGCCGCACCCGATCCTGGCCATTGCTGCCGCTGCCATGAATTCGGATCATGAAACTCGCCTATCTGGTCAACAGCTATCCGCTGCCCTCGCAGACCTTCATCCGCCGCGAGATTCACGCGCTGGAGCGGATGGGCTGGCAGGTGCATCGTTTCGCCATGCGCTCGGAACGGGCGGGTCTGGTCGAGGCCGCCGATATCGCCGAAGACAGCCGCACCGAACATCTGCTGGAACACGGGCTGTTGCGCCTGATCCGCAGCGCCCTGCCCTTCGCCCTGCGCCGTCCGGGCGCGGCCTGGCGCAGCCTCAGACTGGCGCTGAAATGCGGCGCAAATGGTGCCGGCGGCGCGCCCGGAACCGGCGGCAGGCTGCGCCACCTGGTCTACTGGATCGAAGGGGCCGAGGTCGCAAGGCGCTGCCACCTGGCGCGACTGCCGCATATCCACGCGCATTTCGGCACCAATTCCACCACGGTCGCCATGCTGGCGGCGGAAATCGGCGGTCTGGGTTTCTCCTTCACCACGCATGGGCCCGAAGAATTCGACGCCCCCCGCGCCCATAATCTCGGTGAGAAAACCGCGCGCGCCGATTTCTCGGTGGCGATTTCCTCCTTCGGGCGCGCGCAGCTCTGCCGCTGGGCCGGCGTGCAGGACTGGCCAACGATCGAGGTCGTGCATTGCGGCATCGAGACCTGGCGCTTCCCCGAGCCCGCGCCGATGCGCGATACCGGACCGCGCCGCCTTGTGGCCATTGGCCGCATGTCGGAACAAAAGGGCTTTCCGCTGCTGATCGAGGCGATGGCGCAGGTGAAGACCGATCTGCCCGATCTGCGCCTCACCCTGATCGGCGAGGGCGAGTTGCGCCCGATGATCGAATCGCAGATCCGCGCGGCGGGGCTTGAGGAACGCATCACCTTGACAGGCTGGCTGGATGAGGCCGGGGTCCGCGATGAGCTGGCGCGCGCCCATGCGCTGGTGCTGCCCTCTTTCGCCGAGGGCCTGCCGATGGTGCTGATGGAGGCTTTCGCCGCCGGGCGCCCCGCGATTGCCAGCGCCATTGCCGGCATTCCGGAACTGGTCACGCCCGGCACCGGCTGGCTGGTGCCCGCAGGGGATGCCGATGCGCTGGCCGATGCGATGCGCGGCTTTGCCGCTGTGCCGGTCGGGGTACTGGCCCGGATGGGGCGCGAGGCGCGGGCCGATGTCATTGCCCGCCATGACATCAATATCGAGGCCGCAAGGCTCGCCCGCCATTTCCGTGTCGCGATGCGCCTGCCGGCGGAAGGGCCGGATCCGGTCAGCGACCACGGGTGAACTCCGTAGTGCCGCGCCTGAGCCGCACCGCCAGTGCAACCGCCGCATAGGCCGCGAAGCCCAGCGGGTCGCGCGCTGCAAGTCGTATCAGCCCGCCCGCGCCTAAGGAGGCCTTGCCCTCGCGTTCCAGAATGCCGGGAAAAGCTGCGGCGAGTTCGCGCACGCCAAGATCCTGACGGCGGCGCACCCTGACCAGGGCGGCAAAGCCTTCGACCATCGGCCAGGAATAGGGCGCGGCTATCTGCACCCGCTCCTCAGGTTTGAAACGCAGCCGCACGAAAGTGTCATCCGAGATCAGCCGGGGAAATTCGCCCCACCGCGCGCGGCCCTCCGGGTTGGTGGCGTAAAGCCCATAGCCGGGCGCAGTGCTTTGCGCGAAAGGCAGCTGCTGCCAGAACCGTGCATAGGCGCGGGTGATCCATGATTTCGCCTGCGGGATCTGCGGCGTGGCCCCGGCATAGAGCGCGCGAGGGCGGGCCAGCGCCGCCACCAGCCCCGCCATCACCCCCGGCGACACCAGGCAATCGGCATCAAGCCAGGCGAGAACGCGGCCCCGCGCCACCGCCTCGCCCGCATTCAGCGCGCCTGGTTTCGAGCCCTCGGCGAGATCAAGCACGGTCATCTCCCAGCCCGCCGGCACCGGAACTGCCCGGGCGATCCCGGCCGTGCGGTCGCGGCAGCCATTGGCCACCACGATCACCTCAGCGCCGCCTGGCACCGGATCTGAGGCTAAGACCGCCGCGAGACAGGGGCCGATCCAGGCCGCCTCATTCGAGGCCGGGATGATGACGCTGAGCGCAGGCGGCGGGTTCAGCATGCGCCACAGGCCCGGATCAGCGCCCGCCAGCGCGGATTGTCATCCGAGAGATGCCTGAGCGCGCCCCAGCTGCCATGCCGTCCAGGGGTCGCGACAAAGCCGTAATGGGTGAAAGGCGCATCACTCAGCTCCGCCCAGGAGGCGAGCAGTTCCTCATAAAGCACGCCCATTCCGTCCGAATAGTTCAGCGCGGTGAAAAAGGCGGTGACCTCGGCGTCATCGGCAACCGGGCCGATCCCGGTCACATGGGTGCCGCCCTCATACATCACAAGCCGCAGCCCGTGTTTTTCTGCAATTTCAGCCTGATAGGACCAGATCACCCCGGTCAGATGCGCCAGGGTATCATCGGGATTCCCCGAGACAGAACCATCGCGCAATTCCGCAACGGCGCGCCCGATTGCCTGGTCGAGCCCGTATTTCTCGCCCCAGGCTTCCAGCGCAGCGCCTTCAAGCCCCAGTCGCGCAGCATGTTCCTTTGCTGCCTCTTTGCTTTCGCCAAGCCAGGCGCGGATCATCGGCAGCCGATCCTCATGGCCCAGCGCGCCCGAGAAATAGCCGGTCACCGCCCAGGCATCAAAGCTGGTCACAGGTGCGGGCCGTCCCTCATCCGTCACCTGCTTTGGCGCAAGGATATGCTCTTCCAGCCCCAGCCAGCCGGTCTGGGTCGACAGGACCCGCACAAGCCGCGCCGGATCGGCGATTTCCTCCGCCCAGATCGCCATGACCTCTGCCGCGCGCAGTGCGTAAAAGGCGAGCCAGCCGCCATCCCCGCCCCAGCGGGCCTTGGCCTGCTGATCCGCCCAGGCGGCCTGGGAAAACTGCCAGTTCCAGACCTCGTTGGAATACTCCACCCAGGCTACACGGCCCGGCGCCAGACCTGTCGCGACAACCTGCGCCATCTCGGCCACCAGAGCATCTGACGCCATATGCGGCAGCGTGATCCAGGGATCGGCCTCCATCCGGTTCGCAAGCTCCACCACGACCTCAACCGGCACGCCACGCCGCGTCCAGGTGTAATCCCCGGGCCGGGGCCGGTCTTCCGGCCGGATCAGCGGCGAATCGTTGGTCTGCAGCCAGTCCATGAACCGCAAAAGCCCGATGCCTTTTATCCGCGCAAGGAAATCGGGGTTGAACACTTCCCCCGCTGCCATGAGCGACTCGCGGTCTTCGCGCAAGACGCGGATCTCGCGGACCGGATCGGCGGGATCGCTTTCGGTGATGCGCAGATCGACAAGACCCGGCCCGGGCGTATAATCAAAGCTGATCCGGCTGCCGTCCCGGCGCGGATTGCGCGCCAGACCGCCAACCGCGACATCACCGCTGCCGCTCCAGGTCACCAGATAGCGCCCGGCCAGATCGCGCGCATCAGGCGGCATATCGGTCAAAAGCACGGTGCCGATGGCGGTGAGCCCCGCCGGGATATGCTTCGGCCAGCCATGATCGCCCAGCACGCCCGCCGCTGCCAGCGCGTCATGGTCCAGGCCGCCCCATTGCCCCGGCTGATGCCCGATCCAGTCGCGTGCCGATTTCATCACATCAAGGAACGGCTGTTCCGGCGACCAGTCGCGCCCGCCCAAAAGCCCCATGCCGAGGCCCTGCGCCCTCGCCTCTGCCCAGGCGGCGCCGGGCAGCAGCGGCACAGCCATCGCACCCGCAACAGCGCCCGCAACGGATTTGCCAAAAGCCCGGCGGGTCAGCGCCACCCTCACGGCCCCCGCCTTTGCGCGACACCGCTTGGCGGATAGGCGGTCACGACATCCCAGGCGATTTCCTGCATCCGCCTTGCCGCCACCGGATCAATATTGATGCGGCTGCCATCGGCGCGGGCGACGTCTGCGGGCAACCCCACCGGCGAGCGGCCGTAGATCACCGCATAATGCGTCACTGCCATCAGCCAGGCGCCGGTATCGTTGAAATGGATGTCATCGCTCAGGAAATCCTCGACACCGCGAAGCCCGGGCAGCTCGCCCGCCTCTGCCGCGCGCACCGCCGCTGCCATCACCTGGCCGCCGGGGATGACATGGATCGTGCCGACGCCCTCCGCCGCCATGGCCGGGCGGA
The DNA here is from genome assembly GCF_030052995.1 of Gemmobacter sp. 24YEA27. Taxonomy (NCBI): domain Bacteria; kingdom Pseudomonadati; phylum Pseudomonadota; class Alphaproteobacteria; order Rhodobacterales; family Paracoccaceae; genus Gemmobacter; species Gemmobacter sp. 24YEA27. The sequence goes on along the minus strand of NZ_JASJPW010000001.1, from coordinate 1,679,623 downwards.
GCAGCGCGCCCTCCCACAAGGCGGGCAGGTCCTGGCCGATCCGCCCCAGCCAGTCGCCCGGGTCGTTCGACGTGTCGTTCAGCGAATGCCAGGTCTCGTAAAGATAGACCCGGGCATCGGGGCGCGCCTTGCGGATCTCAGCCGCCCAGAAGGCCAGCGCGCCCGGCGCATCATGCCAGCGGATCGCATCTTCCAGCGCCACCATTTCGGTCAGCACCACCACCGGATAGTCACCACTAGCAATGGCCTCCCCCGCCGGGCGAAAGGCGGGTGTTGCATTTTCCTCTGCCAGTCCAGCGACTTCGCCCTTACGATGCGCGTTCAGGCTTGCCCCCAGCCGAGCTGACTGTTCCAGTCATGTCCGGCAAAACCGGCGAGAATCGCCGGCATATCGCGCCCGGTCAGCGAATGCCCCAGATGGTAGACCGCAACCGGCCCAGCCGGAGGCGTCAGCGGAACCTCATATCGGGCGGCAAATTCCTCCTGCGACAATTCGCGCCCCAGCGCCGCGCCTGGCAGCACGAATGGCAGGCTCAGCACCGCCCCCAGAAGAACGACGCAGGCCAGAATGGCGCCCGCCAGCAGAAGAATCGGCTTTTTCACAGCTTGTTCCCTGGCTGCCACAGAAGGATCACCGGATGATTTTGCCCCTAATTCTTCGCAGTTACCACAGCGGGGCAGAAAAAGCTGCGTTTCCAGCCTGAAAACGATGCGAAAACCGGCCCCTGCCCGCCACCTCGCCGCGTGATGCCCGCAGTTTCACGCGCCCGCCCGCCGACAGTCCGGTGACAATCCGTCAGGCTGCAGCTATTCTCCGCGCCGCTTCCGGGGGACAATCGGAGGGCGTATGGCAGGAAGGGCAGAACCGGGTGACACGCGCCAGTGACCGCGTCAGTGAGATGGGCTTCGAGGCGCCGGGCCGGCGTGAGCGGCTGGCAAATCGCTATGCCGCCTGGGCCGCGCGCCATGCCAAACCGGCGGACGGCTTTTCGCTGCGCCCAGAGCCGCGCTCCATCGGGCTTTATGCGCGCGGCAAGCAGATCATGGCCGGGAATATCGTGCTTGCCGGCCATCTGGTCGAAGCCGGGGACCCAAGTGCCGAAGCCGAGATCTGGGATCTGACCGCGCCCGACCCCGCCTTCACTGATGAGGCGCATGGCTTCACCTGGCTTGATGATCTGGCCGCTCTTGGCACATCGCGGGCGCGCGACCGGGCCCGCTCCTGGACCTGGAGCTGGATCCGGCGATTCGGCGATGGCACCCGCCCTGGCTGGACCCCGGCGCTGACCGGCAGGCGGCTGATCCGCTGGATCCATCATTCCGATTTCCTGCTCGAGGGCGAAGCCCCTTCAGACCGCGCCCGATTCTTCGCCTCTCTGGCGCGGCAGGCGGGGTTTCTGGCGCGCCGCGCGGCGTCGGCCCGGCCCGGCCTTGCCCGGATCGAGGCGCTGACCGGCCTGATCTACACCCATCTCTCGCTGGAGGAAGAGGCGCCAAAACTTGGCCAGGCGCTGACCGCACTGGCGAAGGAATGCGATGAGCGCATCGACCGCAGCGGCGCGATCAACAGCCGCAACCCCGAGGAATTGCTTGAGATTTTCACCCTGCTCGGCTGGGCGGTGCAAAGCCTCTCGGATGCGGGGCACACGGTTCCGGTGGCGCTTTCGGCGGCTTTGGACCGCGTCGCGCCCTGTCTGCGCGCGCTGCGCCATTCCGATGGCGGGCTGGCGCGCTTCCATTCCGGCGGCACCGGGCCTGAGGGGCGGCTTGACCAGGCACTTGCTGCCTCACGGGCGCTGCCAGCGGCGGGGCATGTTACTCTGGCGATGGGCTATGCACGGCTCTCGGCCGCCCGCACCACCGTCATCCTTGATGTCGCCGACCCGCCCGGCGGCCCGGCGGCACAACACGCGCATGCCTCGACCGCGGCGTTTGAGCTGAGTTCCGGGCGCCGCCCGCTGATCGTCAATTGCGGCCCGGGTCAGAGCGCCGGGCCGGAATGGCGGCTCGCGGCACGGGCGACGCAGTCGCATTCGGCCCTGTCGCTGACCGGGTTTTCCTCATCCCGCTTTGGCGCCTCGACCAGCCATCTGAGCGAGCGTGCCCATGTCTCGGACCTGCATTTCGCCGGGGCTGACGGCGCTTTCGTGCGGCTTAGCCATGATGGCTGGCAGGCGGGTCACGGCCTCATCGCCACACGCGAGCTGCATCTCTCGCCCGACGGGCGGCGGCTGAGCGGCACGGATCTTCTATCCTCGACCACACCGGAGGCCCGCGCGCAGTTTGACCGGATGGTCGAGCGCTCGCCGCTGGGTGGGCTGCCCTTCACCATCCGCTTCCATCTGCATCCCGATGTCGATGCCTCGCTGGATATGGGCGGGGCGGCGGTGTCGATGCAGCTGAGATCGGGCGAGATCTGGGTTTTCCGCCATGACAGCGGCGCCGATCTCTCGCTGGAGCCCTCGGCCTGGCTGGAACGGGGCCGGCTTGCGCCACGCCATGCACAACAGATCGTGTTGATGGGCTTTGCCCAGCACTATGACAACCGTATCGGCTGGACGCTTGCGAAAGCCCAGGATACTCCGCTCGCGATCCGCGATCTGGACCGGGATGACCCGGTTCCCATCTGAATTCCCCGTCAGAGAGGCCCCATGTCGATTTCCGCGCCCCGCTCCGCCGCCCCTACGACACCCGTCCGCCCGCGCCGCGCCCTTTTGTCGGTATCGGACAAGACCGGGCTGATCGGGTTTGCGCGCGCGCTGCACGACCATGGCGTCGAACTACTCTCGACCGGCGGCACAGCCAAGGCGCTGCGCGAGGCGGATCTGCCGGTGAAAGACGTGGCCGAGATCACCGGTTTCCCCGAAATGATGGATGGTCGCGTCAAGACGCTGCATCCGATGGTGCATGGCGGGCTGCTCGCGCTGCGCGACAATAAAGATCATGTCGCGGCGATGGAGGATCACGGGATCGGAGCGATCGATATCCTGGTCGTGAACCTCTACCCGTTTGAAGAGACCGTGGCGAAGGGCGCCGATTATGCCACCGCAGTCGAGAATATCGACATTGGCGGCCCGGCGATGATCAGGGCGGCGGCCAAGAACCACGCCTTTGTCGCGGTGGTGACCGATACCGAAGACTATGCCGGTATAATTGCAGAAATCGAACAGAATGGCGGCACGAGCTATGCCTTCCGCCAGCGGCTCGCGCTGACCGCTTATGCCCGCACCGCGGCCTATGACACCGCCGTGTCGACCTGGATGGCGGCGGCGATTGCGGAACCCGCGCCGCGTTACCGCGCCATGGCCGGAAAACTTGCACAAACCCTGCGTTATGGCGAGAATCCGCACCAGAAAGCCGCCTTCTACCTGGACGGATCGAACAGACCCGGCGTGGCCACCGCAAAACAGTGGCAGGGCAAGGAACTCAGCTACAACAATATCAACGACACCGATGCCGCGTTCGAGCTGGTGGCAGAGTTTGCGGGCCAGGGCCCGGCGGTTGCCATTATCAAACATGCGAACCCCTGCGGCGTCGGCAAAGGCTCTTCGCTGCTCGAAGCTTACCAGCGCGCCTATAGCTGCGATACGACCTCGGCTTTCGGCGGCATTGTCGCGCTGAACCAGGAGCTGGACGCCGCCACCGCCGAAGAGATCGTGAAGATCTTCACCGAAGTCGTCATCGCGCCTTCGGCCAGCGATGCGGCGAAAGCGGTCTTTGCGGCGAAAAAGAACCTCCGCCTCCTGACCACGGGCGCGCTGCCGGATGCGTCGCAGGGAGTGCTCTCGTTCCGCCAGGTCGCGGGTGGCTTTCTTGTCCAGGATTCGGATGTCGACACCATCACGCTATCTGATCTGAAAGTGGTGACGAAACGCGCCCCTTCGGGCCAAGAGCTGGAAGACCTGTTCTTCGCCTGGAAAGTCGCGAAACATGTCAAATCAAACGCCATCGTCTATGTGAAAGACGGGGCCACGGTCGGCATCGGCGCGGGCCAGATGAGCCGCGTCGACAGCACCATGATCGGCGCGAGGAAAGCCGGCGAGATCGCCGGAGCCCTTGGGCTGAGCGAAAGCCCGGCGGTCGGTTCAGTCGTCGCCTCGGACGCCTTCTTCCCCTTTGCCGACGGGATCGAAGTTCTGGCGGGCAATGGCGTCAAAGCTGTGATCCAGCCCGGTGGCTCGATGAAAGATGCCGATGTGATCGAAGCCGCAGACCGGCTTGGCCTTGCGATGGTCTTCACCGGCCAGCGCCATTTCCGGCACTGACATGCGCGCAGCCTGGCTTTCCGCCCTCATCACCTTCGGCCTCGACCAGGCGTCCAAACTGGCGGTGGTCCAGGGGCTCGATCTGATCAACCGGGGCGAGATCGACATCTGGCCGCCCTTCCTCGTCTTCCGCATGGCCTGGAATCGCGGCATCAATTTCGGCCTCTTTGCCGGGGATGCCGAGGCAGTGCGGTGGGGAATCGTTCTGGTCTCGCTGGTGATCTCGGCCTGGGTCTGGGTCTGGGTGCGGCGCTCGCGCCCCGGCACCCTTGCGCAGATTTCCGCCGGTCTGCTGGTCGGCGGTGCACTTGGCAATGTGATCGACCGGATCTGGTACGGCGCGGTGGCGGATTTCCTCAATACGTCCTGCTGCGGATTCGAGAATCCCTATGCGTTCAACGTCGCCGATATCGCAATCTTTGCCGGGGCCTTTGGCCTCGTGCTCTTTACCGGCAGGCCGGCTGAGGGCCGGAAATCGGGGGCAAAAAAGGGCTGAGCCGGATTTCTGACGGTGCCGGGCCTGCGCCCTGGCCGAAAGACCCCGTGACGCGACCAATCCCATAGGCTAAGAGACTTCAAAGGCCGAAGGGCAGCATAAGACGGAAAGACGAATGCCGGGGAACAGGATGCAGGCAAGATCGGGCGCAAGGTCGGGCAAAGGCATGATCGCGCTGACGATTGCGCTGGTGCTGTCCGGCTGTGCCGCCGACAAGGGCGATTCAACCGATCTGATGCGGCTGCGCTCGAAAGACGGGCCGGATGAATTCGCGGTCCTGCCGCCGAAGGCGCTGGAAATGCCCACCAGTCTCAGGGACCTGCCCGCGCCCACGCCGGGCGGCGGCAACCGCACCGATCAGCGCCCGCTTGATGATGCTGTTGTGGCGCTTGGTGGCAAGCCCGGCGCCTCGGGTGGCATCCCCGCCGCCGACGCCGCGCTTTACGCCCATGCCGCGCGCAATGGCACCCAGGCCGATATCCGCAGCCAGCTGGCCTCGGAAGATCTGCAATGGCGCCGCGACAACAAGGGCCGCATTCTTGAGCGCATGTTCAGCGTCAACACCTATTACCGCGCCTATAAAGACCAGTCGCTCAATCAGTATCGTGAACTGGAATACTGGCGTTCTCGCGGTCTTTTGACCCCATCTGCTCCGCCGGAAGGCTATGACAAGCAGAAGGAAGAAAAGGAACGCCAGAAGAAGAAGCGCGGCGGCCTCCAGCTGTTCTGATGTCGGGGATGCGTCCGTAAGCCGCGCGCCCCGGACCTCAGCCGCCAGGAGCCCGTTAAACCTGCCCCTTGCCGGGCAGCGCCCGGAACACAGCGGAAAACCATCGGAGGACGGATGCGTCTTGTGACCCGACTTGCCCGTAAAGCCAGGGGAAAAACCCGCGGTTTTGCGAGGATCATGCCTGCTTTGCCGCTGCTTGCGGCATTGTCAGCCTTTGCCGCCCAGGCCGAAACGGTTTCGGCCTTCCGGCTGGAAAACGGTCTCGATGTGGTGGTGATCGAGGATCACCGCGCCCCGGTCGTCGTCCAGATGATCTGGTATCGCGCCGGCGCCGCCGATGAGCCTGCGGGCAAATCCGGCATCGCGCATTTTCTGGAACATCTGATGTTCAAGGGCACCGACAAAGTGCCCGCCGGCCAGTTCTCGGCCACGGTCGAGGCGCATGGCGGTGATGACAATGCCTTCACCTCCTGGGATTACACCGCATATTTCCAGCGCATTGCTGCCGATAAGCTGGAAATGGTGATGGAGATGGAGGCCGACCGGATGCGGGGGCTGAAACTCGACCCCGCCGTGGTGCTCACCGAACGCCAGGTGATCCTTGAGGAACGCGCGCAGCGCACCGATTCCGATCCGGGCGCGCTTCTGGGCGAACAGATGCGGGCGGCCCTGTTCATGAACCACCGCTACGGCGTTCCGATCATCGGCTGGCGCCATGAGATTGCCGAGCTGACCCGCGAGGATGCGCTGGCCTGGTATGAGCAATATTACGCCCCGAACAATGCGACGCTGATCATCGCGGGCGATGTGACCCCCGATCAGGTGAAGGGACTGGCCGAGAAATATTACGGCCCTATTGCGCCCTCGGAAGGCATAAAGCCGCGCCTCCGCCCGCAAGAACCGCCGCACTTGGCGGAACGCCGGCTGACCTATGCCGATGAGCGGGTCTCTGACCCCTATGTTTACCGTTCTTACCTGGCGCCGGAGCGCAATCCGGGCGATCAGAAGACCGCAGCCGCATTGTCGATCCTGGCCGAGCTTCTGGGCGGCAATGGCCAGACGGCGATCCTGCCGCGCGCGCTTCAGTTCGATGCCCAGGTCGCGGTCTGGTCTTCGGCCTTTTACGATGGCACTGCGCTCGATGACGCGACTTTCGGGCTTTACGTCGTGCCCGCACCCGGGGTGAGCCTTGGCGAGGCCGAGGCGGCGATGGATGCGGTTCTGGCGAAATTCCTTGAGGAAGGCCCCGATCCGGAGGCGTTTGACCGGATCAAGACCCAGATCCGTGCCTCGGATATCTATGCCAAAGACGATGCGATGGGGCTGGCAAAGCTTTACGGCGAGGAGCTTTCGGTCGGCCTCGGGCTTGAGGATATCCAAAGCTATACGGCGGTGCTGGATGAGGTGACCATCGAAGATGTGATGCAGGCCGCGCATCAGGTGCTGAACCGCAACAATGCGGTGACCGGCTGGCTGGAGCGCCCGCCGGAAGCGTCGCCGGAAGTGTCGCCGGAACAGGCGCCGGAACAATCCGCCGCTCCGGCTGAGGCAGCCCCCCGGACGGAACCGGCCACAGGTGAAACGGAGGCCGCAGAATGATGTTTCGTGCTCTGGTCGCAGCGGTTGCGATCCTAATCCCGGGTCTCGCCTGCGCCGATATTCCGATCAAAGAGGTGAAAAGCCCCGGCGGGCTGACCGCCTGGCTGGTCGAGGATCACAATATCCCCTTTACCGCGCTGGAGATCCGCTTTCGCGGCGGCACTTCGCTGGATGATCCGGGCAAACGCGGCGCGATTTACCTCATGTCGGGGCTGATCGAGGAAGGCGCCGGCGATCTCGACAGCAAGGGCTTTGCCGAGGCGAGAGACAGCCTTGCGGCCTCGTTTTCCTTCGCGGCCTCGACCGATACCTTTTCGGTCTCGGCCCGGTTTCTGAGCGAGAACCGCGATGAGGCGGTGGATCTGCTGGCCCTCGCGCTGAACAGGCCGCGCTTTGATGAGGATGCGGTGACCAGGGTGCGCGAACAGGTGCTCTCGGGCCTGCGTTCCGAATTGCGCGATCCTTCCTCGATTGCGTCGCAGACCTTTGATCAGCTGGCTTATGGCGAACATCCCTATGGCAGCACCGGGCGCGGCACGCTTGCATCAGTTGCGGCCCTGAGCCGCGCCGATATCGTCGAGGCCTGGAAGACCGCTCTTGCGCGTGAGAATGTCTATATCTCGGCCGCGGGTGATATCACCGCCGAAGAGCTGGGGCTGATCATCGATCGCGTGCTGGGCGGCCTGCCGGAAACCGGCGCCCCCCTGCCCGGCGCGGCGCCCTGGCTGCTGCCACCGGGGTGAGCGTGATCGATTTCCCCTCGCCGCAATCGGTGGTGGTGTTTGGCCAGTCGGGGATTTCGCAGAAGGACCCGGATTTCTTTGCGGCCTTCGTCCTGAATGAGGTGATGGGCGGCGGGCGGTTTTCGGCCCGGCTGATGACCGAGGTGCGCGACAAGCGCGGGTTGACCTATGGGATCGGGACCTATCTCGTGGGGATGGATCATTCGGACAGCTATCTCGGGCAGTTCCAGGCCTCGAATGACAAGGTCGCCGAGGCGATCAGCGTGATCCGCGCGCAATGGGCAAAGATCGCGACCGAAGGGATCAGCGAGAAAGAGCTTAACGATGCGAAGACCTATCTGACCGGCGCCTATCCGTTGCGCTTTGACGGCAATGCGCCGATTGCCTCGATCCTTGTGGGCATGCAGATGCAGGGGATGCCGATCGATTATCCGAACACCCGCAATGCAAAGATCGAAGCGGTCACGATGGAGGATGTGAAACGGGTGGCAGCGCAGCTTTATCAGCCCGAGGCGCTGCGTTTCGTCGTGGTGGGCCAGCCGGTGGATGTGACCCCGACGCCGTGACGCGCGGCTCAGCGCCTGGCAGGCCGTTATTTTCCTGAACAAAGCAGGGGAGGGCAACCCTCCCCTGCCCCCTCCCCGCCGCGCGCGGGGCGACCTGTGCGGAGAGACCGGCAGGCCGGGCGGGCACTGGCGGGCCTTTCGCGACTCGCCATCCGCTGCTAGATATTGCGGCATGAGCCAGTTCGCCCCCAACCTCTCGCAAGAAGCCGCGCGTCCTGTGATCCGTCAGCTGGACGAGGCCGCGATCAACCGCATTGCCGCCGGTGAAGTGGTGGAACGGCCCGCATCCGCCGTGAAAGAGCTGGTGGAAAACGCGCTGGATGCAGGCGCGACGCGGATCAGGGTCGAATATACCGATGGCGGCAAGACACTGATCCGGGTCAGCGATGACGGCTGCGGCATGACGCCCGAGGATCTGCCGCTGGCGCTGAGCCGCCATGCCACCTCGAAAATCGACGGCAGTGATCTGCTGAACATCCGTTCCTTCGGGTTTCGCGGCGAGGCGCTGCCCTCCCTGGGCGCCGTCGGGCGGCTGGTGATCACCTCGCGCGCAGCGGGGTTTGACGCGGCCCTGATCACCTGCACCGGCGGGCGACTTGACGGGCCGCGACCGGCCGCGCTGACCTCGGGCACTGTGGTCGAGCTGCGCGATCTGTTCCATGCAACGCCAGCACGGCTGAAATTCATGCGTTCAGACCGGGCCGAGGCCCAGGCGATCCATGAAGTGATCAAACGCCTCGCCATGGCCGAGCCGGCAGTGGGCTTCACCCTGTCCGAGGTGACCGCCGACGGGCCAAGGGTGATCCTGCGGCTCGATCCCGAACAGGGCGATCTGTTTGACGCGCTGCAGGGGCGGCTTACGCGGATCATCGGGGCGGATTTCACCGCCAATGCCATGGCGATTGATGCCAGCCGTGACGGTCTCGCTTTGCTGGGCTATGCCGCGCTGCCGACCTATTCGCGCGGCTCTTCGACGCAGCAATATCTCTTCGTCAATGGCCGCCCGGTGAATGACCGCCTGCTGCTCGGCGCGCTCCGGGCCGCCTATTTCGACGTGCTGTCACGCGACCGCCATCCGGCGGCGGTGCTGAATCTGATTGTCGATCCCGAACGGGTCGACGTGAATGTGCATCCGGCGAAATCCGAAGTGCGGTTTCGCGAACCCGATGCCGCGCGCGCGCTGATCATCACCGCGATACGGACGGCCCTGACCGGAGCGGGCCATCGGGCCTCGACCACGGTGGGGGCCGAGACAATCGGGGCTTTCCGGCCGGGCCAGAGCCTCGCGCCCCAGCCGATGCGGCCGACATTTGCACATGACCTGCCGCACCGTCCTGCGCAGAGCACCCTCGCCCAGGCCTTCGCCTTTCAGGCGCCCCTGCCCGCCTCCGGCTTCGCCGAAGCCCCCCAGGTCAACACGATTGCAGACCTGGGCGCGACCTCGGCGCAGATCCGGGATCAGGATCCGGCAGGGCCCGAGCCCGCGCCGCAGAGCTTCCCCCTTGGCGCCGCCCGCGCCCAGTTGCATGAAAACTGGATCATTGCCCAGACCCCGGACGGCATCGTCATCGTCGACCAGCATGCCGCGCATGAACGCCTGGTTTATGAGCGGCTGAAAGTGCAGATGGCCAGCCGCGAGATCCCGCGCCAGGTGCTGCTGATTCCGGAAATAATCACCCTGTCGGCCCCGGATGCGAGCCTGATCCTCTCGGCGGCGGAAAGCCTCGCCGGGGCGGGCCTTGTGATCGAGCCCTTTGGCGGTTCGGCAATCTCGGTAACCGAGACCCCCGCGATCCTTGGTGAGGTCAACGCCGCCGCGCTGATCCGCGACATTCTCGACGAGCTGGCGGATCAGGGCGACAGCCAGCTGACCCGCGCGAAAATCGACGCGGTGCTGTCGCGCATGGCCTGCCATGGCTCGGTCCGTTCTGGCCGGCAGATGCGCCCGGAAGAGATGAATGCGCTCTTGCGCGAGATGGAGGTCACGCCGAATTCCGGTCAGTGCAATCATGGCCGCCCCACCTGGGTCGAGCTGAAACTGCATGATATTGAGCGGCTTTTCGGGCGCAGATGATCACGGTTTTCGGCCAGAGCTATGCCTGGAATGCGCCTGAGATCCTGATCATCGGGGCGGCGGGCGTTACCCTCATCGCGCTGTTGATCCTGATCCTGCGCGCGGCCAATCGTGCGGGCAATTCCGCGCAGCCCGTGATGAACGAGATCGCCTGGATGAGCCACCGCGTCCAGGCGCTGTCCGAGGGGCAGGAACGGCTTTCTGGCGGGCTGAGCCATGTCTCTGAGGCTCAGGCCGCGTCGCAGGTTTCGATGCTGAAGCTGATGGAAGCCCGCCTCGCCGATGTGCAGCGCCAGATGACCGAGGCGCTGCATGGCACCTCGACCCGCACCGCGCGATCCTTGGGAGAGTTGCATCAGCGGCTGGAAACCATCGACAAAGCCCAGGAAAAGATCGAGAATCTTTCGGGCAACATCCTGTCTTTGCAGGACATTCTGGCCAATAAGCAAACACGCGGCGCCTTTGGCGAGATCCAGCTGCATGACATCGTGTCAAAGGCGCTTCCCGCCGACAGCTATACGATGCAGGCGACACTTTCGAACGGGCGCCGCCCGGATTGCCTCGTGCATCTGCCAAAGCCCCCCGGCCCCATCGTGATCGATGCGAAATTCCCGCTGGAATCCTACGAGGCGCTGCGCCGCGCCGACACCCCGCGCCAGAGCCATGAGGCGGCGCAGCTGTTGCGCCAGGCGTTGCGCGCCCATATCCGCGCCATCTCGGAGCGTTATATCCTCGAAGGCGAAACCGCCGATGGCGCGCTGATGTTCCTGCCCTCGGAAGCGGTCTATGCCGAGTTGCATGCGAATTTCCCCGAGCTCGTGCGTGAGGGATTTGCCGCCCGGGTCTGGATCGTCTCTCCGACCACATGCATGGCGACGCTGAACACGATGCGCGCAGTGCTGAAAGACGCGCGGATGCGCGAACAGGCCGGCGCCATCCGCAAGGAGCTCTCGCTTTTGTCGCAGGATGTGGATCGGCTTGGCGCGCGGGTCGTCAATCTTGACCGCCATTTCCAGATGGCGGCGCGGGATATCGAAGAGATCCGCATCTCCTCGGACAAGGCCGGCAAACGAGCCCGCCGGCTTGATAATTTCGACTTCGAAGAGCTGGCCCCGGACGCCGCCACGCCGGTCTTGCCGGGCCGGGATGCCGGGCCGGGCTGAAAGCTGTTCCTTTTCACCCTTGCACAACTGCTCGCGACAACAGGACGCCTGCTGCAGCGCCGGGCAAAAGCGGCGGTGCTTTGCAAAAAGCGCAAGGCTGCCAGAAATGTCACGGGGCAGGATCGCGGCCCTCGCCCCTGTTGCAGCCCTGTTCTCCGTGATAGCGGTGACAGCATCATGAGCGCGCCCCAGAACACCCGACTCGGTATCCTGTTGATGATCGCCACTTCGGCGATTTTTGCCATACAGGATGGCCTGTCGCGCCATCTCGGCGAGGCGGTGAACATCTATATGGTGGTGATGATCCGCTTCTGGTTCATGACCGTTTTCGTGCTGGCGCTGGCGGCGCGCAGCCCGGGCGGGCTGAAAGCGGCGGCAAAAGGCCGCTATCCCCTGTTGCAGATCCTGCGCGGCTTTCTGCTGGTGGCGGAGATCTGCGTCATGGTTGTGGCCTTTATCAGGCTGGGCCTGATCGAGACCCATGCGGTTTTCGTGGTCTATCCGCTGCTGGTGACGCTGTTTTCAGGGCCCATCCTTGGCGAAAAGGTCGGCTGGCGGCGCTGGCTGGCGGTGCTGGTCGGTTTTGTCGGCGTGATTGTCATCCTCAACCCGGGCGGCGGCGTTTTCACCCCCTGGGCGCTTTTGCCGCTTTCGGCCGCCGCCATGTTTGCACTTTACGGGCTTTTGACCCGCTATGTGGCGCGCGAGGACAGTGCCTCGACCAGTTTCTTCTGGACCGGGATCACGGGGGCGGTTTTCATCACGCCGTTTGGCCTGATGCACTGGCAGAACATGTCCGGCTTCGACTGGGGCCTGATGGCCATTCTGTGCTGCACTGCCGTGCTGGGGCACTGGCTCCTGATCAAGGCCTATGACGTGGCCGAAGCCTCGGATATCCAGCCCTTCGCCTATTTCCAGCTGCCATTCGTCTCGTTCCTCGGTCTGGTTTTCCTCAATGAGAATCTGCGCATCAATGTGGTGATCGGGGCGGTGATCGTGGTGGCGGCCGGGCTCTTCACGCTCTGGCGGCAGCGGGTTCGCGCAAGGCACAACAAAGCTCTGTGACAGAGGCCCCGGCGGGCGGGAATGGCGGCTTTCTGCGGTTGCTCTGCCCCCGGGCCGCGCGTAAAACTTGGCCCGTTACTGCCTGAGAGGTCGCGCATGTCTGTTCCCAAACCCGTCGTTTTATGCATCCTCGACGGATGGGGGATCGGGCCGGACCCGGCAACCTCGGCCCCGGCCCAGGCCCATATTCCGACCTTTCGCAACCTGATGGCCACGCGGCCCAGTTCCACCCTTGTGACCTTTGGCCCCGATGTCGGGCTGCCATCCGGGCAGATGGGAAATTCCGAGGTTGGCCATACCAATATCGGCGCGGGCCGCGTGGTGGCGATGGATCTCGGCCAGATCGACCTGGCCATCGAGACCGGCTCTTTCGGCGCAGAACCGGCACTCAGGCAGTTCATTGCGGCGCTTGAGGCCTCGGGCGGCACCGCGCATCTGGCGGGGCTTTGCTCGCCCGGCGGTGTCCATGCCCATCAGGCGCATCTGATCGAGGCCGCGAAGATCATCGCGGCGGAAGGCGTGAAAGTGGTGATCCATGCGATCACCGACGGGCGCGATGTGGCGCCCTCTTCCGCCGCGAGCCAGATCGCTGCGATCGAGGCCGCGCTGCCGCCTTCGGTGAAGATCGTCACCGTCACCGGGCGCTATTTCGCGATGGACCGCGACAATCGCTGGGAGCGTGTGCAGACCGCCTATGAGGCGATGGTGCATGGCAAGGGTGTGGCGGGGACAAGCGCCGGTCAGGCGATTGCCCAGGCCTATGCTGCGGGCCTGACCGATGAATTCATCCCCGCGACCGTGATCGGCGATTACCAAGGGATGAAAGACGGCGACGGGCTTTTCTTCCTGAACTTCCGCGCCGACCGCGCGCGCGAGATCCTCGCCGCCATCGGCCAGCCGGATTTCGACGGCTTTGACCCCGGCCGCCGCCCGCAGCTGGTCGCGCACCTCGGCATGGTCGATTATTCCGAGGCCCATAACCACTACATGACCACGATGTTTCCCAAACAGGATATCGTGAACACGCTGGGCGAATGGGTGGCGAAACAGGGCAAGACCCAGTTCCGCCTCGCGGAAACCGAGAAATATCCGCATGTAACCTTCTTCCTCAATGGCGGCCGCGAAGAGCCCTTCCCCGGTGAAGACCGCTTCATGCCGCAATCGCCGAAAGTGGCGACCTATGATCTGCAACCCGAGATGTCGGCGCCGGAGGTTACCGCGAAATTCGTCGAAGCCATTGAAAAAGGCTATGACCTGATCGTCGTGAACTACGCCAATCCCGATATGGTCGGCCATACCGGCAAGATCGGGGCCGCCGTAAAGGCCTGCGAGGCGGTGGATCAGGGCCTGACGGCTGCGCTTGCCGCCCTGGAAAAAGCCGGTGGCGCCATGGTGATCTGTGCCGATCACGGCAATTGCGATGTGATGACCGATCCGGTCACGCATCAGCCCCATACTGCCCATACGCTGAACCCGGTACCGGTGATCCTGGTCGGCGGCCCGACCGGCATTCAGGGCGGCGCGCATCTGCGCAGCGGTGGCAGGCTGGCGGATCTCGCGCCGACACTGCTGGATCTGATGGGGCTGGAAAAACCTGCCGAGATGACCGGCGAAAGCCTGATCCTGCGATGACGTCCGCGCGCGGCTCTTTTGTCTGGGGCGGTTTCGTGCTCGCGCTGATGCTGGCGCCGCCGATGACCCGCGCCCAGGAGGCAGAGCCGGACGAGACGGCAGCCGCGCTGCCTGTGGCAGAGCCTGCGATGACGACCGATGCCGGGCTGACGGTTTCCGACCAGGCGGCGCGCGCCTCTGGCCAGCTGCGCGACGCGGTGGCGGCAATGGAGGCGGCGACCACGGGCCGCACCCAGGTGGCCGCGCTGACCCAGACCGTGCGTGCCTATGAGGAAGGCCTTGCCGCGCTGCGCGAAGCCCTGCGTCAGGCGGAACTGCGCGAGGAAGTGCTGAAACTGCGCTTCAACGCCAAGCGCGACCGCGTGGGTCAGCTGGTCTCGGCGCTGGCGCAGATGGAACAGAACCGCGGGCCCTTATTGCTGATCCACCCGGCAGGGCCGCTTGGCACTGCCCGCTCGGGCATGCTGGTGGCCGAAGTCACGCCGCTGATCCAGGCCGAGGCCGATCAGCTGCGCCGCGAACTTCAGGAACTGGCCGATCTCAGGGCGCTGCAGGTCTCTGCCGGGCAGCATCTGACCGACGGGCTCGCCTCGGCCCAGGCAGCACGTACCGCGCTGTCAAAGGCAATCTCGGCGCGCACCGATCTGCCCAAACGCTTCACCGATGATCCGGTGATCCTGCGCGCTTTGCTGGAAAGCGCCGATACGCTGGACAGTTTCGCCGCCGGGCTGATCGAGACCTCGACCGATGGCGCGGCACCCCGCCCCTTTGTCACCGCGATGGGCGTATTGCCTTTGCCGGTGGTGGGCAGCCTGATCCGGCGCCCCGATGAGGCCGATGGCGCCGGTGTGCGCCGCCCCGGCATGACGCTTGCCACAAGGCCCCGCGCGCTGGTCACCGCCCCCTGGCCCGGCACCATCCGCTATCTCGGTCCACTGCTCGACTACGGAAATGTGATCATCCTCGAGCTCGGTGACGGCTATCTTCTGGTTCTGGGCGGGCTCGGAACGGTTTATGGCGAAGTGGGCGAAGTTGTCGCAACCGGCGCCCCGCTTGGCCTGATGGGCGGCAGTGACGGCAGCGGTTCCGCGCCGGAACCCACCGAACAGGCGCCGCTTGCGCCGAACGGATCGAAAAGCGGGGCTGGTGCAGAAGCCACGGAAACGCTTTACTTGGAACTGAGAATGGGGGCCACTGCGGTCGATCCGACCGAATGGTTCGCCGCCACTGCCTCGACAGGAGACTGAGGTCCTTATGAAGAAACTCGTGCTTGCCGCCGTGGGCGGTGCCGTCGCCGGTGTGGTCCTGACCTCTCAGGTCGGTCCCCTGATCGCCGAGCAGGCCTCCCGCGACAGTTCGGTCTATGAGCAGCTCGATCTGTTCGGCACCATTTTCGACCGTGTGCGCGCGCAATATGTCGAGCCGGTCGATACCGAGAAGCTGGTCGAGGCCGCGATCAACGGCATGCTGACTTCGCTTGACCCGCATTCGTCATATCTTTCCGCGAAAGATTTCGAGGATATGCGCGTCCAGACCAAGGGCGAATTCGGCGGGCTTGGGATCGAGGTGACCCAGGAAGAGGGCTTCATCAAGGTGATCTCGCCGATGGATGGCACCCCCGCCGACAAGGCCGGCATCCAGGCGGGCGATTACATCACCCATGTGAACGGGGAATCGATCCTCGGGCTCAACCTGAACCAGGCGGTGGATCTGATGCGCGGGCCGGTTGGCTCCGAGATCATCATCACCGTTGTGCGGGTCGGCACCGATCAGCCCTTCGACGTCTCGGTCATCCGCGATACGATCAAGGTTGACGCGGTCAAGGGCCGCACTGTCGGCAAGGCGGTGGTCCTGCGCGTGACCACCTTCAATGACCAGACCACCAGCGATCTGAAAACGGCGCTCGAAAAGGGCATTGCAGAGCTGGGCGGCGTTGAGAATATCGATGGCGTGGTGCTTGATCTGAGGAACAATCCGGGCGGGCTTCTGAACGAGGCGATCACCGTCTCGGATACTTTCCTGAATTCGGGCGAAATTGTCTCGACCCGTGGCCGCACCCCGAAGACGGTGAGCGTTTCAACGCCAAAGCCGGCGATCTGGCCGAAGGCAAGCCGATTGTCGTGCTGATCAATGGCGGCTCGGCTTCGGCCTCCGAAATCGTGGCCGGCGCGTTGCAGGACCACCGCCGTGCGGTGGTGGTCGGCACCAAGAGCTTCGGCAAGGGTTCGGTCCAGTCGCTGATCCCGCTTCGCGACGAAGGCGCGATGCGGCTGACAACGGCGCGCTATTACACGCCCTCAGGCCGGTCGATCCAGGCGCTCGGCATCTCGCCCGATATCGTGGTGCAGCAGCCGGCCCGGCCCAATCCGGCGACCGACACCCCCGCGGATGAGCCTAAAACGGCGATCCAGCCCCGGACCGAAGCCGGGCTGCGCGGTGCGATCACCAATGATTCGATGACCGAGGATGAGAAAAAGCTCTATCTCGAAGAGCAGGAACATGCGGAAGAGACTGCCAAACTGCGCGATGAGGATTATCAGCTCGCCTATGCGGTGGATATCCTGAAAGGGCTGAACACCCTCAGGGAAGAATGAGCGCGATGGCCAAGGCAGCGGAACTGCCCTACCGGCCCTGCGTCGGTATCGTGCTGGTGAACAGCGAAGGCCTGATTTTTGCCGGACAGCGTATCGACGGGGGTCGGGCCACCAGCCCCCCCGACCGGCTGGCCTGGCAGATGCCCCAGGGCGGGATTGACGAGGGCGAGACACCAAAGGCCGCGGCGCTGCGCGAGCTGTGGGAAGAGACCGGCGTGACCGCCGATCTCGTCGAAAAGATCGCGAAGACGGCAGACTGGCTGACCTATGACCTGCCAGATGAGCTGATCGGCAAAGTCTGGGGGGTAAGTATCGCGGCCAGCGCCAGAAATGGTTCCTGCTGCGCTATCTCGGCACCGATGATCAGATCGGCATCGCCACCACCCACCCGGAATTCTCGTCCTGGTGCTGGATCCGGGCCGATGACCTGGTCGCGGCCATCGTGCCGTTCAAACGCGCGGTCTATGAGCAGGTGGTGGCGGCGTTCCGGCCGCACCTGGCCTGATCTCTGGTCGCAGCCGGGTTAGGGGGCCCTGCCCCCTCGCCGCTTTGCGGCTTACCCCCGGGATATTTAAGGACAGATGAAAGAAGCAAAGGTTTTCATCTGTCTCTAAATATCCCCGCCGGAGGCATTGCCGTCGTCAGACGGCAAAGTCATTCTTCAGATTTCCACCACCGTGACGCCGGGCCGCAGGCGCATAACATCTGCCGGGCGGCAGAGCTGTGTCGCATCGGTCGAGACAGCCGCAGCCGCAGCGGCAGCCGCGAGGGCCAGCGCCTCATCATCGTTCTGCCCGCGCGCGAACGAGAGGACGAGGCCCGCGACGAAGCTGTCCCCTGCCCCGACCGCTGATTTCACCTTAACCTTTGGGGCATTGGCGAAGAGGCGGCGCTCTGCGGTGGCGAGGATATTGCCTTCGGCCCCGCGCGCGACCACCACCTTTTGCGCCACGCCGCGCCGGACGAGGTCTTGCGCAAAATCAGCCGTCGCCTCGCGGCTTTCCAGCGCGTGCCCCGTCAGGCTTTCGGCCTCTTCCGCATCCATCCGCAGGACTTCGAGCCCCGGGATCGGCGCGCGCACAGCCTCGGTCAGGGGGGTGCCCGATGTATCCAGCACCACCCGGCAACCCGGCATCGCGGCGGCAAGCTGAGCCGGAAAATCCGCCGGAACGCCGGGCGGCTGGCTGCCGGAGATGACCGAATAGCCGCCGGGGCGCGAGGTTGCGCGCAAAAGCGTGAAAACCCGGTTGCGCTCAGTCTCGCCCCAGAGCGGGCCGGGCAGCATGAAGCGAAACTGCTGGCCACTGGTCGCTTCGGTAACCGTCAGGGATTGCCGCGTCTCGCCCGGGCCGGGCAGCGAGAGGAAGGTCACCCCCGCCTCGCGGATCAGGCCCGAGAGCCGGTCGCCGGTCAGCCCTCCGATCGCCACCAAAGCCAGACTGTCACCGCCAAGCGCGAGAATCGCCCGGCTGACATTCAGCCCGCCGCCCCCGGGATCAAGCATCGGCTCGGAACAGCGCAGCTTGCAGCCCGGGAGCATCTCGGCCACATCCGTTGCCATATCCAGCGCCGGATTGAGGGTCAGGGTCAGGATCGGGGCCTGGTCGCTCATCGCCGATATTCCTTGTTTTGGTGTGCTGCTGCGGCGCCACTGCTATTGTTTGCGCTACCACCCGTTTGAAGGCAAGAGAATCGCGCATCTGCGAACTCTTTCTGCGGGCTACGGAAATTTACACTGAATTGCCGGTTTCAGCCGCACAGAGCAAATAAACATCATGTTCTCTGGCCCGTGCGACATTTGCGGGCAGTGTCAGCGCCCCCGGCACCAGGGGGCTGCGCCAGATGGGAGAGAAATCGCGCGAAACTGGGTTTGTGACCCTGTCACTTGTTGACCGTCAGGAATATCTATTTATTATCGAGAATAATAGCGCGTCAGCCAGAGCTGCCGCGCCCGCCGCCCGGGTGAGGAGCCCGGTGAGACGGGCCTGCCGGGGCCGGACGCGTTAAGGGAATCTGGTGCCATCCGCCACAAGGATGCATCAGTCGGGAAAAGTGCCAACGGGAGAGAGCCACAATGGCGTTTAAGTCTGATATCGAGATTGCACGGGAAGCGAAGAAAAAGCCGATCATGGAGATCGGCTCGAAGCTGGGGATCCCGTCCGAGCATCTGCTGCCTTACGGCCATGACAAGGCCAAGGTCGGCCAGGAGTTCATCCGTTCGCTGGAAGGCAAGCCTGATGGCAAGCTGATCCTCGTGACCGCGATCAACCCGACCCCGGCGGGCGAAGGCAAGACCACCACCACCGTGGGTCTGGGCGATGGCCTGAACCGCATCGGCAAAAAAGCGGTGATCTGTATCCGCGAGGCCTCGCTTGGCCCGAATTTCGGCATGAAGGGTGGCGCAGCCGGTGGCGGCATGGCCCAGGTCGTGCCGATGGAGGAGATGAACCTCCACTTCACCGGTGACTTCCACGCGATCACGGCCGCGCATAACCTGCTGTCCTGCATGATCGACAACCACATTTACTGGGGCAATGAGCTCGACATCGACGAGCGCCGCATCGCATGGCGCCGCGTGATGGATATGAATGACCGCGCGCTGCGTGATGCGGTCATCTCGCTTGGTGGCGTCTCGAACGGCTTCCCGCGTCAGACCGGCTTTGACATCACCGTGGCCTCGGAAGTCATGGCGATCCTCTGCCTGTCGAAGGATCTGGAAGACCTGCAAAAACGTCTGGGCGACATCATCGTGGCTTACACCCGCGAGAAAAAGCCGGTCTATTGCCGCGACATCAAAGCCGATGGCGCGATGACGGTGCTGCTGAAAGACGCGATGCAGCCGAACCTGGTGCAGACGCTGGAAAACAATCCGGCCTTTGTCCATGGCGGCCCGTTCGCGAATATCGCGCATGGCTGTAACTCGGTGATCGCGACCCGCACCGCGCTGAAGCTTGGCGAATATGTGGTGACGGAAGCCGGTTTCGGGGCTGACCTTGGTGCCGAGAAGTTCTTCGACATCAAATGCCGCAAGGCCGGCCTGAAGCCTTCGGCTGCCGTGATCGTGGCCACGGTTCGCGCGATGAAGATGAATGGCGGCGTGGCGAAAGCCGATCTCGGCGCTGAAAACGTTGATGCGGTGAAGAAGGGCTGTCCGAACCTTGGCCGTCACATCGCAAACGTCAAAGGCTTTGGCGTTCCGGTTGTGGTTGCCATCAACCACTTCTATTCGGACACCGATGCCGAGGTCGAAGCGGTCAAAGCCTATGTCGCGGAACAGGGCGCCGAAGCGATCCTGTGCAAGCACTGGGCCCAGGGCTCGGCCGGGATCGAAGATCTGGCGAAGAAAGTCGTCGAGCTGGCCGAAGGCGGCAAGTCCAATTTCGCTCCGCTCTACCCGGATGATATGGGGCTTTTCGCCAAGATCGAGACCATCGCCAAGCGCATCTATCACGCAGGCGAAGTCATTGCCGACAAGTCGGTGCGTGACCAGCTGAAGGCCTGGGAAGCTGCCGGGTACGGCAATCTGCCGGTCTGCATGGCGAAAACCCAGTACAGCTTCTCGACCGATCCGAATCTGCGCGGCGCGCCCGAAGGCCATACGATCCCGGTCCGCGAAGTGCGTCTGTCGGCTGGTGCCGGTTTCGTCGTGGCGATCTGCGGTGAGATCATGACCATGCCGGGCCTGCCGCGCGTGCCGGCAGCTGAGACCATCCGCCTCAATGAAGCGGGCCAGGTTGAAGGTCTGTTCTGATCACGGGTCAGTTCTGAGCTTTCGCTCAGTATGATATCGGGACGGGGGGCTTTGTGCCCCCCGTCCCCCTGCCTAGTATTTACGTCAAGAGGAAGAGGGCTTTTCGCTAAGGGCGTGCTGGCATAAGTCAGGGGCGATGTTTGCGGAGGGCATGAGATGCAAAAGCCGGAAGACTGCTCGACCATGGCGGAAATCCGCGCCGGAATTGATGCGCTGGATCAGGAACTGGTCCGGCTGTTCGCTCTGAGGGCGCGGTTTATCGACCGGGCGGCGTCGATCAAGGCCGGGGTGGATCTGCCTGCACGGATCCCCTCCCGGGTTGAGGAAGTGGTGGCCAATGTCCGCGCCCATGCCGCGCGTGAAGGCCTGCCCCCCGACCTGGTGGAGAAGCTTTGGCGGCGGCTGATCGACTGGTCGATCGCGCGTGAGGAAAGCCACCTGGGGCCGGACAGCCTCAGGGACAGGAACGGATAAACCTGCCCGCTCAGACAGGGCCAGGCGTCACACAGGAAGGATTATCGGATGGCGGCGAAGGTGATCGACGGCAAGGCTTTTGCCGAAAAGGTACGGGATCAGGTCGCGGCACATGTCGCGCGGCTGAAGGCTGAGAAGGGTCTTGTCCCAGGTCTGGCCGTGGTGCTGGTGGGTCAGGATCCGGCTTCGGCGGTCTATGTCAAAAACAAAGGCATCCAGACCAAGGCCTCGGGGATGAATTCCTTCGAGCATAAGCTGGAAGCGGATACGTCTGAGGCCGATCTGCTGGCTCTGATCGACAGGCTGAACGCTGACCCGGCGGTGCATGGCATCCTCGTGCAGCTGCCGCTGCCCGGCCATCTGAATTCCGAGCTGGTGATCAACCGGATCGATCCGGCGAAGGATGTCGACGGGTTCCATATCTCGAATGTGGGTCTTCTGGGCACCGGGCAGAAGTCGATGGTGCCCTGCACGCCGCTGGGCTGCCTGATGATGCTGCGTGATCACCATGGCAAGCTCGCGGGGCTGAATGCGGTCGTGGTCGGGCGCTCGAATATCGTCGGCAAGCCGATGGCGCAGCTTTTGCTGGGCGACAGCTGCACCGTGACCATCGCGCATAGCCGCACCAAAGACCTCGCGGAAGTCTGCCGTGGCGCGGACATCCTCGTCGCCGCTGTTGGCCGCCCCGAAATGATCACCGGCGATATGGTGAAACCGGGCGCAACCGTGATTGATGTCGGCATCAACCGGATCGAGCGCGACGGCAAGGCAAAGCTTGTCGGCGACGTGCATTATGAAAGCGCTGCCGCTGTGGCCGGTGCCATCACCCCGGTGCCGGGTGGCGTTGGCCCGATGACCATTGCCTGCCTGCTGGCGAATACTCTGACGGCGGCCTGCCGCGCCAATAATCTCTCCGAACCCGAAGGTCTGACCGCGTGACTGTAAGCGACCACCGTTTCATCGACGGCAAGGCGGTGCAACAGCGCCTCCTTGCCGAGGTTCGGGCCAAAGTGCAGGAGGCTTCGGCCACCCGCCCCATCGGGCGGCTGGTCTCGGTCTCGATTGGCCCCTCGCCCGAGGTGGCGGTCTATGTGCGCAACCAGGCGCGGGGCGCTGCGGCAGCTGGGATCCCGTTTGACCAGCAGCTCTGGCCGTCCGAGATCACCCAGGAAGAGGCCAAGCGCCTGATCGTCGAGATGAATGACCGCGACGATGTGCTGGGGATCATCCTGCAGCGTCCGGTGCCGGCGCATATCAATGTGCGCTCGCTGCAATCGGCGATCCATCCGCTGAAGGATGTCGAGGGGATGAACCCCGCCTCGATCGGCAATATCGTCTATAATGACGTGGCGATGGCGCCCTGTACCGCCGCAGCCGCGGTTGAACTGCTTCGTGAAACCGGCCTTCAGATGCAGGGGCTGGAGGTCGTGATGATCGGCCATTCCGAGATCGTCGGCAAACCGGCGGCGTTTCTTCTGATGGCCGAGGGGGCGACGGTGACGATCTGCCACCATATGACGCGCAACCTTGCCATGCATTCGCGTCGCGCTGATGCCGTGGTGGTCGCCGTCGGCAAGGCGCATCTGATCGGGCCGGACATGATCAAGCCCGGTGCCGCCGTCATTGATATCGGCATCAACCAGGTGACCGATCCCGATGGCACTGTGCGGATCGTCGGCGATGTCGACACCGACCGCGTCAAAGAGGTCGCGGGCTGGATCACGCCGGTTCCGGGCGGTGTCGGCCCGGTCACCGTGGCGATCCTGATGCGCAACGCAGTGACCGCGCATCAACGCCAGATCGCGGCGGGCTGGCTGCAAAGCTGAGCCCCCCGCCCTTTCGGTCGCTTTATCAGTAAAAGAGCCTGTGGTTTCCGTTGACTTGCGCTTGCCCGGGCCTAGAATATTCCTCAGCGTAAACTTATTTTCTGCATACGCCAATGGCGTGATGGAGGATGCGATGCTCGACCAGGCTTATCCCGACGTGATCCCGGGCCCGCCCAGACCCAGCCAGATCATCCGCCCCGCCGGGCTGATGCTGCCCAAAGGCACCGAACGCTATTCGGTGCCGGGCGCCGGCGCGATGATGATCCGGATCGGCACCGGCGACCGGATCACGGTGATCAATGACGAGGGCGGCCAGCCCTGTGAGGTGCTGGCGGCAGGCCCGGACGGGCGGATCGATCCGGCCCTGCTGGGGCTTGGCGGCGACAGTGACGCAAGCGGCCTGAAAGCCCTGCTGGCCTCGGGTGAGCCGAGCCTTGCGCGGATGCGCCAGGGGCTTGAGCGTCTTGGCCTCGATCTGGCGGGGGCAAAGGCCAGCCGCTTTTTTGCCGCCGATACCCCGGCGCGCACCTCGGTCGATTTCACCGCCAGCCGCGAAGGCTTTCTGGTGGTGGCGGCGCCTGGCGGCGATATGGATCCCGATGGCCAGGACACCGCGACGCCGCTCACGGTCTTTGTCAAACGCGCCGAGGCGAATTTCGCGCTGAAATCCGAGCTGCCCGACCCACTGTCGGACCCGCTGCAAGAGGTGCGGGTGCGTTCGGCCACGGCAGAGGCCTATGTGGTCAAGGCGGGCGAGTATATCCAGATCCTTGATGTTGATGGCCGCCAATGCACCGATTTCCAGTGCTTTGACGCCCGCAAGCTGGATCGCGGCATCGAACATGCGCTGGACGTCACCGCGACCCGTTCGGTCATGGGCCATGCCTATCCGATGCCGGGCCTGCACGCGAAATATTACGACCAGGACTTCACGCCGCTGGTCGAGGTGATCCAGGACACCTGCGGGCGCCATGATGCCTTCTCGCTGGCCTGTTATGCCAAATATTACGACGATATCGGCTATCCGGGCCATGTGAACTGTACCGAGAACTTCAACGCAGTCCTCGCACCGCATGGCATTGGCCCGCGCGGCGGCTGGATGGCAGCGAACTTCTTCTTCAACACCGGCGTCGATGATCATGGCGTCATGTATGCCGATGAACCCTGGTCGCGCCCGGGCGATTATGTCCTGCTGCGTGCCCTGACCGACATCGTCTGCGTCAATTCGGCCTGCCCCGATGACACCTCGGCCGCCAATGGCTGGAACCCGACCGACATTCATGTCCGCACCTATGCGGCCACGCAGAAATTCAGCCGCGCCGTCGCTTTCCGCGCGACCCCAGATTCGGAGCCGAAGATGACCAGGGAAACCGGGTTCCACGACCGCCTGTCCAAACTCACCCGCAACTTTGTGGAGTATAAAGGGTTCTGGCTGGTTAATTCCTTTGCCGAGGCCGGCCCGACCGAGGAATACCTCGCGGCCCGTCAGAAATCGGTGATCATGGACCTTTCCGCGCTGCGGAAATACGAGATCACCGGGCCGGATTCTGAGGCGCTGATGCAATACACGCTGACGCGCGATGTGAAAAAGCTGACCACCGGCCAGATCGTCTACTCGGCGATGTGCTATCCGCATGGCGGCATGATCGACGACGGCACCATCTTCAAGCTTGGCGACAATAACTTCCGCTGGGTCTGCGGTGACGAATATTCCGGCACCTGGCTGCGCGAACAGGCCGAAAAGCTGGGCCTGAAAGTGCTGATCCGCGATTCCACCGACCAGCTGCATAACCTCGCCGTGCAGGGGCCGGAAAGCCGCGACCTGCTCGACAAAGTGATCTGGACGCCGCCGCATCAGCCGAAGATCCAGGAGCTGGCCTGGTTCCGCTTTACCGTCGGCCGGATCGGTCATGACCAGGGCATCCCGGTTGTCATCTCGCGCACGGGCTACACCGGCGAGCTGGGCTATGAAGTCTGGTGCCACCCGAAACATGCGGGCGAAGTCTTTGACGCCATTTGGGAAAAAGGCCCCGAACACGGGCTGCGCCCGATGGGCCTGCTGGCGCTGGACATGCTCCGGATCGAAGCCGGGCTGATCTTTGCAAATTACGACTTCACCGATCAGACCGACCCGTTCGAAGCCGGCATCGGCTTTACCGTGCCGCTGAAGGGCAAGACGGACGATTTTATCGGGCGTGATGCGCTGGTCCGGCGCAAGGAAAACCCGATGCATAAGTTTGTCGGGCTCGACATCGATTCGAATGTCTCGGTCGGGCATGGCGATTGCATTCATATCGGTCGTGCGCAAATCGGGGTGGTGACCTCGTCGATGCGCTCACCGCTCCTGAAGAAGAATATCGCGCTGGCCCGCGTTGATATCTCGCATTCGGAACCCGGGACCGAGGTTGAGGTCGGCAAGCTTGACGGGCAGCAAAAGCGCCTGCCCGCGAAGATCGTGACGCTGTCGCATTACGATCCGAAAAAGACGCGCCCCCAGTCGTGAGGCCGCAATCGTGAGGTCGCAGTCGCAATGACCAGCATCCTCGACCAGATCGGCGGAGAGGAGGCGCTCAGGCGCCTCGTCAACCGTTTCTATGACCTGGTCGAGACCGACCCGCGCGGCCGGCAGATCCTGCATCTGCATTTCCGCGGCCATGGGCTGAGCCATGTGCGGGAAGAACAGTTCAACTTTCTCTCCGGTTTTCTGGGCGGCCGACGCTATTACCTTGAAAAACATGGAAATATGGACGTGAAGACAATGCACGCCCATATCCCGATCCGCGCAGGCGATGCCGATGACTGGCTCGCGCTGATGGATCAGGCAATCCTCGATTGTGGGCTCAGCGGCCCGCATGTCGACAGGATGCGCGCGACCTTCACCCGGGTCGCGCATGTGCTGGTCAATGACCTTCCCGCCTCGGGACTTCCCGCCTGAGGCTCAACCGATCAGCAGGATCTGCACATCGGCCACATTGGTGCCACTGGCGCCGGTGATCAGAAGATCACCCGAGGCCGCCAGCGCCTTGTTGGAATCATTATTCGCAAGCAAAGCTTCGGGATCGACGCTTCCGCGCATCCGCGCAGCCGATCCGGTATCGACCAGCCCGCCCGCCGCATCGGTTGGCCCGTCGCGCCCGTCAGTGCCGCCAGACAGAAAGACCCAGGGCCGGCTGATGCGCGTGGCCCCAAGCGCCACACGAAGCGCAAGCTCTTGATTTCGACCGCCTTTACCGTCTCCCCGCAGCGTCACTGTGGTCTCACCACCCCAGATCAAGCAGGCCCCGGGCGCGGCCTGTTCCGCCGCCGCGAGAATCGTCTCTGCCGCAGCCCCCACATCACCGGTCAGCGGCTGATCCATGATCACCACCGGATGGCCCGCGTCATCGCGGATCGCTTCCAGGCTTTGCCGGTTCGACCCGATCAGCAGGTTCAGCGCAGCCATGGGTGGCGGGGATTCCTCTTCCGCAGCACTCAGATGCGCCCGGACCGATGCGGGCAAGGCCTCCCACAGCCCGGCCTTGCGCAGGATGTCGCCCGCCGCCGCCCGCCCGCCCAGAGGCGCTACGGTCGGGCCGCTCGCGATCGTGCGCAGATCATCGCCAATCACATCGGAAAGGATCCAGGCCGAAACCGGCGCCGGTGCCGCCAGCCGCAACATGCCGCCGCCTTTCAGCTGCGACAGGTTCTGCCGAATCAGGTTCATCTGAGTGATATCAAGCCCGCCCGCGAGCAAAAGCCGGTTCACTTCGGCCTTGTCCGCAAGGCTGACGCCCTCGACCGGCGCCGGCAACAGCGCCGAGCCACCGCCCGAGATCAGCGCGATCACCCGATCATCCGCCCCTGCCCCGTTCAACGCCGTGATCACCGCCTGACCGGCGCGCAGCCCATTCTCATCGGGCACCGGATGACCTGAGGCAAAAACCTGCACGCGCCCGAACCCATCGGGCAGGGACGCGGCATTCTCATAATTCGTCACCAGAATGACCTCGGCCTCGGGCGACAGATGCCGCAGCGCTTCGGCCACCATCGGCACCGCCGCCTTACCGACGGCGATGACGATCTGGCGCCCGGGCGCCAGAGGAAAGGGCGCAGTCTCCAGCGCGCGCCGGAGCGCCAGTGCCGGATCCGCCGCCTGAACCGCACGCGCGAACAACGCCCGCGCTTCTTCGCGCAGCCCCGAAATCTCAGCCCGGGCCGCGCCCTCTCCCATGGTCATGTCTTACCCTGCGATCTGTTTTGCTTTCTCGACAAGAACTTCTGCCTGACGGATCGACGCATAGTCAATCAGCCGCCCGTCAAGCGAAACAGCCCCTTTGCCTTCCGACGCCGCTTTCGCCATCGCCTCAAGGATACGTTGTGCGCGGGTGACCTCGGCCTCGGACGGGCTCATGACCTCATTGGCCAGCGCAACCTGGCTCGGATGGATCGCCCATTTGCCCTCGCAGCCCAGCACTGCCGCGCGCTTTGCCGCCGCGCGATAGCCATCGGGATCCGAGAAATCACCGAACGGCCCGTCCACCGGGCGCAGCCCGTTCGCGCGCGCCGCAACCACCATCCGCGCCAGCGCGTAATGCCACATATCCCCCCAATGGACAGCGCGGGTGCCATCTTCCAGCGGGTCGGTCAGCACCGAATAATCCGGGTTCACACCGCCGATGATCGTGGTGCGGGCGCGGGTCGAGGCCGCGTAATCGGCCACGCCGAAATGCAGGCTCTCATTGCGTTTGGATGCGCCCGCGATCTCGGTCACGTTCTGCATGCCAAGCGCGGTCTCGATGATATGTTCAAAACCGATTCGCTTCTTATAGCCCTTTGCATCCTCGATCTGCGTCACCAGCATATCGACAGCATAGACATCGGCGGCGGTGCCCACTTTCGGGATCATGATCAGGTCGAGCCGCTCGCCCGCCTGCTCCACGATATCGACAACATCGCGATACATGTAATGCGTATCGAGCCCGTTGATTCGCACCGACATGGTTTTCTTGCCCCAATCCATCTCGTTCAGGGCCTTGATGATATTCTTGCGGGCCTGGGCCTTGTCATCGGGCGCCACCGCATCCTCGAGATCGAGGAACACCATATCCGCGTCAGATTGCGCTGCCTTTTCAAACAGTTGCGGCTGGCTTCCCGGAACCGCCAATTCGCTGCGGTTCAGCCGTGCGGGCGCCTGTTCGATGGGGTGAAAGCTCATTGTGGATCCTCCTCAGGATGTGATCTGTGCTGACCCAATGCGAGAAAGAAAATTACTTTCCTGTCAAGAAATATTATTTCTGCGCCGTAAATGCGAGCCGCGCCGCCCCGGCATCACCGCTCTGCTGATGCGAGTAGAACCACGCGATTGCCTGAGCACGGCTGTGGACGCCGAGCTTCTCATAAAGGTTCGACAAGTGAAACTTCACCGTATTGGCCGAGATGCCGAAATCGCCCGCCAGGTCGCGATTCGTCAGCCCGCGTGCCAATGCCTCCAGCAGCGATTTTTCGCGCCGCGTCAGCTGGTGGATCGGATCGGTCTGCAACTCGCGCACGTCGAGAAAGGGGAAAACCATCTGGCCCGACGCGACTGCGAGACAGGTATCGACCAGCTTCTCGACCGAGGTGGAGCGCGCGACAAAACCGGCGGCACCGGCGATCATCGACTTGCGGGGAAGTTCACCGTTCTGGTCATCGCCATAGACGATCAGCCGGGGCGCATTGGGCTGATCGCGCAGCACCTCGATCAACTTCTGGCCGCCAAGCACGGGGATCCGCCAGTCGATAATCCCCAGTTCCACCGGCACCCGCATCACGGCACCAAGAAACCCCTCGGCGCTTGAACTGGTGGCGACCAGTGAGAATCGGGGATCACGGTCGAAAATCTCGGACATCGCGCCCAGAACCAGCGGATTGCTGTCCGCCAGCGCGAGCGAGATCTGTCGGGACGCGGGGCTAAGCGCTTGCATTCACAACCCTTCCGCTTAAAAACCTACCCGTCTGGATAGGTAAATTTTCGGTATACATCCGCATATCAAGACATTCTGGCAGGTTTTTTCCCACCCAAACAGAAGGCCAAAAGCAGGAGGTAGTTCCGTTGTGAAACTTTCATAACAAGTATTCCCTGAGGTCAACGATTATTCACGGCGAGAAGGGAATAACCCGACGCCGACCCATGGGAGGACTGTTATGCAAGGTATCCGCGGCCTTTTCGTCCCCGGCCCAACCAATGTGCCCGAGGCGATTCGCAAAGCGATCGACGTGCCGATGGAGGATCATCGTTCGCCCGATGTGCCTGCACTGGTGCTGCCGCTGTTCCAGGATCTGAAGAAGGTCTTCCACACCGAAACCGGTCAGGTCTTCGTGTTCCCGGCAACCGGGACCGGCGGCTGGGAAGCCTCGATCACCAATACACTGTCGCCCGGAGACAAGGTTCTGGCGCCGCGTTTCGGACAATTCTCTGTGCTCTGGGTTGATCTCTGCCAGCGCCTTGGCCTCGATGTCGAAACCATCGACTGTGAATGGGGCACCGGCGTGCCGCTCGACAAGCTGGCCGAGCGCCTCAGCGCCGATAAAAAGCGCGAGATCAAGGCGATCCTCGCCTGCCATAACGAGACCGCGACCGGGGTGACCTCGGATATCGCCGGTGTTCGAAAAGTGATGGATCAGTGCGATCACCCGGCTTTGCTTTACGTTGACGGCATCTCCTCCATCGGGTCGATCGAGTTCCGCATGGATGACTGGGGTGTCGACCTCGCGGTCGCCGGCTCGCAAAAAGGCTTTATGATGCCGGCGGGCCTGGCGATCATCGGGGTCAGCCAGAAGGCGCTCGAGGCCTCGAAAACCAACGGGCTGCGCCGCTGCTACTTTGACTTCAAGGATATGACCGCGACCAACGCGACCGGTTACTTCCCCTACACGCCGCCGATGAACATGCTGCGCGGGTTGCGCGCCTCGCTCGACCGCATCAATGCGGAAGGGATCGAGAACATCTGGGCGCGGCATAAATTCCTTGCCGAAGGCGTGCGTCGCGCAGTCTCGGCCTGGAATATGACTCTCTGCGCGAAAGAGCCAAAATGGCATTCCGACACCGTCAGCGCCATCGTCGTGCCCGAAGGTCATGACGCCCGCAAGGTGATCGCGCGCGCCTATGACCGTTACGGCCTGTCGCTTGGCGCCGGGCTGTCGGTCGTGGCCGGCAAGGTCTTCCGCATCGGCCATCTCGGCGATCTGAACGAGCTGATGCTGATGATGGCGCTTGGCGGTGCCGAGATGTCGATGCGCGATGTGGGCATCCCGATCGAGGCGGGCTCCGGCGTCGCGGCGGCCGAGGAATTCTGGCGTAAATCCAATTCGCGCTCGATGGCGCTGGCGGCAGAATAAGCCGTTTCCCTGGCTGCGGCATCGCCCGCAGCCAGACACCAACCGCGAAAAAAAACGCGGAAATTCACAACCATAACCGGTCAGGGAGGGCCGCGCATGGACATTCATGAATATCAGGCGAAAGAGATACTTCACCGTTTCGGTGTCGCAATTCCGGATGGGGCGCTGGCTTACAGCCCCGAACAGGCGGCTTACCGCGCAAGGGAAATGGGGGCTCACGCTGGATCGTGAAGGCCCAGGTCCATGCCGGCGGGCGTGGCAAGGCCGGCGGCGTCAAGATCTGTTCTTCGGAACATGAGATCCAGGACGCCACCAATGAGATGTTCGGCCGCCGTCTGGTCACGCATCAGACCGGCGCCGAAGGCAAGGGCATTTACCGTATCTATGTCGAGGCGGCAGTGCCGTTCGAGCGCGAGATCTATCTCGGCTTCGTGCTCGACCGCTCGTCGCAGCGGGTGATGATCGTCGCCTCTTCGGAAGGCGGGATGGAGATCGAAGAAATCTCGGCCACCCGCCCGGAAAGCATCGTGCGCTCGACGGTCGAGCCGGCAGTGGGCCTTCAGGAATTCCAAGCGCGGGAAATCGCGTTTGCACTGAAGATCCCGACCGACATGATCCAACAGATGGTGCGCACGCTGCAAGGCTGCTACCGCGCCTTCACCGAGCTTGACGCGACCATGGTCGAGATCAACCCGCTGGTGATCACGGCCGACCGCCGCATCCTGGCGCTCGACGCGAAAATGACCTTTGATACCAATGCCCTGTTCCGCCACCCGGCCATTGCCGAGCTGCGCGACAAAAGCCAGGAAGACCCGCGCGAAAGCCGCGCGGCGGATCGCGGCCTCTCTTACATCGGCCTGTCCGGCAATATCGGCTGCATCGTGAACGGCGCCGGGCTTGCCATGGCGACGATGGATACGATCAAGCTGGCGGGTGGCGAGCCCGCGAACTTCCTCGATATCGGCGGCGGCGCGACGCCCGAGCGGGTGGCGAAGGCGTTTCGCCTCGTGAACTCGGATGAAAACGTTCAGGCGATCCTTGTGAACATCTTCGCCGGCATCAACCGCTGCGACTGGGTGGCCGAAGGTGTGGTCCAGGCTTTGCAGGCCAATCCGGTCGATGTGCCGGTCGTGGTGCGGCTCGCGGGCACTAATGTCGAGGAAGGGCTGAAGATCCTTGCGAAAAGCGGGCTGCCGATCATCCGCGCGACTTCGCTGATGGAGGCAGCAGATCGCGCTGTTTCGGCCTGGAAAAACGACAAAACCCAGAACACCCGGATGAGGATCGTGAAATGAGCATCTTTCTCGACAGAAACACCCCCGTCATCATCCAGGGTATTACTGGCCGCATGGCGCAGTTCCATGCAAAGGAAATGCTGGATTACGGCACCAACCTCGTCGGCGGCGTCGTGCCTGGCAAGGCGGGCGAGACCGTCCACGGCGTTCCGGTTTTCGACACGGTAAAACAAGCGGTCGAGGCCACCGGCGCCGAAGCAAGCCTTGTCTTCGTTCCCCCGCCCTTCGCCGCTGACAGCATTATGGAGGCCGCGGATGGCGGCATCCGCTACTGCGTCTGCATCACCGACGGCATCCCGGCCCAGGACATGATCCGCGTCAAACGCTATATGATGCGCTACCCCAAGGAAAAGCGCATGGTCCTGACCGGGCCGAACTGCGCCGGCACCATTTCTCCCGGGAAATCGCTGGTCGGCATCATGCCGGGGCATATCTATCTGCCCGGTCATGTGGGGATTGTCGGGCGCTCCGGCACGCTGGGCTATGAGGCGGCTCAGCAGCTGAAAGATCGCGGCATCGGGGTTTCGACCAGCGTCGGCATCGGCGGCGATCCGATCAACGGCTCATCCTTCCGCGATATTCTCGAGCAGTTCGAGAAGGATCCCGACACCCATATTGTCTGCCTGATCGGTGAAATCGGCGGCCCCCAAGAGGCCGAAGCCGCCGCCTGGATCCAGGAAAACATGACGAAACCGGTGGTCGCCTATATCGCCGGCCTCACCGCACCGAAGGGCCGCACGATGGGTCATGCCGGCGCGATCATCTCGGCCTTTGGCGAAAGCGCCAGCGAAAAGGTCGAGATCCTCACTGCCGCCGGCGTCACCGTGGCCGAGAACCCCTCGGTCATCGGTGAGACCATCGCCCGCGTGCTGAACGCCGCCTGAACCGCAAGGGGGGAACGCATCATGGCTGCAAAACCAAAGGTTCTTGTCACCCGCCGCTGGCCCGCCGCGGTCGAGGCGAAAATGTCGGAGATCTTCGACACCGATCTGAACCGGGCCGACCGGCCTCTGGGGCTCGCAGAGTTCCGGGACGCCTTTCGCAGCTATGATGCTGTTCTTCCGACGGTGACTGACAAACTCCCCGCCGAGGCCTTTTGCGAGGCCCCGGCGCGGGTAAAAATCCTTGCAAATTATGGGGTTGGCTTTTCCCATATCGACACCGGATCTGCGAAGGATCGCGGCATCATGGTGACGAATACGCCTGATGTGCTGTCCGAATGCACCGCCGATATCGCCATGACGCTGATGCTGATGGTGGCGCGGCGTGCCGGTGAAGGCGAACGCGAGGTCCGGGATGGCAAATGGACCGGCTGGCGGCCGACCCATATGATCGGCACGCGGGTCTCGGGCGCAACGCTGGGCATCATCGGTTTTGGCCGTATCGGCCAGGCAATGGCGCAGCGCGCGCATCACGGTTTTGGCATGAAGATCCTGGTGCAAAACCGCTCGGCAATCGCGCCGGAGGTGCTTGCCCGCTACAACGCGGTGCAGGTGGAAACCATCGAAGACCTCTTGCCGGCCTGCGATTTCGTCTCGCTCCACTGCCCCGGGGCGCGGCAAACCGGCATCTGATCAATGCGCGGCGCCTCGACCTGATGCGGCCCGGCGCCTTCCTGATCAACACCGCGCGCGGCGAAGTGGTTGATGAACATGCGCTTTCCCGTGCACTCTGGTATGGCACGATCGGTGGCGCCGGGCTTGATGTGTTTGAGCGCGAACCACAGATCCCGGCAGATCTTCTCAACAGCGACAATCTTGTGCTGTTGCCGCATCTGGGATCGGCAACCCGCGAAACCCGTGAGGCCATGGGGTTCCGCGTCTTCGAAAACCTGGTCGATTTCTTTGAGGGCCGCGCTCCTCGCGACAGGGTGGCATGATGAACCGGGTGATGCCTGATCCGGGCCTGCCGGCAGACAGCGATGCGGCCGCGCTGCGCCACCTGTTGCATGACCTGCTGGCGGAAGTGGTGACCCAGCGTGCGCCTGAAGTCGCCACCTGGCTTGCCACTGGCGCGACCGCCCCGATTCCCGCCGATGACCGCGCTATCCCCTATCTCCAGGCGCTGAACATCCGCTTTCAGCTGTCGCGGATCGCCGAGGAAAATGACGCGATGCGTCAGCGCCGCCGGATCGAAGCGCGAGAGGGGGCAGAGAATGTTCCCGGCTCTTTTGCGGCGGCCTTCGCAGGCCTCGCCCAGCAGGGGATGGACTCCGCCGCAATTGACGCGGCGGTCGCAAAACTCGCGGTGGTGCCGACGATGACCGCGCATCCGACCGAGGCGAAACGGGTCACAATTCTTGAAATTCACCGCCGCATCTATCGCCGCCTTGTCGAGCTGGAGACCCAACGCTGGACCCCGCGCGAGCGCGAAGCCCTCTATATAGAGATCCGCTGCGAGATCGAGCTTCTGTGGCTGACCGGGGAATTGCGGCTGGAACGCCCCAGCCTCACCGATGAGATCAATTGGGGCCTGCAATTTTTCCGCAACAGCCTCTTTGACGCGGTTCCCCAGCTTTATGAACGCTTTATCGATGCGCGCGCCGCATTCGCCCCACAATCGGCGGTATCGGAACGTCCCTGTCTGCGGTTCAACACCTGGATTGGCGGCGACCGCGACGGCAATCCCAATGTGACGGCAGAGGTGACGCGAGCCGCGATCAGCGCCGGAAGACTGGCCGCGCTCGCCTGCCATATTGAAGGGGTCGAGCGCGCCGCGCGGCGGCTCAGCATTTCCTGCCGCATCGTGCCGGTCCCGAGAGCAATATGGCCGCACTGGCCGCCGTCATCGTGCAAAGCCGGAGCGGCACGCCACATAACCAACGCAATCCCAATGAGATTTTCCGACAGGCGTTAAGCGCGATCCTCGCCCGGCTGATCGCAAGCCGGGATGGCACTGCGACCGCCTATCGCGGTCCGCATGAACTGGTCGGTGATCTGAACAGTGTCGAAGCCGCCCTGCTCGCCATCGGTGCCGGCGATCTCGCAAGGGCCTGGATCCGCCCGGTGGGCTGGCGGGCCGAGGTTTTCGGGTTTCGCACCGCCGCGCTGGATCTGCGGCAAAATTCGACCATTATCAACGCGGTCCTGGATGAGATCTGGGCCGCGCAAGGGATCAGCGCCCGCAGTGGCACCCTGCCGGTGCTGCGGAAATCCGGCGCGCCCTCGCCGACCCCGAACTGCCCCAAATCCAGGATACTGACCTCGGGCCGGTCGCGCAGGATCTGCTCGCGCTGCTGCGGCTCACCCGCGAAAGCGGGCATGACCCCGAGGCGTTTGGCCCTTTCATCGTGTCAATGGCACGCTCTGCCGAGGATATTCTCGCAGTACATCTGCTCACGCGCTATGCCGCCGGTGCCTGCCCCGGCGCTCCGCGCTGGTCGTCGTGCCGCTGTTCGAAACCATTGCCGATCTGCGCGCTGGCCCGGAAATTCTGGAAGAGTTGTTGAAAAACAATGCCTTTCGCGCTGGCCTTCGGGAAAACGCGGCCATGTCGAGGTTATGCTGGGCTATTCCGATTCCGGGAAAGACGGTGGCTTCCTCTGTTCGACCTGGGAATTGCACCGCGCCCAGCGGCGGATCACGGCAACACTGGCCGCACATGGTTTCCGTCCCAGTTTCTTTCACGGTCGCGGTGGTTCAGCCAGCCGGGGTGGCGCCCCCACAGAACGCGCCATTGCGGCGCAGCCCGGCGGCACCATCGGCGGCGCGCTTAAACTCACCGAGCAAGGCGAAGTGGTTTCCGCAAAATATGCCAATCGCGGCACAGCTCTCTACAATATGGAGTTGCTCACCGCCGCGGTTCTGACCCATACCGCCAGCTCGGGGTCGCAGGGATCGCTGGTCCATCCTGACCAGGACGAAGCCCTTGTCGCCCTTTCCGGCATGTCGCAAGCGGTCTGGTCACGCCTGGTCGAGAGCCCGGATTTCGTTCGCTATTTCGAAGAGGCGAGCCCGGTCGGCGAATTGTCAGCGTTGAAACTGGGCTCGCGGCCGGCGCGGCGCCACGGGGCAAAGACGCTCGCTGATCTGCGTGCCATCCCCTGGGTCTTCGCCTGGTCCCAGAACCGTCATATGCTGACCGGCTGGTATGGTTTCGGATCCGCGATCACCTCCTTCCTTTCGGTGCGCGGCGAAAGCGGCAGGCTGCTCCTGTCGCGGATGTTCTCCTCTAACCCGTTGTTTCGCATGGTGGTTGACGAGATCGAGAAGAGCCTGGTGCAGGCGGATATGGATGTCGCCGCTGGCTATGCCAGCCTTGTCACCGACCGCGATCTGGCCAACACCCTGTTCGGGATGATCCGCGAGGAGTACCAGCTGACCTGCTCGGCGATCCTGCAAATCACCAGCCAGGACAGTCTCGCCGCGCGGTTCCCGATGTTCCGCGACGGGTTCGAACGCAACCGGATCGCCCTTGACCAGCTCAACCGCCTGCAAATTGACCTCTTGCGCCAGGCGCGCCAAAGCGAACGGCAAGCACTTTCCGTGCCGCTTTTGCAAAGCATGAACTGCATCGCCGCCGGCCTAGGTTGGACCGGCTGACCACCCTTTCCGCAGATCCAGGACCAGAAAGAGGCCCGATATGCCTGATACAAATTTCCAGAGCTCCGGCTTTTTCACCGAATCTCTTTCCTCGCGCGACCCGAGCTTTTCGGGGCTGTGCGCTCTGAACTTGGCCGTCAGCGCGATGAGATCGAGCTGATCGCGAGCGAGAACATCGTCTCCCTCGCGGTTCTGGAAGCCCAGGGCTCGGTGCTCACGAACAAATATGCCGAGGGCTATCCGGGCAAGCGCTATTACGGCGGCTGCCAATATGTGGACATCGCCGAAACCCTCGCGATCGAGCGCGCGAAAGAGCTTTTTGGCTGCAAATTCGCCAATGTGCAGCCGAATTCCGGCAGCCAGATGAACCAGGCCGTCTTCCTCGCGCTTTTGCAGCCGGGCGACACGTTCATGGGGCTCGACCTGAATTCGGGCGGACACCTCACCCATGGCTCGCCGGTCAATATGTCCGGCAAGTGGTTCAAGGTCATCTCTTACGGCGTGCGCCAGCAGGACCAGCGCCTCGATATGGACGAGGTGCGCAAGAAAGCCCTCGAGCACAGACCAAAGCTGATCCTGGCGGGGGCACCGCCTATAGCCGCGAATGGGACTGGGCCGCCTTCCGGGCGATTGCTGATGAGATCGGCGCTTACCTCCATGTTGATATGGCACATATCGCGGGTCTTGTGGCCGGCGGCGTGCATGCCTCGCCGCTGCCGCATGCCCATGTGGTGACCACCACGACCCACAAATCCTTGCGCGGCCCGCGTGGGGGTATGGTGCTCACAAATGATGAAGACATCGCTAAGAAAATCAATTCGGCGGTCTTCCCCGGCCTGCAGGGCGGCCCGCTGATGCATGTGATCGCCGCCAAAGCGGTCGCCTTCGGCGAAGCACTGCGCCCCGAGTTCAAAGCCTATGCCGCCCAGGTGAAAACCAATGCGGCGGCGATGGCGGATGAGCTGATGAAGGGCGGGATCGACATCGTCTCGGGCGGCACTGACAACCATCTTTGCCTCGCCGATCTGCGGCCCAAGAAAGTGACCGGCAAGGCAGCCGAGGCGGCGCTTGGCCGCGCCCATATCACCTGCAATAAAAACGGCGTGCCGTTTGATCCGGAAAAGCCGTTCGTGACCTCGGGCATCCGTCTGGGCGCGCCGGCAGGCACCACCCGTGGGTTCGGCGAGGCCGAGTTCCGCCAGATCTCGCGGTGGATCGTCGAAGTGGTTGATGGGCTCGCCGCCAATGGCGAAGACGGCAACGGGGAGGTCGAGGCCAAAGTGAAGGCCGAGGTCCAGGCCCTGTGCGACAGGTTCCCGCTTTACCCGACCCTCTGACCGCTTTCACTATTCGAACATTCTGATCGCGAAATGCCGGCAAACCTGCCGGCATTTCACGTATTTCCAACAATCGTGCAAAAGAAAGGGGCGCTGGACTTTGCCAGCGCCCCTTCTGATCGGAACCTCTCCTTTTGCGCCAGAGCGGACCGTCAGTTCTGCAGATAGCTTTCGATCGTGTCGTCCAGCGCATCCTTCCAGAGCGTATGATGCTTCGGCGCCATCGTGCCGGTGATCACCGATTTGTAGGAATTGTTGCGGAAGCCCATGATGTCCTGCTTCTTGTGATCCTTCCATTCGAAGAAGATCTCGCAGGCGCCATCAACATCGAAGCTCGGGTAATCCGTCTCTTCGATCAGTTCTTTAACGTAATCCCCCTGATACTGGATCGCATCATGGGTGTCTTTGCCGGCATCCTCGCGCGCAACGCGGTCGGTCACATCAGCCAGCATCGCCTCTTTACCCGGCAGCGCGATGCGCCCCAGGATCACATCACGCGCCCACCAGGCCTGGGCGTCGAACATGTTAAAGGTGAACCACTGATCCTGCATCCCGATATAGAAAAGAGCCGGGTTATGGACATAGGCGACACCCTTATAGAGGTCGTTCGTCGCAAGCCGGTTTGCCGTTCTCAGCCGCAGCCCGTCGGGCAGGAAGGGGAAGTGATGCTTATAGCCGGTGCACAGAATGATCGCGTCGATCTTCTTGGTGCTGCCATCGCCGAAGGTGACGATATTGCCTTCGACCTTCTGCATATTGGGCTTTTCTTCCCAGTTATCCGGCCAGTCGAACCCCATCGGCTCCGAGCGATAGGTGTTGGTGATCGACTTCGCGCCATATTTCCAGCATTGCGAGCCGATGTCTTCCGACGAGTAGGAGGTGCCGACCAGCATCACATCCTTACCGGTGAATTCGCGCGCATCGCGGAAATCATGGGCATGGACGATGCGCCCGTTGAAGCGCTCGAACCCGGGGAAGGACGGCACATTCGGCGTCGAGAAATGGCCCGAGGCCACGATCACATGGTCGAATTCTTCCGAATAGCAGTGATCTTTCGGCAGATCCTGCACGGTAACGGTGAATTTCTGCGTCGCCTCATCCCAGTCCACAAGGCGGACCACATTCTCAAAGCGGATCCATTTGCGAACGCCCGCCTTTTTCACGCGCCCCTCAATATAGTCGAGCAGCACCGCGCGCGGCGGGTAGGAGGCAATCTGCTTGCCAAAATGCTCTTCAAAAGAATAATCAGCGAATTCAAGCCCTTCTTTCGGGCCATTCGACCAAAGATAGCGGTACATCGAGCCATGAACCGGTTCGCCATACTGGTCCAGACCAGTGCGCCAGGAGTAGTTCCACAGCCCGCCCCAGTCGGACTGCTTCTCGAAGCAGACGATCTCTGGAATTTCGGCGCCTTTTTCGGCGGCCGACTGAAAGGCGCGCAGCTGTGCAAGGCCGGAAGGGCCTGCTCCGATGACTGCGATTCTCTTACTCATGCGCGTGCTCCCGTTGGTCTGAACCAGTTTATGGATTGGTTCCTTATTCACTGCGCCAATTACGCGACAGGATTGCCAGCATGTCAACAAATCTTCATGCTGGGAAAAAGATTCCTGGCGGAATCGCCGCCAACCGGGCGGTCTGGCGCTGAAACAAGGGGCGGGAGATGACAGGTTCTGTCAGTCTGGCACAGCGGCTCGCGGTCGGAGGTCTGGTCCGGCGCCTGGATACCGCCACCGGACAGCGGATCCCGATCGGTTTTCTGGCGCCTTTGAGCGGCCAGGTGCGGTCCTGGGGCCTGCCCGGGCTTTATGGATGTCAGATCTGGGCCGACCAGATCAATGCCTCGGGCGGTATGATGATCAGCGGGCGGCGCCATCAGGTCGAGATCCTCGCCGAAGATTGCGGCTATGACCCCGATCGGGCGTTCATCGGCGCGCGCCGGCTGGTTCAGGACGGCAATGTGCGGTTTCTGATGATGCTTGGCGGCGACTCGCTGCGCCGGCTCCGCCCCTGGCTGACCGAACGCAAGATCCTGACCTCGACCCTGCTCCCGAGCGATCTTTCCCCCGACACGCCCTATCTGATCGCGCCGAGCGAGACCCATCCCCTGTTCAATGTCACCGCGGTCGGCTGGCTGGCAAAGAACCGGCCCGAGCTGAGGCGGGTGGCGCTGTGCAGCCAGATGGATGAGCTGGGCCTGCCCTCACTTGCCGCCTATCGTGCCGCATTCGGTGCCGAAGGGTTCCAGATCACCAAAGAGATCCGCTATCCCAATACCGGCGGCGATGCGGACGAGATCGTGGCGGCGATGCTGGCCACGGATCCACAGATCCTGTGCTGGTGCACCAGCCACACGCCGATGGTACATGCGCTGACCGAAGCGGCGCATCGCCAGGGCTTTACCGGCCAGCTGCTCTCCTGTACCGCCGATGGCTACCGCGAGCTGATCCGCAAAACATCGACAGAATTCATGGAAGGCTTCCTCTTCCAGTTCCCCGATTTCGACGACCCTGCCCTGCAGAATAAGAGCTTTTTCTTCAACCGCCCGACACAGTTCCACAGCGAATATGAGCGGCGCTTTCCCGGCAGCTGGGGCTCGGTGTCCTGGGAATATGCGGCGACGCTGGATCTGTGGCATATGGCGGTGCAAAAGGCCGGAACGGTGGCGCCGGTCTCGGTCCTTGCGGCGATGAAACATGGCGGCCGGGGCGAACATGCCTTTGGCCATGCGCGCTGGCTCGGGACCGAATTCTACGGCAATGACAATCTGTTGGCGGGGGATTGGCCGGTGGTAAGGATCACGTCTGGCCGGGCGCGGGTCGTCGGCTTTGGCTCCATCCCGGCCTGGCTGGCCGAACATGGTGCACGGCTTCGCCAGGAAATGGAGGCCCTGGGCCAGATGTGGTATCAGCGCGAGGGCAAAGAGCCGCTGCCGATCCGCGACACCACGCTGGACAGCGCCGCCTCCGCCCCGCTCTGATCCCGCGTCTCAGTCTTCCTGCATCAGGAGCTTTTGCTCTTCGATCAGCAAAAGCTTGGTAAATTCGACCGCGCTTTCGATGTCGCGCGCCGTCAGGGTGTTGAACAGCGTGTTGTAATAGCGCTGGCAGTCCTGGATGCGTTTTGGCGTCAGAAAGCGGCGGTTCAGCGCGGCGCGAAACGCCTGATGGCGGGCTGCGATCACCAGATCGTAGCAGGCCGCGATCAGTGGATTGCCGGTGCCTTTGGCGATCTGGCGGTGAAATTCATCCTCCAGCCGCGCGAATTCACTGGCATCGGTGGTCACCGCCTCCATGGCGGAAAGCACCTCGCCAAGCGCTTCGATCTCGCGCGGCGACATGGCAATGATGGCGAGGCGGATCATCTCGGGCTCAAGAATGCCGCGCATCAC
This sequence comes from Gemmobacter sp. 24YEA27, assembly GCF_030052995.1. Lineage (NCBI taxonomy): Bacteria > Pseudomonadati > Pseudomonadota > Alphaproteobacteria > Rhodobacterales > Paracoccaceae > Gemmobacter > Gemmobacter sp. 24YEA27. Next base: position 1,638,728 of record NZ_JASJPW010000001.1, on the reverse strand, counting down.
CTGCAGATCAAGCGGGCTGGTCTCGGCCGCCACGTCGCCGACGTCGATATCTTCATGGCGTGACAGCCCGGTGACAAAGCTTCCCGACCCGGCGCGACGACGGATAACACCCTGATTTTCCAGAACATCCAGGGCCTCACGCACGGTGTTCCTCGCAACCCCCAGCTCTCCGGCCAGGGTGCGTTCCGAGGGCAGTCGCTCGTCAACCACATATTCCTGCGAGGTGATCCGCGCGAGCAGCGTCTCGGCCACGATCCTGACAGTCGCCCCCAGCGACTGATCGGCAAAGAGCACTGTCACCTGTTCCGGCCTGCGCATTCTGTGCCCCTCCTGTTGCTGCTGCCCTGAATATCATCAGATGCACCGCGCCGGTGCAACCGCATGAAAAAAGCGCGCCCGGTAAGGGGCGCGCAAGTCCAACGAACTGGCTCAGGACCAGCCCGCCAGGGGATCAAGCCTCAGATATCGAGAGTATTTTGTTTTTCCCATTGTGTGAAATGGCCGCAATATTCGTTCCATTCCTGGGTTTTCATCTTGATGAAGGCGTTTGAGAATTCCTCGCCGAGGGCGGCTTTGAGGCCTTCATCGGCGTCGAAGGCGCGGATGGCGTCGAGGAGGTTCAAAGGCAGTTTCGGCGCGTCTTTGATCAGATGGCCTTCGGTGTAGAAATTGATGTCGGAGCGCGGGCCCGGATCGGCATTGGTGCGGATGCCGTCGAGGCCGGCGGCGAGGATGACGGCCTGCATCAGATAGGGGTTTGCGGCGCCGTCGGGCAGGCGGAGCTCGAACCGGCCGGGGCCGGGGACGCGGACCATATGGGTGCGGTTATTGCCGGTCCAGGTCACCGAATTCGGGGCCCAGGTGGCGCCTGACGAGGTGCGGGGCGCGTTGATGCGCTTGTAGCTGTTCACCGTCGGGTTGCAGATCAGCGCCAGCGCCGAGGCGTGTTTCATGATGCCGCCGAGGAAGGCGCGGCCCTTATCGGAGAGGCCGAGCTCTTTGCTGTCATCGGAAAACGCGTTTGCCTTGCCGTCCATGGTCCAGACCGAGATATGGGCATGGCAGCCATTGCCGGTCTTGCCCATCAGGGGTTTGGGCATGAAGGTGGCGCGCAGCCCGTATTTCTCGGCCAGAACGCGGGTCATGAATTTGAAGAAGGCGTGCTTGTCGGCGGTGGCCAGCACATCGTCATATTTCCAGTTCATCTCGAACTGGCCATTCGCGTCTTCATGGTCGTTCTGATAGGGTTCCCAGCCGAGATCGAGCATCGCATCGGCGATCTCTTTGATCAGGTCATAGCGGCGCAGGATGGCGTTCTGATCATAGCAGGGCTTGACCGCATCGTCGAATTCATCGGCGACAGCGGAGCCATCGGGGTTGAGCAGGAAGAATTCCGGCTCGACGCCGGTTTTGACGCGCAGGCCCAGCTCGGCGGCTTCATCGACCAGCTTCCGGAGCACATTGCGCGGCGCCTGGTCGAGGGGCTTTTCCGACATGACCGGGTTCGAGGCGACCCAGGCGACTTCGGGGTTCCAGGGCAGCTGGATCACGGTCGAGGGGTCGGGGACGGCCAGCATATCGGGATGCGCCGGGGTGACGTCAAGCCAGGTCGCAAAGCCTGCGAAACCGGCGCCATCCTTGCACATTCCCTCGATCGCGCAGGTCGGCACCAGCTTGGCGCGCTGATAGCCGAGAAGGTCAGTGAAGGAGATCATGAAATAGCGGATGCCGCGTGCTTCGGCATATGCCTTCAGTTCGGCACCGGTCTGCGGCTTTGCGCTTTGCCCTTTGTCCAAGGCCATTTTGTTCGATTCCCTGTTGTTTTGATGCAGCTGGCCCGTCGAGGGGCTGGCCCGATGTTGTGAAAGGGAAAGCCGGCCCAGATCCGGACCGGCTTTCCAAAGCAGTTCAGTAGCCGCCGCGCCCCGGGATCCAGCTGGTTCCCGCGAGTGGCACGCCCGCCATGGCGGCAGATTCCACCGTCAGCGCGCAGAGATCCTCCGGTTCGAGATTATGGACATGGTTCTTGCCGCAGGCCCGCGCGATGGTCTGCGCCTCCAGCGTCATCACCTTGAGGTAATTCGCGAGCCGCCGCCCCGCCTGGACCGGGTCGAGGCGCTTTTGCAGCTCGGGGTCCTGGGTGGTGATGCCGGCGGGATCCTTGCCCTCATGCCAGTCGTCATAGGCCCCGGCGGTGGTGCCGAGCTTCTGGTACTCAGCTTCCCAATGCGGGTCATTATCGCCAAGCGCAATCAGCGCGGCGGTGCCGACCGCGACCGCATCGGCGCCAAGCGCCAGGGCCTTGGCCACATCGGCGCCGGTGCGGATGCCGCCCGAGACGATCAGCTGCACTTTGCGATGCATGCCCAGATCCTGCAGCGCCTTCACCGCCTGGGGCAGTGCAGCGAGCGTCGGCTGGCCGACATGTTCGATGAACACGTCCTGGGTCGCGGCGGTGCCGCCCTGCATACCGTCGATCACCACGACATCGGCGCCCGCTTTGACCGCCAGCGTCGTGTCGTAATAGGGCCTTGCGCCACCGATCTTGATATAGATCGGCTTCTCCCAGCCGGTGATCTCGCGGATCTCGAGGATCTTGATCTCGAGGTCATCGGGGCCGGTCCAGTCGGGGTGACGGCAGGCCGAGCGCTGGTCGATACCCTTGGGAAGGTTGCGCATTTTGGCAACCCGGTCCGAGATCTTCTGCCCCAGAAGCATGCCGCCGCCGCCCGGTTTGGCGCCCTGGCCGACCACCAGTTCGATCGCATCGGCGCGGCGCAGATCGTCAGGGTTCATGCCGTAACGCGAGGGCAGATACTGATAGACCAGGGTCTTGGAATGGCCGCGCTCTTCGGGGGTCATGCCGCCGTCACCGGTGGTGGTCGAGGTGCCCGAAAGCGTCGCGCCGCGGCCAAGCGCCTCTTTTGCCGCGCCCGACAGCGCGCCAAAGCTCATCCCCGCGATGGTGATCGGGATATCGAGCGTGATCGGCTTTTTGGCGAAACGGGTGCCGAGGACCACTTTGGTCTCGCAGCGCTCGCGGTAACCTTCCAGCGGATAGCGCGAGATCGAGGCGCCAAGGAACAGGAGGTCGTCGAAATGCGGCAGCTTGCGTTTGGCGCCACCGCCGCGGATGTCATAGATGCCGGTCGCCGCGGCGCGGCGGATCTCGGAATTGATCTCCTGGCTATAGGTCCAGGACTGGCGCGGCACGGTCTGCGGGATCACTTTTTGCTCGTCTTTCATGGGCATGATCCTCAATAGGCCGACGCATTGTCGATGTTGAAGTTATAGAGCTTGCGGGCCGAGCCGTAGCGTTTGAACTCTTCGGGCTTTGCATCCGCGCCCGCCTGGGCCAGCAGGTCCTGGAGGATGGCGATATGCTCGGGGCGCATCTCTTTCTCGATGCAATCGGCACCGAGGGATTTGACCGAGCCGCGCACGAAAAGCCGTGCCTCGTAAAGGCTGTCGCCAAGCGCGTCACCGGCATCGCCCAGCACCACCAGATTGCCCGATTGTGCCATGAAAGCCGACATATGGCCGATATTGCCATGCACGACGATATTGATGCCCTTCATCGAAATGCCGCAACGCGATGATGCATTGCCTTTGATGACCAGAAGCCCGCCATTGCCGGTCGCCCCGGCATATTGGCTGGCATCGCCCTCGATCACGACGGTGCCCGACATCATATTCTCGGCCACACCCGGGCCCGCCGAGCCCTTCACGGTGACGGTCGCCTGCTTGTTCATGCCGGCGGTGTAATAGCCGGTCGAGCCCTTGACGGTGACTTCGATCGGGGCATCAAGGCCGACGGCCAGCGCATGGCTGCCCTTGGGATTGGTGATCTCCCAGGCGGTGGCATTGGTCTGGCCTTTGGTGGCCTGCAGCGTCGCGTTCAGGTCGCGCAGAGTGGTGGTTGCAAGGTCAATCGTCTGCATATCAGTGCTTCCAGAAATAGACGGTTGCGGGTTCCGGTTCCCAGACGCGGGCGTCCTCGATCCCCGGCAGGTTGACCAGCGCGCGGTATTCCGATCCGAAAGCGACATATTGATCGGTCTCGGCCATGACCGCCGGTTTGCAGGCGATCGGGTCGCGCACCACGCCAAAGCCGTCTTTGGTGCCGACGACGAAGGTGTAGAACCCGTCCAGCACATCAAGACCGGCGCGCAGCGCGTCACCAAGCTCGACGCCCTGGGCCAGCTGATGCGACAGCCAGGCGGCAGCGACTTCGGTATCGTTCTGGGTCTCGAACGTCACGCCGTCGCGGATCAGCTCGCGGCGCAGCGAATTGTGGTTCGAGAGCGAGCCGTTATGGACGAGGCACTGATCAAGCCCGGTCGAGAACGGGTGTGCCCCCATGGTGGTGACCGCCGATTCGGTCGCCATCCGCGTATGGCCGATCCCGTGCCGGCCCGACATTTTGGAGACGCCAAAGCGCGCCGCCACATCTTTCGGCAACCCGGTCTCTTTATAGATCTCGATCGAATCGCCGGCGCTCATCACCCGCACATCCGGCCGCAGAGCCGCAAGGGCCGCCCGCGCAGGCGCGATCTTATCCGCCGCAAGCGTCAGGATCGCATGGCTGTCCTTGCGCGAAAGCGAAACCTTCGCCCCGATCGCCGCCCCGAGATCCGCCTCAAGCGTCGCAAAATCGCGATCCGCAAAGGCAGACTGAACCGTCAGCTTGCCCCCCGCATCATCGCCGTAAATCGCGATCCCCGCAGAATCAGGACCGCGATCCGTCATCGTGATCAGCATATCCGTCAGCAAACGGCCCAGATCGGGCTCCAGCGAACGGTCCTTCAGAAAAAGTCCAACAATCCCGCACATCGAAGCGGCTCCCTATTAGCTCTGGCGCAAAGCAATCCTAACAACCAGACAAACAAACACACAAGAAATAAAGTTGAATGAGGGGAATATTTTTACAAGCAGGCAGCGATTCCCGGTTCCCTGCTGCGGTTCAGCCATCTGAGGCATCTGGTACAGCGCCAAACCTGACCCTTTGGCACGGTCCGCCTGGCCGGCAGGGTCGGCCACACGGCTGCGAAGCCGGCTGTTTGCCTCGGAATCAGCGGAAAAACCTGATATCTTCGCCTCTCTTATCCAGATTTTTTATCGCGCCATCAGTCAGTTAAACGGGGCCCCAAAGGGGCAGTCTTCCCTATGGGAATAGTTTTTTCCTGGATGGTTGATTTTCATTTCGCTTGCTCGCAATGTAGCCCTGCACACCAGACCAGATCGGCAAGCGGTATGATCTGGCGCGGCAAGTGGTCTGCCCTCTGGTCCATTGGAACGGTACTTTTCTCGGTTGGCGCTTTTCTGCTGCGGGAAACTCAGCCCTCACAGCATGAAAAAAAGCCGGGAAGACCGGCAGCAAGGACCGGCGGGCAGGCGGAATAATCCGGCGCTTCCGGGACGCAGCCCTGCTGCACGCGGAACTCCAAAAGACCGGAACGGCCGGCGACATGCCGGAAAGACCAGAAACCGGCCCCATGAAAGGAGCCGGACCCACAACAGGGAGTGCGTATATGGAAGAAACTGCCACGTTCTTCGCGGAACAGGTAAACCTCAGCCAGCTCGTCCAGAATCTCGTCTATGCGTCTGGCACGGTTGGGGCCCTGATGGTTGTCGCCGGGCTCTTAATGATCGACGCCGGCACAACGCGAAGTGCCAATCTCTACAACTCCACCATCGAGAAAATGGTGGGGTTTTTTATTGGATTCGCGACCTATTTCGCGGTCGGCTTCGGCTTTTGGGCCGGGCAATATTACATCATGGGCGGCGCCACGATGATGGATTCGCTGAAGGACTGGTGGTTCTTCGGGACGCTGTCGAATGCCCATGCGCAAAATGTCGATCCCGCCGTCTGGCCGGGGCTGAACACCTTCCAGATCTTCATCTTCTTCCTCGCCACCTTTGCGGGGATCGTGAATGTGCTGCTGCATTTCGCGGTGTCGGAACGGATGAAGGCCTCGGCCTTTTACATCACCTGCGTGGTGGCAACGGTCGTCTCCTCGATCCTGAGCTGGGTGGTCTGGGGCTCGGTCGGGCCGCTGACCAATGCCGGCTTCCATGACTTCTTCGGGATCGGCTTCGTCTATATCTTCCCGACGGGGATCGCGATGGTGCTGGTGCCGCAGCTTGGAAAACGCCCCGGCATGTTCGCGCCTCATCCCAAGGTGCCTTCCTACCAGGCGCCGTCGATCGGCCTCGCGGCCACCGGCATCATCACCATTTTCTCGGGCCTGCCGATGGTGATTCTCTCCTGTCTGTTCTTTGTCGACCCGGAAGCCCGCGCGATTTCGGTCACCATGGCCGATACCTCGCTGGGGATTGCCTTCAACAACTATGCGCTGGCCTGGGCCGGCGGCGCCATCACCGGCGCGGCGATCTCGTATAAGACGAAGAACTATATCTACCTTCTGTTCGGACCGCTGGGAGGCTATGTCGCAGGTGCGCCCGGATTTGACGTCTGGCTGCCCTGGCAGATGTTCCTCGTGGCACTTGGCGCCCCACTGACCTGCTGGCTGGTCTATGACTTCACCTCGAAACGTCAGATCGACGAGCACAAGCTGTTCCCCCTCTTCATCGGCTGCGGCTTCTACGGCCTTGTGATGATTGGCCTCTTCAAGGCCGGCACACCGCGCGGCGGGTATTGGGGCATCACCGAAGGGCCCTTTGCCTATCAGCATGGCCATATCAGCCTGTTGATGCAGCTTGCGGGCTTTGCGCTGTGCCTTGGCGTCGGCATCATCACCGGGCTGATCCTGTCGGTGGTGCTCAAGGCGACGACCGGGCTGCGTGTGCCCGAAGAGGAGCAGGCCGAAGGGCTCGACAAGCTTCGCTGGGGGCTCGACAACGGCAAATAAGCCGGGCCTTCGCGTCCCTGACTGCAAGCCGGCGGGAGATCCTCCCGCCGGCTTTGCCCTGTCGCATCCATGGACCGCACAAGGATCGGGCAATTCCGCGCGCCGCGCCCGGAGACAGAAAGAGGGCCAGGAAAATGTTCTCTGTCAGGAAACCTTTTTTAACATGAATGTTGCTTTTCCGATCCCGACCTTCCAGGATGAGTCGCAACATTCATTAAGAAAACGACGGGAGGAATCATGACCAATTCCTGGAGATTCTCTGCACTCGGTGATCGCCACCGCGCGCTCGGCTCGGATATGGAAGACTGGAGCGGGATGGGCACGGCCTGGTCCTACAAGGTCGGTGACGCAGATGCCGAATATATGGCCATCCGCACCAAAGCCGGCCTGATGGACGTCTCGGGCCTGAAAAAGGTCTATCTGAACGGACCGGCCGCCAGCCACGTGATCGAACGCGCCACCACGCGCAACGTTGAAAAGATCATGCCGGGCCGCTCGTCCTACGCGACCATGCTGTCCGATGGCGGCAAGTTCGTCGATGACTGCGTGATCTACCGCACCGGGCCGAACAATTTCATGGTCGTCCATGGCACCGGCAACGGCCATGAGCAGCTGGCCATGTACACCACCGGCCGCGATGTCGATATCCGCTTCGACGACAACCTGCATGACCTGTCGCTGCAGGGCCCGCTGGCCGTTGATTACCTGCAAAAGCACGTGCCAGGCATCCGTGACCTGAACTATTTCAGCCATATGCAGACCTCGCTTTTCGGCAAGCCCGTCATGATCTCGCGCACCGGCTATACCGGCGAGCGCGGCTATGAGATCTTCGTGCGCGGCCAGGATGCCGGCATGGTCTGGGACCGCATCCTCGAAGAAGGCGCCGATATGGGCATCATGCCCTGCCGCTTCACCACGCTCGATATGCTGCGGGTCGAAAGCTACCTGCTGTTCTACCCGTTCGACACGTCGGAGAATAACCCCTTCGACAACGAGCCGGGCGGCGACACGCTGTGGGAACTTGGCCTCGATTTCACCGTCTCGCCGGGCAAGATCGGCTTCCGCGGCGCGGAAGAGCATTACCGCCTGAAGGGCAAAGAGCGCTTCAAGATCTGGGGCCTTAAGCTTGAAGGCAACAATGTCCCGGGCAATGGCGCGCCGGTGTTCAAGGACGGCAAGAAAGTGGGTGTCGTGACTCAGGCGATGCATTCGCCGCTGAACAACTGGACCGTCGCAATTGCGCGACTGCCGGTTGAATACGCCAATAACGACACCAAACTTGTGGTGAACTGCGAAACCCATGGCGAGATCGCGGCGACCAGCCATTCGATGCCGTTCTACGACGTCGAGAAAAAGCGCCGCACCGTCAAAGGCTGATACCGTCAAAGGCTGATCAGGTTCAGCCCTGTCTGTTCCCCTCCCCGCCGCGCAGTTTTGTGGCGGGGAGGTTCATCACCCTCCAGGGAGGAAGGCCCGTCAGAGGCTTTGGGGTGAGGAAGAGACATGAAGCCGATGCGCCGGCCCTCGCGGGTGCATCATGCCAGAGCGAAAGAAGAAGAATGTCGCAAACGCAAGCAAATGACATCATGAGATCCCGGCCGCTCTATGGCCGCCTTGTTCCACGGCAGGGTTCCTCGCATTTCATTGTGGCCGATGGCGAAGGGGGCGAGGCTGTCGCCGCGCTTCTGACTGCCGCGCCGGATCTGAAATCCACGACCCATATCGTCTATATTCCCGGCACCAATGGCACCGATCTGACCACGATGGTCTCGGAGCTCGGCGCGCAGGTCTTCCACGCCGCGCCCAGCTATGCCTCGGCCTCGCAGCGCATCCGCAAGGTGCTGGGCGACGCGCATATGGGTCTGCAGCTTTACGCCGCCGGCACCGAGGGGCTGATCGGCCAGGTCCAGCGCGACGCGATTGCCGCCGGTCTGCCGCATGATGCGCTCCAGACCGAGCAGCGCGGCTCACTCGCGCGGCGCGTGCAATGCGTCCATTGCAAAGGCATCACCGAAAACGTGACGCTTGACCCGTTTGTCTGCTCGCATTGCGGGCTCAACCTCTTCGTGCGCGACCATTATTCGCGCCGCCTCGCCGCCTTCCAGGGTGTCTGTATCGACGCGGAAGACCCCGGCGAAGTGCCCGCCTCCGAGGAGCGTTTCAAATGAGCGGCTCGACCAGATTGCCCGTGATCGTGACCGAAGTGGTCGAGGTCAACAGCCTGATCAAACGCTTCCGTTTCGTGCGCGAAGATGGCGGGCTGATGCCGGGTTTCTCGGGCGGCGCCCATACCGTCGTCGAGATGGATGACAATGGCACCCGCCGTCTGAACGCCTATTCGCTGATGTCGGACCCGTCGGACAGCTCGGGCTATGAGATTTCCGTGCGCCGCGACGAGACCGGGCGTGGCGGATCTTTGTTCATGCATTCTGGCGTGAAGCCCGGCATGAAGATGGTGATCTCGCAGCCGGTGAACCTCTTCGGGCTGGACCTGCGCGCGAAGAAACATCTGCTGATCGCAGGTGGCATCGGCATCACCCCCTTCATCGCGCAGATGGCGCAGCTGGACACGCTCGGCCATAAGTTCGAGCTGCATTACGCCATGCGTGACCGCGAGCTGGGCGCCTATATGAAAGAGCTCTCCGCCCGTTACGGCGATCGGGTTCATCCCTATTACGACCTGGAAAAACAGGCGATCGACCTCGCGACCCTGTTGAAAACGCAGCCCCTTGGCACGCATCTCTATGTGTGCGGCCCCAAGGGGATGATCGGCTGGGTGCTTTCGACCGCTGAAAAGATGGGCTGGCCGAAAGGCGCGCTCCATTCCGAAGAATTCCTGGCACCCCCGGTGGGCGAGGCGTTTAAGGTCGAGCTGTCAAAGTCAAATATCACCGTCAATGTCGGCCCGACCCAGTCGATGCTTGAGGCGCTGGAAGCCGCCGGCGTCGATGCCCCCTATCTCTGCCGTGGCGGCGCCTGTGGCCAATGCGAATGCAAGGTCAACGCCGTCGAGGGCGAGATCCTGAATTATGATCACTGGCTTTCTGACGAACAGAAAGCCGCGAAATCCCATATCATGCCCTGCGTCTCGCGTTTCAAAGGCGAGCGCCTGGTGATCGAACTCTGAGGAGGATGCGATGAGCCTTGATGATGCGTTCAAAGACCCGTTCTTCCGCGACGAGAGCTTTTTCGGCGATTACACCTATCGCAATTCGCCCCATGCGGTGAACCGTTTCCCCTTCCCCTTCCCCGAAGACGACTACATGTATTCGGTGAATATGGAGCCCCATGTCGCAGGTCGACCCGGCTCGATCTTTGAACATTACTTTGACGTGGACGAGCATTACGTCTCGGAAATGCGGGACCGCGCCCGGGTGCTGGAGCAGGATCCGCTGCGCTGCCAGTCACTGCCACATATGACGCTGGCAGGCTGGGATCTCCTTGAGCTGATCATGGAGAAGTTCTCGGAGGAATATCCCCAGTGGTTCTCGCTGACGAAAGACGGGAACAAGTGGCACTGGGTCAACCGTCCGCTGGGGATCGACCAGAAGTTCACCTTCCTGGACGAATCGACCCTGCCGATGGGGCCGTTTGAATATATCACCCGCCAGGCCCAGGGCGATTTCACGCTGCAGGATCAGCGCGACGACAATCTCTGGATCGAAGCCGGCATGGTGACCAGCCAGGCCGACTGGAGCCTCGATTTCGACATCGGGATGAATTTCCACGAATGGCATGCGCCTGTGCCGCTGGCCCATCAGATGGGGATCTTTGACCGGGCGCTGAAATTCCTGCTCGCGCTACAGTATGGGGCGCCGGTGCGGCGGTTCAACTGGACGATGACGGTAGATCCGCTGCTGGATACCAGCCCAGAGAATTACCATAAATGGGGCCCGTCAAAGACCACCATGACGCCCGAGACCATCGGTAAACGCCAGCATCTGCGGGTGGAATTGCAGACACTGATCCGGCTGCCGCGCTCGAATGCGATTGTTTTCCCGATCCGCTGCTACCTGATCAGCCTGGATGATCTGGTCACCAAGCCGAAATGGGCGCGGCGTTTCCACCGGGTGATCAAAACCGTGCCCGATGAGCTGGCGACCTATAAGGGCTTCATCCGCAACAAGCCGATGATCCTCGACTATCTGGCGAAATATGATGATGGCGCGCCAACCTCGCCCGGCTGGTGGCCAGAAGACTGATCCTGAGACTGACCCGGAGACGAGAATGACCCCGCGCCGCCCCTCCCCCGGGCGGCGCTGGCTTATCCGCACCGGGCTTGCCATATAGCAGGTATGGAACAGCTTCCCGTCACCGAGATTCTGCCTGACCTGCGTGCGGCGCTGGCCCGCGCGGGGCGTGCCGTTCTGCAGGCCCCGCCAGGGGCCGGCAAGACCACGCTTGTGCCGCTCGACCTGCTGAAATCAGGGCTGTTCGCGCAAAAAATCCTGATGCTGGAACCGCGCCGCCTTGCCGCCCGCGCCAGTGCCGAGCGTATGGCGGAAACCCTTGGCGAAAAGACCGGCGAAACCGTCGGCTACCGCATCCGGGGCGAGGCGAAGGTCTCGGGCGCCACCCGGATCGAGGTGGTGACCGAGGGCATTCTGACCCGGATGATCCAGTCTGACCCCGAACTGCCGGGGATCTCCTGCATCATCTTTGATGAATTCCACGAACGCTCGCTCCATGCCGATTTCGGCCTTGCGCTGGCGCTGGAAGTCCGTGCGGCATTGCGCCCCGATCTGGCGCTGCTGGTCATGTCGGCGACGCTTGATGCGGGCCCGGTTGCGGCCCTGATGAGTGATGCGCCGATGATCACGGCAGAGGGCCGCGCCTTTCCTGTCGAGACCCGCTGGCTGCCGCGCCCGGTTGATGCCTCGATGCGGTTTGATGCCGCCATGGCCGGGCTGATCGCCCAGGCGCTGGAAGAAACCACCGAAGGCGGTCTGCTGGCCTTCCTGCCCGGAGAAGGCGAGATCCGGAGGGTTGAGGCGCGACTGCAGGACATTCCCGGGATCGCATTGCGCCCGCTGTTTGGCGCAATGGATTTCCAGGCGCAGCGCGCAGCACTTGCGCCGGTCGAAGGTCTCAGGCGCGTCGTGCTGGCGACCTCGATTGCGGAAACCTCGCTGACTTTGCCTGACATCCGTGTGGTGATCGATGGTGGCCGCGCGCGCCGCGCACGGTTCGACCCGGCCTCGGGCATGTCGCGGCTGGTGACCGAGCGCGTCACCCGCGCCGAGGCCGAACAACGCCGCGGCCGTGCGGGCCGTGTCGCGGCGGGTGTCTGTTACCGGCTCTGGACCAAAGGCGAGGAAGGCGGGCTTCTGGCCTTCCCGCCTCCCGAGATCGCTTCGGCCGATCTGACCGCGCTCGCGCTGGAACTGGCGGAATGGGGATCGGATGATCTGCCGTTTCTCACGCCGCCGCATCCCGCGACCCTGCGCGAGGCACGCGATCTTCTGATCACGCTCGGGGCGCTGGACGGGGCGGGTTCAATCACCGCTCACGGGCGCCGGCTCTCGCGCCTGCCGCTGCATCCCCGCCTTGGCCATATGCTGATGATCGCCGGGCCCGATGCCGCGCGTCTCGCGGCGCTGGCGGAAGAGCGCGACCCGATGCGCGGCGCCGGGCCCGATCTGATGCTGCGCCTCAAAGCCATTGAACGCCCGCCCGAAACCGCCAGTCGCGCGGTGATCGAACGGATCCGCCAGGAGGCGAAGCGCCTCGCGCGCGCGGTGCCTGAGGGCGCGCGCCCCGGGCTTTCGGTCGCGCAATGGGCGGCGCTGGCCTGGCCTGACCGCATCGGGCTCCGGCGCAGGGGGGACGCGCCACGCTACCTTCTGGCCAATGGCAAGGGCGCGATCGTCGGGACCGGCACTGCGCTGGCCAAAGAACGGCTGATCATTGCAACCGACCTCGATGGCGATCTGCGCGAGGCCACGCTGCGCCTTGGGCTGGCCATCAGCGAGGAAGAGCTGCGCGAGATCCATGGCCCGGCGATCACATGGTCCGATGAGGTGATCTGGAACAGCCGTGAAAACCGCGTCCAGGCGCTGAAACGCGAACGCTTTGGCGCGCTGGTGCTGGCCGAGCGCCCCTGGCCTGACGCGCCCGCCGCGGCGCTCGCCCGTGCGGCGCTCGACGGTCTGCGCGAAAGCGGGCTCTTCTGGTCGCCCGCCGCCGCGCGGCTGCGCGCCCGTATCCGCCTGACCCGTGACGAGACCTGGCCCGAGGTCAGCGACGAGGCGCTGCTGGCCAGCGCCGAAGACTGGCTCCTGCCGCATCTGACCCGCGCCCGCAGCCTGTCTGACCTGAAGGCCCTGGATCTGATCGAGCCCCTGAAAGCCCATATCGGCTGGGACCACATGGCAGAGGTGAACCGCCTTGCGCCCGCCCATTTCACCACGCCTCTGGGCCGCGAGGTGCCGATCGATTATGACGGCGACCACCCCGCGATCGAGGTCCGTTTGCAGGAAATGTTCGGCGTCAGCCGCCATCCGGTGGTCGGCCAGAACCGGCTGCCCTTGCGCATCACGCTTCTGTCGCCCGCGCGCCGTCCGGTGCAGGTGACGCTGGATCTGCCGGGTTTCTGGGCCTCGTCTTACGCCGATGTCAGAAAGGATATGCGCGGGCAATATCCGAAGCACCCCTGGCCTGAAGACCCGCGCGAGGCAGAGCCTACCTTGCGCGCCAAACCCCGCAGCTGATCCCCCTTCCCGCCGTCAGTAGCCCAGGATAGGGATGCTGGCGCTAACGGAGGAACGACAGCCATGAGCCTCACCATGACCCGCCAGGAAGCGACACGCGCCCGCTGGGCGCTGGCCGCGATGTTTGCCGGCGGCGGTATGCTGGTGGGCGCCTGGGCCCCCAGATCCCGCTTTTGTTGCCAAAGCACGGCATCGACAAGGCGGTGCTGGGCCTGCTGATCCTGGGGCTTGGGGTGGGGGCGATGCTTGCGATGCTGGTCGCGGGCAAGGCGATCCAGAAATATGGCACGCTGCCTTTGCTCCGCCTCGCGGCGCTGGCCCAGGCGCCGGTGCTGCCGCTGGTGGTTTACGCGCCCTCACTGCCGCTGCTCGCGCTGGCGATGGTGATCTTTGGCCTGATGATGGGCCTTCTCGATGTGCTTGCGAATTCCAATGCGGTCGAGATCGAACGGCGGCTTGGGCGGGCGGTGATGTCATCGCTGCACGGGTTCTGGAGCCTTGGAGGCTTTACCGCCGGCACGCTCGGGGCATGGATCATCTCGAAAACCTCGGCTGAGACCCAGTCCCTGGTGGCTGCAGCGGCGATTGCCGCGCTGGTTCTGGTCGCGATGCCCTTCCTGCGCGGTGACCCGCCCGAAGGGGCGCCCCAGCCGGGGACTGCTGCCGCAGTGAAGGACAGCTTCCTGCCGAAAGATCCCGGCATCTGGATCCTTGGCCTGATGGCGCTGATGGCTTTTGTACCGGAAGGATCCATCCTGGACTGGGGCGCGCTTTATCTTGGCGAAGCCTTTGGAGCCGATGAGTTCACCGCAGGCCTTGGATTTGCGTTTTTCGCGGCGACCATGGCGATCACCCGCTTTCTTGGCGACCGGCTCAGGAATATCTTTGGCGGCGTGCGGATCTTCTTTGTCTCGGGTCTGATTGCCGGGGTCGGGATGGCGCTGGCCGCCGCAGCGCCCGGCTCCTGGATTGCGATCTTCGGCTTTGCCATTTCAGGGCTCGGCTGTGCCAATCTGGTGCCGGTGATCTTTTCTGCCGCCGGCAATTACCCCGGCCAGCGTGCTGGCGCGGCTTTGTCAGTGGTGACGATGGTGGGCTATGCGGGCATCCTGATGGCGCCCGCCTCGATCGGCTGGCTGGCCGAGCATTTCGGCCATCGCGTCACCTTCGGCGGCCTCGCTGTGATGATCTTCGGCCTTGCGGCGCTGGCCAACCGAACCGCCAGCGCCGATGATCGCCAGGTGGTGTGAACCGCCCGCAGACCGGAGTTTCAGACCCCGAGGCACCAGCGCATCACCGCCTTTTGCGCGTGGAGCCGGTTCTCGGCCTCGTCGAAAATCACCGAATGCGGCCCGTCCATCACGGCGCTGGTCGCCTCGTCATTGCGGTGCGCCGGCAGGCAATGCATGAAGAGCGCGTCGGGTTTGGCGCGGCTCATCAGCTGTTCATTGACCTGATAGGGGCGCAGCTGGTTATGGCGGCGTTCGCGCGCGGATTCCGGGTCATGCATCGAGACCCAGGTGTCGGTGACCACCAGATCGGCGCCCTCAATCGCGGTGAAGGGATCGCGCTGGATGGTGACTTTTGAGCCTTTCGAGCGCGCGAAATCCAGCCATTTTCCTTCGGGATCAAGCGTTTCCGGCCCGGTGAAGGTGAAGTCAAAGCCAAACTGCCCGGCCGCATGCAGAAAGCTTGCACAGACATTGTTGCCGTCGCCGGCCCAGACCACCTTGCGGCCCCTGATCGGACCGCGATGTTCTTCATAGGTCTGGATATCAGCGAGGATCTGGCAGGGATGGGTGCGGTTTGTCAGCCCGTTGATCACCGGCACCGTGGCATGTTCCGCCATCTCGAGAAGCGTGTCTTCCTCGAAGGTGCGGATCATGATCAGGTCGACATAGCGCGAGAGCACCTTGGCGGTATCGGCAATGGTCTCGCCGTGGCCGAGCTGCATTTCCTTGCCGGAAAGCACCATGGTCTCGGCCCCGAGCTGGCGGGCGCCGACATCGAAGGAAACGCGGGTACGGGTCGAGGGTTTTTCAAAGATCAGCGCGACCATGCGGCCTTTCAGCGGCTGGTCATCATCAGGCGTGCCTTTCGGGCGATCCTTGCGGGCGGCCTTCATCGCATGTGCCTGGTCCATCATCGCCCGGAGATCATCGGTCGAAGTGGTGTGGATATCGAGGAAATGTTTCATTTCGGTTCGCTTTTTGACAGGTCGGGCAGCGGGGGCCAGCCCCCGCACCCCCGGGATATTTAAGGACAGATGAAATCAGGCGGCCTTCAGACTGGTCGCCACCTGGTCGAGGCGGGTAAGGGCCTCGGTGATGTCTGCATCGGGAATATTGAGCGCCGGGAGCAGGCGCAGGACATTATCGGCTGCGGCGACCGTCAGGAGGCCGGCCTGGTAGCCTGCAGTGACCACATCGCCTGGCGCGGGGATGCATTTCAGGCCCAGCATCAGGCCCTCACCGCGGACTTCGGTGAAAATATCCGCATGGCGCGCGACTAGGGATTCGAGCCCCTGACGCAAAAGCGCCGATTTGCGCGCGACCTCGGCAAGAAAGGCGGGGTCGGAGATGATTTCGGTGAGTTTTGCGCCCACCGCACAGGCCAGCGGGTTGCCGCCATAGGTCGAGCCATGGGTGCCTGCGACCATGCCTTTGGCGGCACGTTCCGTGGCCAGCACCGCCCCCAGCGGGAAGCCGCCGCCGATGCCTTTGGCGACCATCATGATATCGGGCGTGACGCCCTTCCATTCATGCGCGAAAAGCCGTCCGGTGCGGCCCATACCGCATTGCACCTCGTCGAGGATCAGAAGCGTGCCGGTCTTGTCGCAAAGTGCCCGGATTTCCTGCAAAAGCGCATCGGGCATCGGGCGGATGCCGCCCTCGCCCTGGATCGGCTCGATGATCACGGCGCAGGTCTGGCCGGTAATGGCGGCGCGGATCGCGTCGGCATCATTCCAGGCCAGCTGCTGGAAACCCTCCATCAGCGGGCCATAGCCCTTGACCATTTTTTCCGCCCCTGAAAGCGCGATAGCACCGGTGGAGCGGCCGTGGAAAGCGCCTTCAAAAGCGATGAAGCCGGTCCGCTCCGGCTGGCCATTCTCGTAATGGAATTTCCGCGCCATTTTGATCGCAAGCTCGGCGGCTTCCGTCCCGGAATTGGTGAAGAAGACGGTGTCGGCAAAGGTCCGGTCGACCAGCAGCTCTGCCAGCTTTTCCTGTTCCGGGATCGTGTAGACATTCGAAACATGCCAGAGCCGCCCCGCCTGTTCCGTCAGCGCGGCCACCAGCTCGGGCGCGGCATGGCCAAGCGCATTCACCGCGATCCCGGCGCCGAGGTCCAGATATCGGCGGCCGTCGCTCGCCTCCAGCCAGCTGCCCTGACCTTTGACAAAGGCAAGGGGCGCACGGTTATAGGTGGGAAGCACGGGCGTGATCATGGAATTTCCCTCAGGAATGGAAGCCAAAGGCGTAAAGCCGGGGCAATGGGGGTGTCAACATGCGGATTCTATTCCAGCGTGGTGACGGATCCGTGGACAGACAGATACAGCTCTGTCGGGATATGCGGGGGATTGCCCTGAATGACCGGCGGGCAAGCCGGGACCAACGCCTCAGCGGCGTCGCGAATGAATAAGCTGTTTCGCATTCATGGTCATGCCTGTCTGATAAAACGACAGTGGCGCTTTGTAAACGGGAATGCGGGGGATCTGTGCGCAGGATTTTGCGCGGCGGGGCTTTTGTGCGGCGGAGATTTTGCGCGGCGGAGATTTTGCACGAGGGGGCGCGACATGCGAGGATCGGCGGATGCGTGATCCCCTGATTCTGCCCCTGACCCTGACCCTGACCCTGACCGGCTGGCGCCACAGCATCCACACTGCCATCGTGCGGCTGACCCTTGCGGAAAAAGGCGTGGCAGTGCGTTTCACCGAAGTTGACCCGTTCCGGACGCCTGATGCGGCGGGGCTTTCCCCGTTTGGCATGGTGCAGGTGCTGCGCCAGGGGGATTTCACGCTTTATGAGACCGGGGCGATCTGCCGCTGGATTGACGAGGGCTTCCCGGGCCCTGCCCTGCAACCCGGGGATCCGAAGGCGCGGGCCCGAATGGTCCAGGCCATCGCCATCATGGATGCGCATGGCTTTCGCCCGATGCTGCGCGACCATTACGGGGCGGGGGTCTTTGCGCTGTCCGAGGGCGAGCCGCCGGATCCGGCGCGGGCCGCGGCCGGGCTCCGCGCCGCGATGCCGGTTCTGGCCGCGCTTGACGTTATCGCGGCTGAGGGTCTGGTGATGTCCGGTCCGCTGACCCTTGCCGATCTGCATCTGGCGCCGATGTTTGCAGGCTTTACCCGCAGCCCCGACGGAGCCGCGGCGGTGGCTGCCTTTCCGGCGTTGAACAACTGGTGGCAAAGGCAGGCAAAACGCCCTTATGTCGCCACCTGCCTCGCCCCTTTGTCGGACCATAAATCCGGACACGCGATCAGTAACGGGATTTGATTCGCTATCCCCTTGCGGCCCCCTGCCCCCTCCCCTTATTATGCAGCGGTTATCAGACAGGCGGAGAGGCATATGTCCTGGACGGACGAGCGGGTTGAAACCCTCAAGCGCATGTGGGGCGAGGGTCAGTCGGCCAGCCAGATCGCCAAGGAACTTGGCGGCGTCACCCGCAATGCAGTCATCGGCAAGGTCCACCGGCTGGGCCTTTCTAACCGCGTAGGCGGCAAGGATGACGAAGAGGCCGCGCCGGCTCCGGCAGCAGCGGCCCCGCCGCCACGCCCGGAACCCGTCGCCGAGGCGGCCCCGGCTCAGCCGGCGCCGCCGCGTGAAGAGCCCGCACCGGCGGCACCGCGCGCAGCACCTGCGCCATCGGCGGCTCCGGTGTCGAATGTCACGCCCCTGCCACTCCGCAAGGCCATCGTGCCCGCAGGTCAGCCGCTGCCGCCGCAGCCCTCGCTCAACGAGATCAGCCCCGAGGCGCTGGCTTCGGTGCGCGAGGTCGAAAAGCGTGCCCGTAAGCTGTCATTGATGGAACTGACCGAGCGCACCTGCAAATGGCCGATCGGCGACCCGGCAACCGATGATTTCTGGTTCTGTGGCCTGCCTTCGCTGCCCGGCAAACCCTATTGCGAGGCCCATGTCGGCGTCGCCTTCCAGCCGATGAGCGCCCGCCGCGACCGCCGTCGCTGATGCCTTGCGGGCGTTTTTCGCCCGGGCACCGGAATGACAAAAGCCCGCAGGAGAAATCCTGCGGGCTTTTCGCGTCGCCCCGGTTGCTGAGACGTCCCGGCCTGCTGAGACCAGGCAGGCCAGAAAACCAAAGGTCTGGAAAATCAGAAAGCCGGGTGGAGCTTTGTCTCGAACGCCCCGGTGATATCGCGGCAAAGTGCAGGATCCGGTTCTTCCTGGTCCCAGTCTGTGACCGAACAGACCCTGCCGCTGAAGCTGCCGCTGATCGCCCCGGCCTGCCCGTCAAACGCGTAGCGGGTGACCGTGACCTCCGGCGGGCTGGCCAAAAGACTGGCAAAGAAGGGTGGCTGCTGGCCGGCCGGATACCAGGTGATTTCGGGCTTCAGCACCGGCTCGGCGCCCTCGCCCGGCCAGCCGAATGCGAGGTGGAAGAATGGCCCGCCGCCATCCGGTTCCTGCCCGCCCGAAACGGCCACAATCGATTCATTGCCCGTCTGCGCCCCATCAGCGACCGAAGCCGTGCCGACCCTGACCGTGTCGAACAGGAAGCTGACCGTCATGAATTCATGGCTTTCGCCGTCGCTTTCCAGTCTGATCCAGCCATCGACCTGCTGGCCGGTGACCTGCTCCATCTCCTCCCCCTCTTCCTGGGCCAAAGCCGGGGTCGCGGAAAAGACCGCAGGAATGGCCGCAGAGAGGATCACGGAAAGAAGGGCGGCGGAACAGACAAAGCGCATGGCGCGGATCCCCGGAGAGAGGTGAAAACTGCGGGTAAACTGGCGGCGTGGGGTCGGGATGTAAAGCCATGATCCGGATATGGAAAACCCGCCCATGGCACAGCCGGGGCGGGTTCGGTTTGGTCCCGGGAATAGATCAGCCGCGCCGGATCGCCGCGCCGAGCCCGTTCATCAGCGCCTCGAAGACCGGGAAAGAGGTCACGATGGGCGAGCCGTCATCAACCGTGATCTCGCGTTTCGCGGCCATGCCGGCGACGAGGAAGCTCATGGCAATGCGGTGATCAAGATGGGTCTTGCAAGTGGCGCCGCCCGGCATCCCGCCCGCGCCCATGCCATGGACGATCAGCACGTCTTCCTCTTCCTCGATCTTCACACCGCAGGCCTCAAGGCCGCGCGCCATGGCGTCGATCCGGTCGGATTCCTTGACCCGCAGCTCTTTGACGCCGCGCATGGTGGTGACACCCTCGGCGAAAGAGGCCACGACAGAGAGGATCGGATATTCGTCGATCATCGACGGCGCGCGCTCTTCCGGCACTTCGATGCCTTTGAGGTCGGGCGAGAAACGGACGCGCAGATCGGCCACCGGCTCGCCGCCCTCTTCGCGCGGGTTTTCAAAGTCGATCAGCGCGCCCATCTCGACCAGGGTCAGGTAAAGCCCGTTGCGGGTGAGGTTCTGGCTGACGCCCGGCACGCGGATATCCGAGCCCTCGGTGATCAGCGCGGCACAGACCGGGAACGCGGCCGAAGACGGATCACGCGGCACGGCCACACTCTGCGGGCGCAGTTCGGGGCGGCCTTTCAGCGTGATGACATGGCCTTCTGCGGTTTCTTCGACGGTCAGATCGGCACCGAATCCCAGCAGCATGCGCTCGGAATGATCGCGGGTCGGTTCGCGCTCGATCACCACGGTTTCGCCCGGCGCGTTCAGACCCGCAAGCAGAACGGCGGATTTCACCTGGGCCGAGGCGACCGGAAGCGTATAGCGCACCGGAGCCGGATCGGCGGCACCAACCACGGTCATCGGCAGACGGCCGCCCTTGCGCCCGTAAGCTTCGGTGCCAAACAGCGACAACGGGTCGGTCACCCGCCCCATCGGCCGTTTCCTGAGGCTCGCATCCCCGGTGAAGGTGGCCGAGATCGGCGTCGTCGCCATGGTCCCCATGATCAGCCGCACGCCGGTGCCGGAATTGCCGCAATCGATCACATCGGCAGGTTCCTGAAAGCCGCCGACGCCAACGCCGTTCACCGACCAGATCCCCTCGCCATGGCGGGTCACGGTCGCGCCGAAAGCGCGCATCGCTTTCGCGGTGTCGATCACATCCTCGCCTTCGAGGAGACCGGTGATCTTCGTCTCTCCGACCGCCATGGCGCCGAAAATAAGCGAGCGATGCGAGATCGACTTGTCGCCAGGCACCGATGCCACGCCTTTCAGCGGCCCGCTTTTGGCGGAAATCATCACCTGTGCGTCACCATGGCCAGACATATTTCTCTCCCGTCCCCGCAAATGCCCCTGCCTGATAGCGCAAGCAGAAGAGGGGGTCCAGCATCGCGGCGGCATGAGAAGCGGAAAGCGCAGATGCCTCCGGCGGGAGTATTTGGATCAGGAGGAACTCCCTGCCCCGTCTGGCCGGACCACTCCAGGCGGAGCGTTCCGCGGTCTTACGCCCGACGGAAGGTCAGGTAATGCGGGAAGCGGCCTTCACGAAAGGCCTTTTGCTCGTAACGGGTCGAGATCCAGTCATCCCAGGCACCGCCATCGCCGGCTTCATGCTCCAGCCGGAACCCGGCTTCGGGCACTTCCTCATGCGCCTGGCGGACGTAATCGGGGATATCGGTCGCGATGCGAAACTCTGTCGCAGGCGCCATCACACGGTGAAGCGCGCGCAGATAGC
This sequence comes from Gemmobacter sp. 24YEA27, assembly GCF_030052995.1. NCBI lineage: Bacteria > Pseudomonadati > Pseudomonadota > Alphaproteobacteria > Rhodobacterales > Paracoccaceae > Gemmobacter > Gemmobacter sp. 24YEA27. Next base: position 1,617,325 of record NZ_JASJPW010000001.1, on the reverse strand, counting down.
CCTGCGTCACAAAGCGGCGGCGGTGGTGGCGGGCTTTCGGCCAGGGATCAGGGTAATTGAGGAAGGTCTTGCCGATCACCCCATCCGGGAGCACGTCAAAAAGGTCACGCACGTCGCCCGGATGGATCGAAAGATTCGTCACCCCGGCGGCGCGGATCTTGCCGATCAGCATCGCCACCCCATTCACAAAGGGCTCGCAGCCGATCAGGTGGATTTGCGGGTTCAGCGCCGCCATATGCACCAGATGTTCGCCGCCGCCAAAGCCGACCTCCAGCCAGAGCGGAAGGCCACCGAATTGCGTCAGATCCAGCGGCGCACGGCCCGGGTTTTCGTCGCGGGTGACGCCCCTCAGCCGCAGCGTCTCGAGATCATTGGCGAGATAGTCCTTCTGGCTCGCCCTGAGGGTCTTGCCTTTTGAGCGACCGTAGAAATTGCGGCGGGGCTCGGCTGGGTGCTGTTCCGGGGCAACGGGATCGGACATCGGGCGGGCCTCTGGCGGGGTGCGGTCAGGGCGCGCGTCTAAGCGCCGCGCGGCACCGGGTCAAGCGCAGGTCAGCGGGATGCATGAAAAAGGGCGCCGCTATGGGCGCCCTTTTTAGAATTTGGCAGGCTGACCGGCCTCAGACCGCAGCTTTTAGGGCAGCGACGAGATCGTCACGCTCCCAGGAAAAGCCGCCATCCGCTTCCGGCGCGCGGCCGAAATGGCCATAGGCCGAGGTCCGGGCATAGATCGGGCGGTTCAGACCCAGATGGGTGCGGATGCCACGCGGCGTCAGATCCAGCACTTTCGGGATTGCAAGCTCGATCACGCTGTCAGGGACCGTGCCGGTGCCATGGGTATCGACATAGATCGACTGCGGCTCGGCCACGCCGATGGCATAGGAGACCTGCACCGTGCAGCGATCCGCGAGGCCGGCGGCGACGATGTTTTTCGCGAGGTAACGCGCGGCATAGGCGGCCGAACGGTCAACCTTTGTCGGATCTTTCCCCGAAAACGCACCGCCACCATGCGGGGCAGCCCCGCCATAGGTGTCAACGATGATCTTGCGCCCCGTGAGGCCCGCATCGCCATCCGGCCCGCCGATCACGAAAGACCCGGTCGGGTTGACATGCCAGACGGTCTTTTCAGTGATCCAGCCCGAAGGCAGCACGTCGCGGATATAGGGCTCCACGATGGCGCGAATATCATCCGAGCTTTGCGCGATATCGGAATGCTGGGTCGAGAGCACGATCGAGGTCGCCTCGACGGGCAGCCCGTCCTCGTAGCGCAGCGAGAGCTGCGATTTCGCGTCCGGCCGCAGCGTCGGTTCGGCGCCGGATTTGCGCACTTCGGCCAGGCGGCGCAGGATCGCATGAGAATACTGGATCGGCGCCGGCATCAGCTCGGGCGTTTCGCGGCAGGCATAGCCGAACATGATGCCCTGATCGCCTGCCCCGTCCTTATCAACGCCCTGCGCGATATGGGCGGATTGCGGATGCAGCAGATTGGTGACTTTGAGCGTGTTCCAGTGGAACTCGTCCTGCTCGTAGCCGATATCTTTCACACAGTCGCGCACGATGGTCTCGACGCGCTCCAGCATAGAGGTCAGCGCGGCCTTGTCGCTCAGGCCGACCTCGCCGCCCACGACCACGCAATTCGTCGTGGCGAAGGTCTCACAGGCGACGCGGGCATTGGCTTCCTCGGTCAGGAATGCGTCCAGCACGGCGTCGGAGACGCGATCGCAAACCTTATCGGGATGCCCCTCCGACACGGATTCGGAGGTGAAGACATAGTTCTTGCGGCTCATTGGGGAAGTGCTCCGTTGGAAAGGACCGCGTCACGCCAGGAAGCCGTTGTGACGGTGTGTCATTGCGCTTAGCGCCCACGGGGCCAACAATCAAGCGCCAGGTCGGCCGGCGGCCCGGCGGCGGGCCGACAGAGCCCGAACCGTAAGGCCAAATAGCAGGAAAACCAGCAAGGGCGCCTCGCCGGCACTGCGCAGCATCCGCGCATAAGGCGGCGGCTCCATCGGGCCGGGAAGCTGCGCGTCGATCACGCCCTGCAGCCCGAGGCCAAGACGCGCGGGCCGGCCATCGCGGTCTGTCGCGACAAAGCCCCGCGCATCGACCACCGCCGAGATCCCGGTATTGGCGGCGCGGATCAGCGGCAGCCCCTGTTCAATCGCGCGCAGCCGGGTCTGGGCGAAATGCTGATACGGCCCGGTCAGGGTGCCGAACCAGGCGTCATTGGTGGCCTGCAAGATCCAGTCGGGGCGCTCATCCGTGACCAGATCGCCTGGAAAGATCGCCTCATAACAGATCAGCGGCAGCGCTCGCCCCCCGGTGGTGCCAAAATCCAGCAGATTGCGCGCGAGCCCCGCCGAATAGCCCGCCCCGGCCTGGCTTGCAAAAGCGCGGATGCCGAAACGATCATAAAGCAGATCCCCCATCGGCATATATTCCCGAACGGCACCAGATGGATCTTGTCAAAAGTCTGTGAGATGCGCCCGCCCGGGCCAAAAACGCCCAGCGTGTTCCAGGCCGCCGCACCTTCGTCGCGCTGATACCCGGCGACGACCAGCGCCTCGCCTCCGGCCTGCGCGATCGACAGCGCGGCGCCATCGCCTTCGGTCACCAGATAGGGAACCGAAGTCTCGGGCCAGATCACAAGATCCGCCCTGGCACCGGCGGTCATCGACAAAAGCCGCGTGAAATTGCTGCGCGCCTCTTCGGGATCCCATTTAAGGTTCTGCGCGATATTGGGCTGCACGATGCGCAGCACTGTGTCTCGCGGCGCGGGTTCGGGCAGGGAAAGCCGGTAGCCCGACCAGCCAACGCCGAGCGCGAGAATGGCAGTGGAAACCGCCCCTCCCCGCCGCCAGCCATAAGAGAATGGTGCGGCCAACGCGATCAGAGTCAGCGCCGTCATGCCATAGCCGCCCATAAGCGCGCCCATCTGCACCAGCGCGGTATCGAGCCAGATATGGCCCGGCAAGGACCAGGGAAAGCCGGTGAAGATGAAACCGCGCGCCAGTTCCGTCAGCGAAAGCGCCAGCGCGAAGGCCATTGCCCCCCCGCCGGCCCGGCGCGCGATCAGCCCGGCGAGGCCCCAGAACAGCCCCAGACCGAAGGCGATCAGCAAAAGCGCGAAAGGCGCCATCCAGCCATGCCGCCAAGGATCAACGAAAAACGGCTGCACGATCCAGTTGAGCGAAAGCCCGAACCAGCCGGCCCCGGCAAAGAGCCCGCGCCAGAAGGCCTCGCGCCCGGTCTTTGCCGCGCCCACCCGCCTGAGGATCAGCGCCAGCGCCACCAGCGCCACCGGCCAGAGGCCAAAAGGCGAAAGGCCCAGCGCCGCCACGGCACCGATGACAAAATCACGCAGCCTCTGATGCCAGAGGCGATTGCGCTGAGGCTGCATGAGACCTGTCCCCGTTCAGTTTCCCGCCGGGATGACCGCCGCCTGCGGCAGCCGCAGCCGCAGCCGCTTGATCCGGCGCACATCGGCATCGACCACTTCGATCGTGGCGCCGTTTTCCAGCACCACCATCTCGCCCCTCACCGGCACATGGCCGGTGCGCAGGAACACAAGTCCGCCCAGAGTGTCGATATCATCATCTTCCGCGAGGCCCCGCAGCCGGATGCCATAAGCGGCCTCCAGATCTTCGAGCTCCGCCGTGGATTGCGCGAGGATCACCCCCGGGCTTTCCTCTTTCCACAAAAGCCCGGCGACCTCGTCATGCTCATCCTCGACCTCGCCGATCACGGCTTCGATCAGATCCTCAAAGGTCGCCAGCCCATCGACGCCGCCATATTCGTCGATCACCAGCGCCATATGTGCGCGTTCCTTTTGCATCTTCTGCAAAAGCACCGCCGCGGGCATCGAGGGCGGAGCGAAGAGGATCGGCCGCAACAGGTCTTTCAGGGTGAAAGCCTCAGATGCCCCGAAGCCGAAACGCAGCGCCACATCCTTCAGAAGCACAAGCCCCAGCGGGTGATCCAGGCTTTCCTCATAGACCGGCAGGCGCGAAAACCCGTGGCTTCGGAACACATGGACCAGATCCTCCAGCCCGGTATCAAGCGCAACCGCCACGATCTCGGCCTTGGGAATGGCCACGTCATCGACGCTGACCTCGGCCAGCAGGGCAAAGGCCTGCTCGCCCTGGGTCAGCGCGGCCCCCTCGGCATCTGTGCCCGAGAAAGCCGAGATCAGGCGGCCGAAAAAGCCCCTGGGGCCACTTTGCCCGCCACCGGGCAGTGCTGCCGGTATGTTCCCCTGTCCCGCATTATCCTGCGGAACCGTTGTTCCCGCTAATGCCGCCGCATCCTGCGCCGTAACCGGCCCGTCGCTGCTACTGCCCATTGTCCCTTTGTCCAGAGCCACCCGTTATGTGGGTGCGTTTCAATATGGGTCAGGAATGCCCAGACCCGCAAGTATCCGCGTCTCGAGATTTTCCATCACAGCGGCATCTGCGTCATCAATATGATCATAGCCGAGAAGATGCAAAATCCCGTGAACCATCAGATGGGTCACATGTTCCCGCGGATCCTTGCCCTGATCTGTGGCCTCGCGCATGCAGGTCTCGTAAGCGATGGCGATATCACCAAGCTCTTCGGGATCCTCGGCATCGCCCGGCTCCGGCAGGTCGGGCATACCGCCGGCCTCCTCCGCCGCGCGCTCTTCCGAGGGCCAGGACAGCACATTGGTCGGCACCTGCTTGCCGCGAAATTCGGTATTGAGCGCGGCGATCCTTTGGTCATCGCAGCCGAGCAGCGAGATCAGGAAGCCGGTCGGGGAAAGCCCCAGCTGCGCAAAGACTGCGGCCGCAGCCGTTTCGGCAAGGCCATCCAGCCCAAAAGCCTGCCAGCGCGTATCTTCAAAGACAATATCAAAGATTGGGTCCATGAGAGTCGCGCTATCCCGCTGCTTCGCGCAAGGCAAGGGAAGAAAAAACAGGGGCCCGTCCCCCGCGCGGAAAAGCCGCTCAGCCCCGGAATGTTCAGATGTCTGATCCGGGGCTTTGATGGTGCAATCCTTGCTTTGGAAAGGAAAGATGTCCTGCGGGGCAGATCGGCGTTGTTGCGCTAATCGGCTGGAAGCGGATCTTTGCCTTTCCCGCGTGACGTTCAGCCCACGGCAATGATCCCGGCGGTGCCGCGAGCATTATATTTGTTCATGCGGAGCAGGTGAACGCCACTGGTTCGAGAGAACCTGCGACACAATGCGGATCTGGATCTCTGCGGTTTGCCGATCTGGGTCGCGTGAGGCGATGCGCTGGCCAAAGGCCTTGAGGCAGTTCATCCGCGCCTCGACCCGACTTCGGACATGGCAGCCGGCTGATCGCTTCCACTTGGCGCGTCCGGGGCGTCGTGTTTCGTGCAGGATGTCGTTTCGGACGCGGGCAGCAGGGCAATCCTCTTTCCACGCGCGGCCGTTGCAGCGGACAGGGATGCGCGCTTCGGCTCCCCGTTCGACGATCGCGCCATGGCATCGCCTGGTGTCACAGGCGCCGTCGGCCGTGACCGAGCCGATCTCTTCCTCCTGGGGGAGCTGCGCCAGCAGATCTGGCAGCATCGGGCTGTCGCCTTGTCGACCGGACGTAAATTCGACGGCCCGGACATCGCCGCTCTGCGCCTCCATGCCAATATGGAGCTTGCGCCACTGCCTGCGGCGCGACACGCCATGTTTGCGCGCCTGCCACTCCTTGCGTCGGACTTACGCGGCTGCACTGCAGCCACGATTCCTCCTCACGCCGCGGAACCTGATGCCCCTCGCCGGTTCGCTCGAACCGGTGGCGCTTCACCGGCTCGATGTCGACCAACAGGGTCACGGGACCGTCCGGGCGGCGGCAGGGGATCTGCTCCACAATCCGTGCCTGACGTCGGCAGAGCGTGGAATAGTCCGGAACAGGCCAGTCCAATCCCGCCATCCCGATCAGGCTGGCGACCAGCCCCACCGTTTGCCGCAGTGGCAGGCCGAACACCACCTTCAGCGTAAGGCCAATCGTCGGGAAAACAGTCCCCCGGACTGTTTCCTGATCCTCCTCATATCTGGATCGCGCTCTCTGAGAAGGTCTCAGGGGGACCGCGCCTGCCAGTCTTCGCAGCGTTCCGGACCATCGCCGGATCGAACCAGATCGAGAGCGAGCCGCGGCGGCGGAGGGCCGCATTGTAGTCAGGCCAGTTCGTCCTGCGCTAGCGGGGAGAAGAGGGCTTCGGCATAGCCATAGCCTAACAGCCGCGATGCACCACGTGAATCCTCCTCGCCGATAAGTGCAACAACGCCGCCCAGAACGCCACTGCGGCACCCGTGAATGGCAAATGCGGACCGAAACCTGTCAATTGCGGCAAGTTTGCCCGCAGCTGACAACAAGGCTCGGGCAGCGGTCAGAACCATTGCCCGGGTTCCATCAGGCCCAGATCCATCAGCTGGTGGCTGTCCCAGCGGAACGGCTCAGAGCTGTGCCAGCGGAAACTGCGGATCTCGTTGCGGCTGCCGGGATTGGTGCGCAGCGCTTTGGCGGTGCGGAACGAACAGACTGCGGTGGTGAGATTGTGATGCCAGGGGCAGGCAAAGGTGTTCATCTCCTCATCCGAGAAGGTGAAATCCGGCCTGAGTTTTACGCCCTTCGTTGCGCGGAACAGCGAGATGCGGTCGATCTTGCGCCGCGCCCAGGGCACGTGCTCTTCGAACCGCCAGCGCAGCCCGCCAAAGAAATCCATCTGGCGCTCTTTCTCGGCCCAGTCGCGCTCGGGATCCTTGCGGGGCAGCGCGTAATAGCCGGCGCGGTCGAGATGGGCGTGGTCCAGCGAGACCGCATTGGGATGGGCGGCCAGATCGCAGGAATACAGATCAACCACATAGCTGAGCATCGCACTGCGGCGCTCTTCGCTGTGGAAGGTGGTCAGATCACGGATCGAGCGGGTCTCGCAAAAGGGGAAGAACAGGAATTCGGCGTTGTAGCAGTAGTAGATCCATTCGCCCTGCCCCCCCTGAGCGATGAGGTTCACGGCAGTGACAAGCGCGTCTTCGGCAAAGGCATCGGTTTCGATCCGGTCGATCTGCGCTTCCAGCTCGGGGGCAGAATAATCTCTTCGCCGGCCAGCAACACGACACGCCCGAAGCCCAGCCTGAGGTGATGGCGCAGCGTGGCGGCGGTCTCGCAATTGTCCTCGGCGAGGATCAGCGCCACAGGACCCTTGCCCGGCGCGGGTCTTGCCATTTCCAGAAACTGGCCAATTGAACTATACTGCATGTCTCGCCCGGGTGGTGTATCGGCCCGCATCCGGCCGCGCATAAGACTCTGCTATCACGCCGCCGATGACAAGACGTTACCCGGACAGGCATGGCGGTGTATGGCCGCACAAATCCGCAAAGCGGGCCAGGTCGCAGCCCTGCCGGGCATGGCGTTGCCCCGGGCGGCCGGCGCGTGTAAAAGCGCGCTCCAGGAGGCACGCCATGTCGAACCCCGAAAGCCTGACAGATCCCGCAGAAAGCAATGCCGGCCTTGCAAAGGGCAGCGATGCAGATGCGGTGAAGAAGCTCTTCATCAAGACTTACGGCTGTCAGATGAATGTCTATGACAGCGAGCGCATGGCCGAAGCCATGGGCGCGAAGGGCTATGTGCTGACGGATAAGGCGGATGACGCCGATATGGTGCTGCTCAACACCTGTCACATCCGCGAAAAGGCCTCGGAGAAGCTTTATTCCGATCTTGGCCGGCTGAAACCGCTGAAGCGCGACAAGCCGGACCTCAAGATCGGGGTGGCGGGCTGTGTGGCCCAGGCCGAGGGCGCAGAGATCCGCCGCCGCATGCCGCTGGTGGATATCGTGGTCGGCCCGCAGGCCTATCACCGCCTGCCGGCGATGGTTGAGGCGGGCGGTGCCCAGGTCGATACCGATTTCCCGGTCGAGGATAAGTTCGAACATCTGCCGCAACGGAAGGGCTATCGCGGCCCGACGGCATTTCTGACGGTGCAGGAAGGCTGCGACAAGTTCTGCGCCTTTTGCGTGGTGCCCTATACCAGGGGCGCCGAAGTGTCGCGCCCGGCGGCGCGGCTGATGCACGAGGCGCGCGAGCTGGTCGCCCGTGGGGTGCGCGAGATCACCCTGCTGGGTCAGAACGTCAATGGCTATCATGGCGAAGGAGAGGGGAAAGACTGGACCCTCGCCCGGCTGATCCGCGAGCTGGCCGAAATCGACGGGCTGGACCGCATCCGCTATACCACGAGCCACCCCAATGACATGGATGACGACCTGATCGCCGCCCATGGTGATGTGCCGCAGCTGATGCCCTATCTGCATCTGCCGGTGCAATCCGGGTCGGACCGCATCCTGAAAGCGATGAACCGCAAACATACGCGCGACCAGTATTTCCGCCTGATCGACCGGATCCGCGCGGCGCGGCCCGATATTCTGATGACCTCGGATTTCATCGTGGGCTTCCCGGGCGAGACCGACCAGGATTTCGCCGATACGATGGATCTGGTGGCGCGGGTCGGCTATGGCGCGGCGTTTTCGTTCAAATATTCCGCCCGTCCCGGCACGCCTGCGGCGGAAAAGCCCGGCGTCGAGGCGGCGGTGGCGGATGCCAGGCTTCAGGCGCTGCAACGTCTGATCCTGGATCAGCAGCACGCGGCCCAGGCGGCGATGGTCGGGCGCGAGATTTCTGTGCTCTACGAGAAACCCGGTCGCCTCCCGGGGCAGATGGTTGGCAAATCCGATCATCTGATGGCGGTGCATGTCAGTGATCCGGAGGGCCGAATCGGCGACCTCGTCCGGGCGCGTGTGACAGCTGCGTCCTCTAACTCCCTTGCGGCGGAACGGCTTTTCTGACCTCCCCTATGCCGGGACTGCATCACTGCCCCTGGCCTGACCTCATTGCTTTCGGACCTGAGAGATCAGGTGCGGGAGCCACTTCATCTTGTGTGCAACTGAAAGTTGAAGTCTACATAAATGAATTGGTTACGGTAAATTCTCCTTTACTTGCGCGTGAGCGGGGGGCAAATCTGCAGCTGCTGCACAAGAGAACAGGGGGGCTGGCTGTGAATATGCTTTCACGCGCCGCGCGGAAGATGGGCGCTCGAATGAGCCTTGGGGCGACCGCGCTGGCAATTGCGATTTCCGGGGGCAGTGCTGCCCTGTCGCAAAGCACGATTGATCGCACCGTGGTCACCGGCCAGATCGAATGGGGTGTCTGGGTCGATGATGACGGCTGTATGCACTGGTGGGCCGATGGCGGTCTCGAAGGCTATATGGTGCCGCGCCGCGATCCGAAAACCGGCAAGCCGGTCTGCCTGAAAAAGAACCTCTGCCTGAACGAGAACACCGATCAGCTTTTCGCGACCGACAGCGCGAAGCTCACCAAAGCCGGGCGGCAAAGGCTGGCGAATTTCTTCACGTCAACCGATGCGTTTGGCTACGCGATCTACGGTCATACCGACAGCCGCGCCTCGGATGAGTATAATATGAGCCTCTCGCAGCGTCGCGCCAAAGCGGTGGCAGATGTGGCCCGTTCGGTCGGTGCCTCGGTTGAGCGCGAGATCGGTTTCGGCGAGCGTAATCCGATCGCCACCAACTCGACCGCTGCCGGCATGGCGAAGAATCGCCGCGTCGAAATCGTCTGCTATCGCTGGTAAGGGGGCATGAGCATGAAACTTGTGACAGTGCTGCTCGGGGCTGGCCTGGTGGCCGGCTGTGCCGAGAGCTTTGAAGGCACCCGGGCCTATTACGGCCCGGATTCGGTGATCGCGACCGGTGTGGACAAAGGCCGCGACCGCGGCGTTTTGCAAAATGGCCGCGCCGCCATCGCCTATGATCCGGATGGCTGCCAGAACTGGATCATCGATGACGGCCTTGAAGGCTATTCGACGCCGCGTTTCGACCCGGTATCGGGCCTGCCGATCTGCAATGACAAATATCCTCCGGGCACTGTGCTGGGCGATTACCAGTCGGCCAATCCGGGGATCCGGGACCGTGTCTCTGGCCCGGGCCGCAAGACCGTGGTTGTGCGCCGCACGAACTGAAACACGCAGTCAGAACCCTGACTTTGACGGGCTGCGGGGAACCTGCGGCCCGTTTTCACATCCGGGGCCTTCCCTCCGGCGCAGGGCGTCCCATATTGTACAGATTGTCATCAGATTCTGATCTTCATCCGCAAGATCTGGTGGTGGCAATGAAAGGTCTTGCCAGATGCCGCGTTGAGGCGCAGCATCGTGATTAAGGCTCTTGCAGGAAGGAGGCCCATTTGGGCATCAGCGCGCTGACCCCCCCGACCAGCCCCGAGGACATGGTGGAAACCGTCCTGGAATTTCCCGACAACCGGCTCCTGATCGGGCTTTGCGGTGAATATGACCGCAATCTGGCCCAGGTCGAGCATCAGCTGGGGTCCATGTGCTCAGGCGCGGCAACCGCCTGACGGTGGTCGGCGCTCCGGCTGCACGAGAGCAGGCAGCGGCTGTGCTGCGTGCGCTCTATGCCCGGCTCGAGGCCGGCCGCAGTGTTGAAGCCGGCGATGTCGATGGCGCGCTGCGCCTGTCGATCCCGGCGCAGCCGCGCGATGGCGAGCAGATCGAACTCTTCACTCCCGGGATGGAGCTGCGCACCCGCAAAAAGCCGATCGAGCCCCGCACCGAGGCGCAAAAAGCCTATGTGGCGAACCTGTTCAAACATGAGCTGGGCTTTGGCATCGGGCCGGCAGGCACGGGAAAAACCTATCTCGCGGTTGCGGTCGGGGTGACAATGTTCATCTCCGGCGCGGTTGAAAAGATCGTGCTCTCGCGCCCTGCGGTCGAGGCCGGCGAGCGGCTCGGCTTCCTCCCCGGCGATATGAAGGAGAAGGTCGATCCCTATATGCAGCCGCTCTATGACGCGCTGAACGACTTCCTTCCGGCGCGCCAGGTCGAGAAGCTCTTCGCCGAGAAGCGCATTGAAATCGCGCCTTTGGCCTTCATGCGCGGGCGCACCCTGTCCAATGCTTTCGTGGTGCTGGACGAGGCGCAGAACGCCACGGCGATGCAGATGAAGATGTTCCTGACGCGGCTTGGCGAGGGCTCGCGGATGGTGGTCACTGGTGACCGCACCCAGGTCGATCTGCCACGCGGCGTGACTTCGGGTCTGGCTGAGGCGGAGCGGATCCTGAAAGGGGTCCGGGGCGTCAGCTTCAACTATTTTAACTCGGCCGATGTCGTGCGCCACCCGCTGGTCGCCCGTATCATCGATGCCTGGGAAAAAGACGAAGCGTCTGCCTGATCGCGGTCGGAGGATCCCCGCACAAAAGACCACCCCGGAGCACGGCGCCGGGGTGAGTTCTGACGAGAGTTGCAGCCAGCTGCGCCTTTTTGTGATTTTCAGACACAGGGATGGGTGAGGGCGTCATCCCGCCATGACGCACAGATGCGTCAAAAGCACCCCTCACTGGCTATGCGTCCTGCGCCTGACGGGCGTCTCCAGGGGCAGGTATCTGCCTCTTTTCCGGCGCAGCAGTGTCTGCCGCTGGTGTTGCTCCGCGCCAGCTTCTGCACAAACGACGGCTACCTTCTGCACAGAAAAGTTTCTTCAGGCTTCTCTGATCTTTGAACCCGATCCCCGGTCTTAAGCGTTTATGAAGTGTGTACTCCGTAGCCATGGGTTGACTCCACTGGCCGTCCTGCCGAGATTTATTTTTTCTCATGAGGCGTTCAATGACCGAAGACCACAAGCCCTACGCGTTGATTGAAACTGCGGGAATGACCCCGACCGAAGAAGTCGGACGCGCACTTACCAGTTTGTTTTGGCTTCCCCCCAGGAAGGCTTCTCATCCTCCAATCGCTGTTTTTTTGGGCTACATTAGCCTATGTTACAAAGCCGTTCACAGATGCTTTCCTCGGAGAGGCGGGCAAGGCAGCCTGGAAGAGGTTAGAAGGCCTCTTCACAAAACCCACGCGAGTCCCCGCCGAAGCCGGTGAGCGGCCTGAAATTTCTGAAGCACTTAATAGCCTCATCTCTGCGCTCAATGCTCTTGGACCTGAACATAGTATTTATTTGGGTTTTCCCTGCGGAGAGGCCACATTTAGTGGCAACATCTCGCTCCAAGTCCACTTAGAGAGTTCTTGGTCGGTCGACGGAGAGGTCACTCGTACCTTTGAGAAGCTAACGCCCGGAAAATTTGCGGAAATTGCCTCCATGCTGGCCGCCGCCGGTCCTATTATTGATGAGCATCTAAAAAAGAATCCGATGGCGATCGGTCGGATTTCGAGAGCACCTGACGAATCAGAACTTCAGATCAGTGTCGGGGCGGGAAGTGCCGAGCGTAAATTCTCTATTCGCCTCACTGGAGAACTCATCGAAAAATAGGCTGACAGCTATGATTGTGATCCCGCCTCGCCCTCGTCGCCGTTAAGGGTTCTTAACGGCGTCGGGGTTATCCTGCAAGGCGTTCGCCAGTTGCTCCGCGACCACCTCCGCCGCTGCCACATCCTCAGGCGAGGTGATCGCGGTCAGCGATGCCAGCACGATCCAGCTGCTACCGCCAATGCCGTCCTGCGGCTCGCACCAGCAGATCGGCTCTGGCGGATTGTGATCGATGTCCATCACCCGCCAGATCCGGCCGTCTGAGGCCAGCGCGATGCAGCCTTGCTCGATATCCATGATGCTCTCCGTCATACCAGCGCCATCCCGCCTTCAGCAGCCGTCCATTCCGACATCGTGCCTGCCCCCCCGCCATTCTGATAGAGACGCAGACCCCAGTTTCGGCCATCCAGCATGGCCGCATCTGGCAGGTCAAAACTGATTGCGATGCCCCGGTTGCGCCAATCGCTATAGGCACCACTCAGAAGGTTTGGCGCGAGGCTATGCGCGCCGCTGTGATTGACCCAGGTGCCGTCGAGGGCCAAGCCCAGATAGGTGTTGTTGGAGCCGGCATAGAGCTGGATGCGCAGCCCCGCCGCCAGGTGCTGGCCGCTGATCGTCCAGCGTTTGCCCGCGTCTGCTGCTGCAAATGCACGATTTGACAGATCGGCTGCAACCTTTGCCTCGGCGAAGCTGGGGTTGGCACTGGTGGTCCGCGTGATGCCACCCAGTCGCTCATCAAAGGCATTGGCTGTCAGGGTGCCATTGGGCACCATCTCCAGAACCTCGGCATCCGCCCGGTTGAGCAGCGTGTAGAGGCCAGACCAGCGGTTTTCCAAAGGCCGCCAGACCTTACCAATCGCGCGCTGCGTGAGCCGCTTGCCGTTGGCAAGCGTGCGATAGACCTGCCCATCAATCACCTTGCTCGCGTCGATATCCTCCCCGAGCCGCAGAACCGGCGCCTGCTGCCGAGCCTTCGCGTACTCTTTGCCCGCAATACAGGGCCAGGTGGTCGGGGTGAGATACACACCGCGCATGTTGCCGGACAGCACCAGATGTGAAGCGGCCAAAACGCCCGACGTGGTCAGGTGATACACCATCGGCTTGTCGGTATCGTTTGGCAGCTGGGTGGTCAGGGTCGGCGTCATGGTGCCACCGTCAATATCCAGCGGCAGATAGGCCGTGGCGCTGGCATTGCTAAATCGGACAGACCCGCCCCCCGGCCCGACAATAACTGTCAGCGTCATCGGCACCGGGGTCGTGCCTACGCCCGGTATCACGTAACCCGCACCATAGGGGCTACCACCACTGATCTGGCGATAGGGTCCGAATTCATCGCTCAACCCGCCGGCAAGGATATAATCGTTGGCGACAGCCGCGTAGTTGATGACGTCAGGACAGAACCAAAGTGGGGCATCGCGATCAGAATAGGGATTGCGGCTTACCCCGCCCACAATGCCGCGCGCCACCTCGCCGGTGATCAGAGGCAAATCTCTGGCGAGACTAGCCATCCCTGCCAACGCTGGCGCGTTCGGTGGCACAGCAGGATGCACCAGCGGGGTCCGGCGCAACGCGAGCATCCTGAACGCACTGGCAGTGCGCCCACTGCGCCCGTCAGGGCTGACGCCCGTGATCTGGCACAGGAGGCTGTAGAGGATCGCATAGCCGAGATTGTTCGTATGGATAGCGTCACCGCCTGCCGGCAGGAAGGTGCCCGCTGCGGCGTTCACGCTGGTGATATTGTAGTAGATCGGCATGAGCCGCTCGACCGCCGCATCACCATCTGCGAGACCTGATGCCGCATGCCAGTCAACCACGGTAACGTGGTCATGCACGGCCTGCGCGTTAATATAGGCGCGGATCTGCTCAAACCTGGCATGATTGGGCGACCCGGACATCGAGTAGTGTCCGCCCATCTCCACGATCAGCAGCAGGTGCGAACCGTTGGCGCGGGTCTGTGCGACCAGCCTGTCGAGCGCGGCCTTGTACTGAGGGACGGTCGTGCCGCCGGCATCATTGACCGTATAGGTGCAGACGGTCAGATCGGGCAGCGTGTTGGCCGCGAGATTGCCAAAGAAGCCGTCAAGCCGCGCACGCTGGATTTGGACCGTGCAGTAAAGCTTCGTGTCGCGCGGCTGCGCCGGGGCGGCTGATACGGGGTTTCGTCATACATGGTTGCTTAGGCCCTGCGACTGCGGTTGCAGCGACAGGGGTTCTCCTTGTCATGAGCGTGAGGAAAACCGGCCCTCTGCTTGACTGCGAGATTGACCGGCGTTTCTGTTTGGGTCATGATGGAGATGTAGTGGGTCCTACTCGACTACATCTCGAAAGGCCTTGGGGGCTGCAACCCTCGGGGCCTCTTCTATTTGTGGGGCGTCAGGTCATGTGCCGCCCTCCCTGTACCGCTCGGGGTAGAGCTTTTCCGGAGTGGTCCCGAGCGCTTCTGCGATGGCGCGTTCGATCCGCTTGGAGCGGTGCTTTCCAAGGCCAACAAGCGACATTGATGTCCCGGATATCCCGAGGTCACGACCGATCTGCGCCAGCGATGTGCCACGAATGCGCAGCTCCGCCTTCAGGCGCTCATGGTTTTCAAATGCTTGCCGGGGATCTGTAGACATCTGGGCTCTACGCTCGCGCTTTCGCAATTGCTAATAGCCCGAATTCAACAGGCCAGAGACTGGGCTTGGCAAGCCTGAACACCCGCTTAAGGGCTCCATGCACTGGTCGGATTCTGGTCGGATATGGCCGCTTTCGTGAAAAGATTCGGCACTTTAGCTCCAAATGGAAAAAAGGTGCTATGCTGCCGTACCAGCTGACCTGCGGAGGAGTGCGCGCGGTGAAGGGAAGACTGAAAAGGCCAAAGTTCAAATCAGAAGGGCGACGAAAGTTGCGGCAAATTCGTTCGAAGCTCGGGCACACTCAGCACAGCTTTGCGCCGCTTCTTGGCCTGATTCCTTCGACCTATGAAAAGTATGAACGGGGCCTGCACAAACTCCCGCCCGGGCTGTTGGAGCGGGCTCAACTCTTGGAAACCCCTCCCGCGTCCGAAGCTGCCAGCGTTCCCGTTAGTGACGAGCTCGATCAGGATGAGGTGGTCGTGGCATCGCCTCTTGAAGAGGAGACAGCTTTTTCCGTGCCAAGCCCAAGCACTGAGGGCGGCATAGCCTGTGAGGCTGTGGCTGTCGCCCAAGGTGTTGGTGAGCCCATAAATGTGCCTTGGGGGGCATCAGCGCCTACGCCGGAGATGGAAATCCAAAAAGGCCTCGGAGAAGCGCGTTATGAACGGTGGGTTCAGGCCTGCTGGATCGCTCTATTGGCGGTAGCCCTCTTCATCATCGCCCGGATCGCCGAGATCAATCTTGGCTGGACCAATGCTTGGCAGCTCGGTCCAAACGACGAGGGATTGGCCGTCAGCCTTATTCTGCTGATCGGTCTGTTGGTTCTTCTGGGGCAAGAGACATTGCGTCGTGTTTGCTTCGGTCTGCCACTTCGTAACCAGCGCGGCTCATAGCGATCTGGGGCGAAGGCGGCCTCGCGGTGGTGCGGGAAGGGCCTGTGTGAGCATGCCGCCTGTGAGGGGGAAACGCCTCTCGCCACAACGGCACCAAACCGGACGCGAGAAATGACAAACCACGCCACGAGGCAATTTCGTGACGCAAAAGGCAGTTTTGCTTTGAGTTTACAATGATATAAGTGGCGGACCCAGAGCGATTCGAACGCCCGACCCCCAGATTCGTAGTCTGGTGCTCTATCCAGCTGAGCTATGGGTCCGCTGTGAGGCCGGTATCTAGAGGGCGCGGCGGGGGATGCAAGAGACAAAATGCAGCCTCACTCCATTTGCTGCGGATCGACCACCAGCGCGACCTTCGGAAGGTGGATCATGAACTCGGTTCCTTCGGAATCGCTGTGCAAAAGCTCGATCCGGCCGCCATGGCCACGCACCAGTTCAGACGAGATCGCGAGCCCGAGCCCGGTGCCGCCCTTACGCACTCCGCCCTGGAAGGCCGCGAAAAGATGCTCGCGCGCCTTTGGCGGCAGGCCCGGGCCAGTGTCGCCCACCCTGATCCACCATTCAGAATCACTTTCTCCGGCGGAAATCTCGATCGTGCCGGCCTGGCCGGTCGCCTCGATCGCCTGACGCGCATTCCGGATCAGGTTCGATATTACGCGGTAAAGCTGCTCACGATCGGCGCGGAGCGACAGATTCGGTGCGATATCTGTAAGCGAGGTCACCAGGGCCGTGGGCTGCAGCTCTTCGCCACTGGACAGCCCCTCACCTTCGATCACCTCATTCACCAGCACGGCCAGCGGAAAACGCGTCAGCTGCGGCGGCGCCTCTTCGGCCTTGCCGAAGGTCAGCGTCGCCTCGCAAAGACTGACCGCGCGGCTGATCGAATTGACCAGTTTCGGCGCCGAGCGTGCCACGACCGGATCGGCGCTGCCTTCGATTCTGTCGGCAAACAGCTGCGCCGTGGTCAGGATGTTCCGCAGGTCATGGCTGATCTTCGCCACCGCGCCGCCAAGCTGCGCCAGCCGCTCCCGCTGTTTCAGCGCGCCGGTCAGCTGACGCTGCATGCTGGCCAGCATCTCTTCGGCCTCGCGCAGCTCCTCGACCCGGGCCGAGGGTTCGATCACCGTACGCGCATCCTCGGGCGCCTCGGCATAGGCCTTCATATGCAAGACCACGCGCCGAATCGGATGCACAATCAGCCGCTGCGCCGCGAGGAACAAAAGCACCGCCATCACCGCCGAGATCAGCGCCGAAAACAGCAGGAGCCGCCAGGCGTAAAGCAGCATCGCCTTGCGCAAGGGCTCTTGCGGCATGGTGATCTCGATCAGCTGGCCGCCCTCCTGCACCGGGCTGCCGATCACCCGCACCACGCGATGCTCGGAATCAAAAAGGGTCGCAAGCGCATCGCGGATCAGCTCCCAGGGGCCGGAGAGTCGCAGGTCGTAATCAGCATGGACCGGTTCCGGCACCGGCGAAGACAGCACCAGCTGGCGGATATCGTCGCGCCGCAGCACCACGTTATAGACCCCGGCATTGGCAAGCAGTTCCGCCTCAAGTTCGGGCGAGACCCCGCTGTCCGAGGCCAGCTGGGTCAGCACCGCGATCTGCGCCTGACGCAAGCGTTCCAGCAGGAAATCAGCGCGGTAGCGGGCAAGGGAGGGGACAAAAATCAGCACATCGGCCAGAAGGACGAAAATGACGGTCAGCATGAGGAAACGGCCGGACAAGGTCCGCAAAAACCGCCGCCCGCTTTGCCTCTGCGTCACCCCGTCCCTCCTTCGGCCTGGCCTTCCGCGCTGGCCGTCTGTTCTGCCGCCCCGGTTTGCCGCCCGCCGCGGTCCCGCCAGAGGCTTTCGCCCCATTTCGGCGGGCCGTGCGCGGCGGGGATCCGTATGACCCGCCCGTTCCTGAAAATATCTAGCAAATCGCGGGCAGGTTGGACAGTATGGGAAGACCCATGTAAAAGCTGCAAAACCGGGCCAAATCTGCCGGGTTTCCTGTCAGGATACGTTGACTTGGGCGCCGGCTGCCCCTATAGGCCGGGCTTCAGGATCAACGTCCGCGAACCCTGCGCCGTCCAGGCGCCCGTGGGAAAGCTGCGACAGGCATCCGACTGAGATATGGCCGCGAGGCCGCGAGATATGGCCGAAAGGCCTGGAAACAGGCCCCTGGCCACAACAAACGCAGAAGGAATGCCGCAATGAAGCGCACCTATCAACCCTCGAAGCTGGTTCGCGCCCGTCGCCACGGCTTCCGTGCCCGCATGGCCACCAAAGGCGGCCGTCTCGTGCTGGCTGCCCGCCGCGCCAAAGGCCGCAAGGTTCTTTCGGCCTGATCTGCCACCGCCCTGCACCTGCAGGGCCGGAGGAACGGATAATGGCACCGCCGGAGGCAAAGGGTATGAGGCAATTTGCCGGACAGCCCGAAAAGCCTCCGGCGGTTTCCGTTTTGGAACATCCAACTGCCCGCAGATGGGAAGATTCCGTGACGGAATTAAACAGATCAAACAGTTCGGCGCTTGTGGTCATCCCGCAGCGCAAGGATTTCCTGAAAGCCGCTTCGGCGCGGCGTCAGGGGACATCCTCTTTCCTGCTCCAGGCCCGCGACCGGCGCGATGGTGATCAGGTCACGCGGATCGGCTTCACCGCCTCAAAGAAAATCGGCAATGCCGTGGCGCGCAACCGGGCCAAAAGGCGGATGCGCGAAGTGGCGCGGGCCGTTTTGCCCGAACTTGGTCGTGAAGGCTGGGACTACGTTCTGGTTGCCCGCCCGGAGACCACCCTCGCCCGTGGCTTCAGTGATCTGGTGAGCGATCTGCGCGAGGCTTTCGCCTCGGTTCATCGCGAGCGGGCGCCAAAGCCCCCGCGCGACCCGGCGACCGGGCCGGCACCGCCACACACCGGAGCAGGGCAATGAGCCCCCTCGCCTTCCTCCTCTCGCTGCCTGTACGCGGCTACCGGCTGCTGCTGAGCCCCTGGGTCGGGCATGGCTGCCGGTTTCAGCCGACCTGCTCTGCCTATGCGATGGAGGCCCTGTCGCGGCATGGCGGCATTCGGGGCGGCTGGCTGACCGCGCGTCGTCTCTGCCGCTGCCATCCCTGGGGTGGCGCGGGGTATGATCCAGTGCCTGGCGCTGACCCGGAATTTGATAAAATGTTGCAAAAGGGAAAATCCGGCGCGAAAAACCCGCCGGTTGAGGGGGTAAAATGATGCATTTTTCTGGCCTCCTCGCCCTTGCCCTCGGCGGAGCCGCCGGCACGGTGCTGCGCCATCTGATCATTTCCCTTTTCGGCGCGCCCTGGGCCGTGGCCGCCATCAATATCACCGGCAGCTTTCTGATCGGACTGGCCTGGATCATGCTGAGCCAGCGCCTCCTGCTGGGTCCGGTCGTAATGACCGGCCTTCTGGGCGGCTTCACCACTTTTTCGGCCTTCTCACTCGACACACTGAAACTGGTCGAAGCGGGCCGCATGACCGAAGCCCTGGCCTATGTCGCGGTTTCGGTCTTCCTTTCACTCTTCGCCGTCTTCCTCGGCGTCACTTTAGCGAGGCAGCTTTCATGAGCGGCGTTCAACTGATCCAGGTCACCGAAGATGATGGCGAACAGCGGCTGGACCGCTGGCTGAAAAAGCGTTTTCCGCACCTGACCCAGGGCAATATCGAAAAGATGTGCCGCACCGGTCAGATCCGCATCGAAGGCGGGCGGGCAAAGGCAGCCGACCGGGTGCAGCCGGGCGAGACGATCCGCGTCCCCCCCCTGCCCGCCGCCGAGGCCCCGGTGCGCGAACAGACCAAAGGCGTCTCGGATGCCGATGCAAAGATGATCCAGGCCTGCGTGCTGTGGAAGGACGAACATATCATCGTGCTGAACAAGCCACCGGGCCTGCCCTCGCAAGGCGGATCAGGCCAGGGTGACCGCCATGTCGACGGGCTGACCGAGGCACTGAAATTCGGCTATAAAGACCGCCCGAAGCTGGTGCACCGGCTGGATAAAGACACTTCGGGGATCCTCTTGCTGGCGCGGACCGACCGCATCGCGCGCGCGCTTTCCGAGGCGCTGCGCCACCGGCTGACCCGCAAGATATACTGGGCCGTGGTCGCCGGCGTGCCGCATCCGAAACAGGGCTCGATCAAGTTCCACCTGATGAAGGCGCCGGGCCGTGGTCGTGGCGGCGAAGGCGAGAAGATGATCGCCATTCACCCCGCCCAGGCCAAAGACTACCCGGATGCAAAACGCAGCCAGACCGATTATTTCACGCTCTGGTTCCTTGGCACAAGGCTGAGCTGGATGGCGCTGGAGCCGGTGACGGGCCGCACCCATCAGCTGCGCGCCCATATGGCAGAAATCGGCCATCCCATTCTGGGGGATGGAAAATATGGCGGCGGTGATATGGAAAACCAGGGCGATGGCTGGGGCGCGGGCATCGGCGGTGATCTGTCGAAAAAGCTACACCTCCATGCGCGTTCCATCGGGTTTGAACATCCGATCACCAAAAAAGAGATGCTGTTTCAGGCGCCGCTCCCGGACCATATGAAACGCACCTGGAAAGCGCTGGACTGGAAGGAAGACGACGTTCCCGCCGATCCGTTCAAGACTTTCGGAGGGCGCTGAGATGTCGGCCTGGGCCCCGAAACGGTTCTGGAAAGAGACACGCCTTGCCGAGGCAGGTGGTGGCTTCACCGTCCATCTGGACGGGCGCCCGATCCGCACGCCGCAAAAGGCGCCGCTGATCGTGCCGACGCGGGCTCTGGCGGAACTGATCGCCACGGAGTGGGAGGCGCAACAGGGCAAGATCGACCCCGAATCGATGCCAGCGACCCGCTCGGCCAATTCGGCGATCGACAAGCTCAGTGAACAGCGCGAGGCCGTGGTGACCATGCTCGCGGCTTACGGCGAGACCGACCTGCTGTGCTACCGCGCCGAGCGCCCGCTTGCCCTTGTCACCCGCCAGGCCGAGGTCTGGAACCCGATCCTCGACTGGGCGGCCAACAGCCTGCAGGCGCCGCTTGCCGTGACCGCCGGTGTCGTGCCGGTGGCGCAGCCTGCGGCAAGCCTCGCCCGGCTGACCGCCGAAGTCGCCGCGCTGGACAATTTCCGGCTTACCGCGTTCCACGATCTGGTGGCGATTTCCGGCTCGCTGGTGCTTGCGCTGGCGCTGATCTCGGGCAGGATTGACGCAGGCCAGGCCTGGGAGGCCTCGCGCCTCGATGAAAGCTGGCAAAGCGAGCAATGGGGCGTCGATGAAGACGCTGCCGCAACTGAGGTTGTGAAGCGGTCGGCCTTTGAGCTTGCCTGGCGATTCTACGGATTGTGCGGGTAACAATTCAGGCCGATTTCCCGATAAAGCTGATCTGAGCAGCATTTTTCCGGCGCAAAGCCCGGAAAAACGGCGATTTTCCCGTATTCGACGCTCGCCTATTGACCGATAAGCGACCTTGCTCTGAAAATATGCTCATCGGGCGATCAAAGACCCGAGAGACAGCCTGCGAACAGTCAGGCGACACCCCCGCCGCGGCCCGGCCGATGGCGGCAGCTCAGGAAGAGGTAATTATGAAGAAATCAGCACTCATCGGCGCGCTGGCGGCCAGCACCATGCTCGCGGGCGCTGCCAGTGCGGCCACGCTCGATGATGTTAAGGCCCGCGGCGAGCTGAATTGCGGCGTCAATGTCGGCCTCACCGGCTTTGGCATGGCGGATGCGAATGGCACCTGGGTCGGCTTTGACGTCGATCTGTGCCGCGCGGTTGCCGCTGCCGTGCTTGGCGACCCGACCAAGGTGAAATTTGTGCCCACCACCGGCGAGACGCGCTTTACCGCCCTCGCCTCGGGTGAGGTCGATCTGCTCGTCCGCAACTCGACCGCAACCTTCACCCGTGACGTTGACCTTAAATTTGATTTTGTCGGCATCAATTACTATGACGGCCAGGGCTTCATGGTCAAAAAAGACCTGGGCGTTTCCTCGGCCAAAGAACTCGAAGGCGCCACTGTCTGCATCCAGACCGGCACCACCACCGAGCTGAACCTTGCCGACTTTTTCAAGGCAAATAACATGTCCTATACCCCGGTCACGGTGCAGGACGACTCTGAGGCGCAGCGCCAGTATCTCGCCGGCGCCTGCGATGCCTATACGACGGACGCGTCGGGTCTGGCGGCGGGCCGTGCCACCATGGCGGATGCGGAAAACCACATCATCCTTCCCGAGATCATCTCGAAAGAGCCGCTCGGGCCGGCCGTGCGGCATGGTGACAATGTCTGGGGCGACATCGTGCGCTGGACCTATAACGCGCTGCTGATCGCTGAAGAGAAAGGCATCACCAAAGCCAATATCGAAGAGGTCGCCGGTTCCTCCACCGACCCCGAAATCCGCCGCCTGCTGGGTCTTGAAGGCGAGATGGGCAAGATGTTCGGCCTCGACAATGACTGGGCCAAACGTGCGATTGCCGCAAACGGCAATTATGGCGAGATTTTTGAAGCCAATCTCGGAACCGGCACCCCGATCGGTCTGGCGCGCGGTCTGAACGCGCTCTGGACGCAAGGCGGGCTGCAATACGCCTGGCCGATGCGCTGATCTGCCCCGGGGGCGCGTCTGAAAGGCGCGCCCCCACTTCTTTTAGATCAAACACTCAGAACAATCACGACCACGGACTGCCCGACAGCGGCAGTACCATAACCGGCAAAAGCCGGAGGCGGTCGGGCTCAGGGGGAATTCATGGCCTTTGCCACCAGTCGGGCGGAGGCGTCGAAGGGCGGGTTCCGCCTTTCGATGCTGATTTATGACACCCGTTTTCGTGCCATCACGCTCCAGGTGATTGCACTTGTTCTCTTCCTGCTCTTCATCGGCTGGCTGACGGATAATGTGATCCGCAACCTCGACGCCAAGGGCAAGGACATCAATTTCGGCTTTCTCTGGGTCCGGGCCGGATATGATATCGAGCAGACCCTGATCCCCTATACCAATGATTCCACCCATGGCCGCGCGGTTATCATCGGGCTTTTGAACACGCTGGTTGTGGCATTCTTCGGCTGTATCCTCGCCACCGTAGTCGGGGTCGCCGTTGGCGTGCTGCGGCTGTCGAACAACTGGCTGATTTCGCGGCTGATGACGGTCTATGTCGAGGTTTTCCGCAATGTGCCGCTGCTTTTGTGGATCCTTCTGACTTTCGTGGTGATCTCCGAGACCATGCCGGCGCCGGCGGCCTTCAAGATCACGCCCGCGATCCTTGAAAGCCGGGCCGCGCTGGAGGGGCTGACCGCCCAGGCCGGTGGCCATGGGCTTGCGGCGCGACTTGCGGGGCTCCAGGTCTCGTCTTTCGCCTTCTTCCTCTGGCTGCTCGCCTTTATCGGCATTACCGGCGCGACCTGGCAATATGCCCGCAGCCGGTTTGACGCAGGTAAGGCGGCGCTGATCACAGCCGTTCCGGCGGCTCTGTGGATCATCGCGGCCCTGACCGTATTCAGCCCCTCGCTCTCGCCGGTTCTCGCAGACAGCGAGGCAACCGCCATCGGGCCGACCGAGCCCGCAGCCTCGAAATTCTTCTTCGATTCCATTGCATTGACCAATCGCGGCACCAATATCCCCGCGCCGCTGCTGGACCGCCCGCTCGGCGGGACCGAAATCGCCTCGGTGCCGGTGAATTTCTCGGTGCTGGCGGTGCTTGCAGTGATCATCGTGTCGGTACTTGCAAATCGCTCGGTCACCCGGCGCGCCAACAAACTTCAGGAAGAGACCGGCCGCCGCCCGACGACCTGGTGGATCTCGCTCCTGATCCTTTTCCTGCCGCTGGTCCTTTTGCTGACAGCGCTTGGCCTGCATTGGGAGCTGCCGGGCTTTCCGGTGAATGACCAGGGCGTGAGCCAGGGCTTCAACTTCCAGGGCGGCATCCAGGTGATGCATTCCTTCACCGCCCTCCTCATCGCACTGACGCTCTATACCTCGGCCTTTATCGCCGAGATCGTGCGCGCCGGGATTCAGGCCATCCCGGGCGGACAATCCGAGGCTGCCGCCGCCCTGGGCCTGCGCCCGGGCCGCACGATGAAGCTGGTGATCCTGCCCCAGGCCCTGCGGGTAATCATTCCGCCGCTGATCAGCCAGTATCTGAACCTCACGAAAAACACCTCGCTGGGAATCGCGGTATCCTACCTTGATCTGCGCGGCACGCTGGGCGGCATCACGCTGAACCAGACCGGGCGCGAACTGGAATGCATGCTCCTGATGATGCTGATTTATCTGACGATCAGCCTGATCATTTCCTCGGGCATGAATGCCTTCAACTCTGCCGTTAAGCTGAAGGAGCGCTGAGATGACCGGGACATCGCATCTCTGGGTCCGCGAGGAAATGCTGCGCCCGGCCCCGCCGCCGCTGCGTGAGGCGGGCGCTGTTAAATGGCTGCGCGAGAACCTGATCTCGTCACCGGTCAATACGCTTTTGACCTTTGCCGGGCTTCTGGTGGCAATCTGGATGGTCTGGACCGCCTTTCCCTGGTGGTGGCATTCGGTCTGGAACGCCAGTTCGCTGGCCGAATGCCGCGAAATCGTCGCGGCGGCGGGCGGCGAAAGCGGCGCCTGCTGGGCGGTGATCAAAGCGCGCTGGCACCAGTTCCTGTTCGGCTTCTTCCCGCCCGATCAATACTGGCGCCCGGTGCTCACCGGCGGGCTGCTCTTTGCCGCGCTGGCGCCGATCCTGTTCTGGAAGAACCGCAAAAGCGCCCATATGGTCGGCCTTGCGGGCATCCTGACCCTTGCCGCCCTCTACGCGATTTCCGCAAACAGCCTCGCCTTTGCCGCGACTGCCGTCATTTTCGCGGTGCTCTGGGGAACGGCGAGCCTGCGCCCGGCGGCACTGATCTGGGTAACCGGGCTTTTCCCCTTTATCGCGATCTGGCTGATCTGGGGCGGGTCGTTCTGGACCCCGGTCACGCAGCTGCTGGCTATTGCGCTTGGCGCCCTGGTGGCGCGGGTCTATTACAACAACCCCAATAAATGGCTGAATGACGCTTTTGCGCTGGTGGTTGCCCTGGCGGCGGCCTGGGTGGCTTCAGTGGTGATCAATTACAGCGATGCCATCTCGACCGATTTCTTTGCGCGGCTGCGCATGGCGACCTTCTGGCAGGGCTTTGGCCAGGGCGGCAATATCCTGGCCATGGCCTTCGGCGCCGTCGTCTCTTTCGTCGTGATGCTGCTGACCGCGGCGATCTGGCTCTTGCTCGCCTTGATGTATGTGATCAGCGCGGTGCTGAACTACAACCTCACCGATCTCGCCCGGCTCTTCGGCTATGAAACCCTGCCCGCCTGGGCGGCGATGATCAGTCTCGGCACGTTGTTTGCCTTCGCGCTGGTCTTTGTCGCGGCGCGCAATCGATCCGTCGTGATCGGCATTCTCGCCGGGCTGCTGGCCGGCGGTGGCTGGCTTTTGTACCAGGCCCCGAAGATGGTCGCTTATATGACGACCGACCTGCCGCTGACGATTGCGCCGGTCGGCTCGAATATGATCGGGGGTTTTTTGCTGGCGCTGATCATCGGGGTCACCGCCATCGCGGCCTCGCTGCCTCTCGGGATCATGCTGGCGCTCGGGCGCAGGTCGGACATGTGGCTGATGAAGATGCTCTCGATCGGCTTTATCGAGTTCATCCGGGGCGTGCCGCTGATCACGCTCCTCTTCACCGCATCCCTGCTTCTGCAGTATTTCCTGCCACCGCAGACCAATTTCGACCTGATCCTGCGGGTGATCATCCTCGCCTCGCTCTTCTCGGCCGCCTATCTGGCCGAGGTGATCCGGGGCGGTCTCGCGGCCCTGCCCCGTGGCCAGTATGAGGCCGGCGACAGCCTTGGCATGACCTATTGGCAGGCGCAGCGCCTGATCATCATGCCGCAGGCTCTGAAAATCTCGATCCCGGGAATCGTCTCGACCTTTATCGGGCTCTTCAAGGATACGACGCTGGTCTCCTTCGTCGGCCTTCTCGACCCGCTGCGCGGCGTTACCACCACCGTGCGCGCCGACATCAACTGGAAGGGCATCTATTGGGAGCCCTATATCTTCGTCGGCGCCATCTTCTTCATTATCTGCTTTGGCATGTCACGATACTCTATGTATCTTGAACGCAAGCTGAAGACAGACCATCGCTAAGGACGCATCATGAGCCAGGCACAGAAGATCCCGGACGTCGCGGGCGAAGTCGCGATCGAAATCCGCAAGATGAACAAATGGTACGGCCAGTTCCACGTCTTACGCGATATCGACCTGACGGTGGCGCGCGGCGAGCGAATCGTGATCTGTGGCCCTTCCGGGTCGGGGAAATCAACGATGATCCGCTGCATCAACCGGCTGGAGGAACACCAGTCCGGTCATATCTTCGTCGACGGCACCGAGTTGACCAACGACCTCAAGAATATCGACAAGGTGCGCTCCGAGGTCGGAATGGTGTTCCAGCATTTCAACCTCTTCCCGCATCTGACGGTGCTGGAAAACCTCACCCTTGCGCCGATCTGGGTCCGCAAGATCCCGAAGAAACAGGCCGAAGAAACCGCGATGCATTTCCTGACCAAGGTGAAGATCCCCGATCAGGCACTGAAATATCCGGGCCAGCTGTCAGGGGGGCAGCAGCAGCGGGTCGCCATCGCGCGGTCTTTGTGCATGCGCCCCAGGATCATGCTCTTTGACGAGCCGACCTCGGCGCTTGACCCCGAGATGATCAAAGAGGTGCTCGACACCATGATCGAGCTCGCCGAAGAGGGCATGACCATGCTTTGCGTCACCCATGAGATGGGCTTTGCCCAGGCTGTGGCAAATCGCGTCGTCTTCATGGATCAGGGTCAGATCGTCGAACAGAATGCGCCGAAAGAGTTCTTCTCGAACCCGCAATCTGAACGTACCAAGCTTTTCCTGAGCCAGATCCTCGGCCACTGACCTGCCTGCAGCTCCCCCTGAAAACCCGCCGTACCCGCTGGCGGGTTTTCGCTTTTGACGTAATCCTGCCTTACAATCACAGGCCCGGCGGCTATCACTGGAAGAACGCTTTCAGAGGAGCATCCATGTCCCGCACTTTTCCCCTCGCCGCCGCCGTCATCGTGCTTGGCAGCTTGCCGGCCCTGGCCGCCCTGCCGCCCTATTTTGACCGGATCGAGCAGATGCAGACCATCCTCGCCAGCGAGGCCGTGGCCGAGCGTCTCGGCGGGCGCCCCATCGACGGGCTTGAATACGAACGCCATGCCGAAGATGGCAGCGTGAAATGGGAAATCGACACTGATGGCTGCGATATCGAGATCTGGCTGGACCCGCAGCCGTTGCCGGAAGGGATGACCGGCAAAGTCACTTATGAGGTCCGCACGCCGGTCGAAGCCTGCGATAACTGAGCCTCGCGCAGAGACTTTGCCCGGGGTCCACCCCCGGGCAAACACCGCCCGGCAGGGGTCAGAATGCGAATTCCGCCATCACCGCGCGGTGATCCGAGGGCCAGGGCATCACGACAATATCGCTGCGCGGCCCATCTTCGCCAATGATGGCGGCATCGGTGACCCGCAGCCCATCGCCTTTTGCCAGCAGCTGGTCGATCCGGTCCGGGTGGTCATCCGTGGCAGCCTCGTCATAACGTGGGGCCCAGGTGAAAGCAGGCTTCGCGACAGGATCGGGAAAGACCGCCCGATAGGCATCGGTGAACCCAAGATCGGCGAGCCGCTTCGTCGCCGGCCATTCGACCACAACCGGATGCGTGCCCTGCGCCATCGCAGCCCCGGTCCAGTCAAGCCACGACGGTTCATTAAAATCGCCGGTCACAAACACCGCCGCCGCGCCCGCTGCGGAGTTCAGATCCTTCTCCAGCAAATCCATCCCGCTCCCCCGTGTCCGCCGCGCCCAATCCGCCGCCTCTTCCCCCGTGGTCAGGAATGGCGCCGGGCCATATTCAATCCCGAGCAATTGGTAAGGCTGATAGGGTTCATCATCGAGATGGATATTGAAGAGCCAGACCGCCCTGCCCTCCACATCAATCCGGACACCAAGCTCATGCGGGCTGGCCTCGCCAATCGGGTAGCGCGAGATCACCGCATTGGCCCAGAGCGCCGGCGCCCCGCCCTTCTGATCGTACCACTGCCAGCCAAGTGCCTGGGCAATTGCCTCTGCCGCCGAGGGACCGGTCGCTTCGCAGGATTCGGCACTGCAATCCTCAGGCTCTGCCCGGGTCTCCTGCAGACCCACGATATCCGCGCCTGCGGCACGAATGGCAGCGACCGTCTCAGAGACGTCTTTATCCTCATTCACACCGCCGCCCCAGATGTTGAAACTCATCACCCGCAACACGGTCTCGGCCGCAGCGGGCAGCGGCAAAAGGGACAGGGGCAATACAGCCAGAATCGAAAGGCGCATGAAGACCTCCGCACAAAAACCAGGCCAGCTTATCCTGGCGCGGAATTATGACGAGGCATAGTCTCTGGTTTCGGCAGATCGCTCTGCGGGGCGCGTCTGCATCAAGAGAGCGCCGGAATTTCCGCTTGCTCCAGATACGCCCGCCGGCGGCTCGGAACAGAAAAAGGCCGCCCCGAAGGGCGGCCTCTGGATCACAAAACCCGAAGGCTTCAGATCACTTGATGATTTTGGCAACAACGCCTGCACCAACGGTGCGGCCGCCTTCGCGGATTGCGAAGCGCAGTTTCTCTTCCATGGCGATCGGCGCGATCAGTTCGACTTCGAACTTCAGGTTGTCGCCCGGCATCACCATTTCGGTGCCTTCCGGAAGCTTGACCATGCCGGTCACGTCCGTGGTGCGGAAGTAGAATTGCGGGCGGTAGTTCGCGAAGAACGGCGTGTGACGGCCACCCTCTTCCTTGGTGAGGATATAGGCCTCAGCCTCGAAAGTGGTGTGCGGCAGAACCGATTTCGGCTTGCACAGAACCTGACCACGCTCGACGCCATCACGGTCGACGCCGCGCAGCAGCGCGCCGATATTGTCGCCGGCTTCACCGCGGTCGAGCAGCTTGCGGAACATTTCCACACCGGTGCAGATCGACTTCGAGGTCGGACGGATGCCGACGATCTCGACTTCGTCACCGACGTTGATCACGCCGCGCTCGATACGACCGGTCACAACCGTGCCGCGGCCCGAGATCGAGAACACGTCTTCGATCGGCATCAGGAAGGGCTGGTCAACAGCGCGCTCCGGGGTCGGGATATAGGCGTCGACAGCCGCGATCAGTTCGCGGATCGAGGTCTCGCCGATCTCCGGATTGGTGCCGTTCATCGCAGCCAGAGCCGAGCCCTTGATGATCGGGATATCGTCGCCCGGGTATTCGTAGGACGACAGAAGCTCGCGGATTTCCATCTCGACGAGTTCCAGCAGTTCCGGGTCATCGACCTGGTCGACCTTGTTCATATAGACGACCATGTAGGGGATACCCACCTGGCGGCCGAGCAGGATGTGCTCGCGGGTCTGCGGCATCGGTCCGTCAGCGGCGTTCACAACGAGGATCGCGCCGTCCATCTGGGCCGCACCGGTGATCATGTTTTTGACGTAGTCGGCGTGGCCGGGGCAGTCAACATGGGCGTAGTGACGCGACTCCGACTCATACTCGACGTGTGCGGTCGAGATCGTGATGCCGCGGGCGCGCTCTTCCGGAGCACCGTCGATCTGGTCATAGGCTTTGAAGTCACCGAAATATTTGGTGATCGCGGCCGTCAGGGTCGTCTTGCCGTGGTCAACGTGGCCGATCGTGCCGATGTTGACGTGCGGTTTGTTCCGTTCAAACTTTGCCTTTGCCATTTGGCAACTCCTTCAAATTCTTGCTCCGCGAGTTTCGCGGCATTTGGGGGGTGGAGGGCGCGGACGCCCTCCCGCCGGATCAGGCGTGTTTCTTCTGGATTTCCTGGCTCAGGTTTTCCGGCACGGCGTCATAATGGTGGAATTCCATCGAGAACACCGCGCGGCCCGAAGACATGGAACGCAGGTTGTTGATATAACCGAACATATTCGCCAGCGGGACCATCGCGTTGATCACGTTTGCATTGCCCCGGGTGTCCTGGCCCTGAACCATGCCGCGACGCGAGGTCAGATCGCCGATGATGCCGCCGGTATATTCTTCCGGGGTCACCACTTCGACTTTCATCACCGGCTCAAGCAGTTTCGCGCCGGCTTTTTTCAAACCGTCACGCATTGCTGCACGCGCTGCGATTTCGAAGGCGAGAACCGAAGAGTCGACGTCGTGGAAAGCACCGTCGATGAGAGCGACTTTGAAGTCGATCACCGGGAAGCCTGCCAGCGGGCCCGAATCCATGACGGATTTGATGCCTTTTTCGACGCCGGGGATGTATTCCTTCGGAACCGCACCACCAACGATTTTCGACTCGAACGAATAGCCTTCGCCCGGTTCGGTCGGCGTGATCACCAGCTTGACGCGTGCGAACTGACCCGTACCACCGGTCTGCTTCTTATGCGTGTAGTCGATCTCATGCTGCTGCGAGATCGTCTCACGATAAGCCACCTGCGGCGCGCCGATATTCGCCTCGACCTTGAACTCGCGACGCATACGGTCGACGAGGATGTCGAGGTGAAGTTCGCCCATGCCCTTCATGATGGTCTGGCCCGATTCCTGATCGGTCTCAACCCGGAAGGAGGGGTCTTCGGCAGCCAGACGGGCAAGAGCGATGCCCATCTTTTCCTGGTCAGCCTTGGTTTTCGGCTCGACGGCGATCTCGATAACCGGGACCGGGAAGGTCATGGTTTCCAGAACGACCGGGTTTGCCGGATCGCAAAGCGTGTCACCGGTGGTGGTCTCTTTCAGACCGCCAAGCGCGATGATGTCGCCGGCGAAGGCTTCGGTGATTTCCTCACGCTCGATGGCGTGCATCATCATCATCCGGCCAACGCGCTCTTTGCGGCCTTTGGTCGAATTGAGCAGGCTGTCGCCTTTTTTCATCACGCCCGAATAGAGACGGGTGAAGGTCAGCGAGCCGACGAAGGGGTCGTTCATGATCTTGAACGCCAGACCCGAGAAGGGCTGGGCATCGTCTGCAACGCGCTGGATGTTGCGGGTCTCGGTCTCGTCGCCCGGTGCGAAGCCCATATAGGGTTTCACGTCCAGCGGCGAAGGCAGATAATCGACAACAGCGTTCAGGAGAGCCTGCACGCCTTTGTTTTTAAACGCAGAACCGCCCAGAACCGGCACGAATGCCATCGCTAGGGTGCCCTTGCGGATCAGCGCGCGCAGCTCGTCCTGCGAAGGCTCTTTGCCTTCGAGGTAAGCTTCCATCGCAGCATCGTCCTGCTCGACGGCGAGCTCGACGAGGGTCGCGCGACGGGTCTCGGCTTCTTTTTTCAGGTCGTCACGGATCGGACGGTGCGCCCAGGATGCGCCGACATCGTCGCCTTCCCAGACCCATTCTTCCATCGTGACGAGGTCAACGATGCCTTCCAGATGATCTTCGGCACCAATCGGGAACGCGATCGGCGCGGTCGTAGCGCCGGTGCGGTCCTTGATCATGTCGAGGCACTTCTGGAAGTCTGCGCCGATCTTGTCCATCTTGTTGACGAACACGATGCGCGGAACGCCGTAACGGTCGGCCTGACGCCACACCGTTTCGGTTTGCGGTTCCACACCGGCGTTACCGTCGAGAAGGCAGACCGCGCCATCAAGAACCGCCAGCGAACGTTCAACTTCAATGGTGAAGTCAACGTGGCCGGGGTGTCGATGATGTTGAAGCGGTGCTTCGGCGAGGTCGGAGCGGTGCCGTCGTAGGTCTTTTCCCAGAAGGTGGTGGTGGCAGCCGAGGTGATGGTGATCCCCCGCTCCTGCTCCTGCTCCATCCAGTCCATGGTCGAGGCGCCATCGTGCGTCTCGCCCATTTTGTGGTTCTTGCCGGTATAGAAAAGAATACGCTCGGTCGTGGTCGTCTTGCCGGCATCGATGTGGGCCATGATGCCGAAGTTACGATAGAGATTAAGCGGATAGTCGCGTGCCATTTGGCCCCCTTACCAGCGGTAATGGCTGAACGCTTTGTTCGCGTCGGCCATCTTGTGGGTGTCTTCGCGCTTTTTCACGGCAGTGCCGCGGCCATTGACGGCATCGGACAGCTCAGCTGCCAGACGCTCTTCCATGGTGTTCTCGTTGCGCTTACGCGCAGCGATGATCAGCCAGCGGATCGCGAGCGCTTCACGGCGCTCGGTGCGGACTTCGACCGGAACCTGGTAGGTTGCACCACCAACGCGGCGCGACCGGACTTCGACCGAAGGCTTCACATTGTCGAGCGCTTCGTGGAAGGCTTCGATCGGCGAACGCTTCAGGCGGCCTTCGACGCGAGTCAGGGCACCATAGACGATCGACTCGGCGACCGACTTTTTGCCATCCAGCATCAGGTTGTTCATGAATTTGGTCAGAACGCGGTCGCCATATTTGGCGTCCGGGAGAATTTCGCGCTTCTCTGCGGCGTGACGACGGGACATGTCTCTCTACCTCTCCTGGATCACTTCGGACGCTTGGCGCCGTACTTCGAACGACGCTGACGACGGTCTTTGACGCCCTGGGTATCCAGAACACCCCGGAGGATGTGGTAACGGACACCCGGAAGGTCTTTGACGCGGCCGCCGCGGATCAGAACAACGCTGTGCTCTTGCAGGTTGTGCTTTTCGCCGGGGATGTAGGAGATCACCTCGAAGCCGTTCGTCAGACGAACCTTGGCCACTTTCCGCATAGCGGAGTTAGGCTTCTTCGGGGTCGTGGTGTAAACGCGGGTACAAACCCCACGCTTTTGCGGGCAGGATTCCAGGTGCTGGGACTTGGACTTGCTCGGCTTATCTTCCCGGGGTTTCCGGATAAGCTGTTGAATCGTCGGCATTCACGTTCCTCGTTTCGATACTCGCACCCTATGCCTTATGGTGCGCCGCTTCTCGAGTGCATTGCGCGAATCGCAAAACACAAAAACCGCATTCATCCGCCGATAAGGTGGATGACGCGGGTATTTCTGCAGAGGATCGGACGGGGTCCGGCCCTGAATTTCAGGACGCTCTGACCCTGGCGGCACATGGCAGCCCCGCAAGGGTGAGCGGGCTATAGGTGGAATCGCCCCTGGTGTCAACTGCGCCCCCGCCCGTGGCACAGGTGCCCGGGCCACAGGAACCGGGCAGGATTCACCCCCTGCGCCGGGCCTCACGCAGGATGGTGAAGACCCCGGAGGCCACGATCAGCGCCGCCCCTGCAAGGGTCACAATATCGGGCAGATGGTCAAAGACCAGCCAGCCGAGCAGCGTCGCCCATAAGAGCTGGCTATACCGCAGGGGCGCCGTCATGCCGACATCTCCGGACTGCAATGCGCCCACCAGCGAGACGAATGCCATCGTCATGAAGAACCCGCCGACAAGCGCCAGCAGCAGATGGCGCAGGGTCACTGGCTCCCATGGCACAAAGACCGACCAGACGACGCTCAGCGTCAGGACCATGATCGCCGCGCCAAGCCCGACCAGCGCCGCCGGTACAGCGCGGCTGATCTGCCGGGTGATCAGATCGCGGCAGACCACGCAGGCCACCGACAGAAGCACCAGAAACGCCCAGGGGTCCAGCCCGTTCTCGCCGGGACGGATCACGATCAGCACCCCGATGAAGCCGATGGCCACTGCAAGCGCGCGACGCCAGCCGACCTTTTCCCCCAGAAACACAGCGGCAGCAGCCGTCGCAGCAAGCGGCACTGATTGCAGGATGGCGGTGACATTGGCCAGCTGCATATGCATCAGAGAGGCGAGGAAGGTCAGAGTCGCCGCCACTTCGCCAAGGCTGCGCAGGATCAGGAATTTGCGGTCCCTCCCCTTCGGCAGATGTGAGAAGGCCCCCGCCCGCCAGGCCAGCAGCGCCAGCATGGCGCAGGCCGGCACACCGCGCACCACCATCGCCTGCGGCAAAGGCATATCGGCCAGCAAAAGCTTGATGATCGTGTCATTGATCGCGAAGGCGAGCATGGCCAGCAACATCAGCGCGATACCGCGGGTCTTCTCACTCACTGGCATGATGTCGGGCGCCTCAGTTCTGCTCGCCCTGCCCTCTGTCAGGTTTCAGCCCGGTTTGGAAGGGCAGGATGCGGCCCCCTCCGCTTTATATCGGCCCCCGGCGGCGCCACGTTCCACATATCCCCGGGGGAAAGGCCGGGACCAGCGAACCACGCGCGGCCCACAACCGTGCACCGCGAAGGCACAGGCCCTGCCAATGCGGAATATCCGGTCTGGCCCCCTGCCCCGGTTCAGCGCCCCGGGTGTGGAGACAGAAAAGCCCCGCCCGGTTGTCCGGACGGGGCCAGAGATCACTTCACCGGCCCGGGGCCAGTGAGCCGGGGATCAATCCCGGCTTTCCAGATCGTCGACGATCACGCTGGCCAGATCAGGCTGCGCAGCCGGGATCGGAGCGGCCAGAGCGGCGGCGGTTTCCGCCTCGCTGCGGCGTGCCTCGATCACCGTCGAGTCGCGCTCGGACGCGATGGACTTCACGCGGCGCGTGGCCCCACCGGTGCCGGCCGGGATCAGACGGCCCACGATGACGTTCTCTTTCAGGCCCTGCAGCTTGTCGCGCTTGCCCTGAACGGACGCCTCGGTAAGGACGCGGGTCGTCTCCTGGAAGGAAGCCGCCGAGATGAAGCTGCGGGTCTGCAGCGACGCCTTGGTGATCCCCAGCAGAACCGGCTCGGCTTTCGCCTCGCGGAGACCGCGGCCACGGGCTTTGAGGTTCTCTTCCTCCAGCTCCTGGCGTTCGACCTGCTCGCCCTTCAGCAGCGTGGTATCCCCCGAATCCAGCACTTCGAGTTTCTGCAGCATCTGCCGCACAATAACCTCGATATGCTTGTCGTTGATCTTCACGCCCTGCAGACGATAGACGTCCTGGACCTCGTCGATCATGTAGTTCGCCAGCGCTTCGACACCCATGATACGCAGGATGTCATGCGGCGCGGGGTTCCCGTCCATGATATAGTCGCCCTTCTGGACGAAATCGCCTTCCTGGACGGGGATATGTTTGCCCTTGGGCACCATATATTCCATCGACTGAAGGGTCTCATCCACCGGCTCGACCGTGATGCGGCGCTTGTTCTTGTAGTCCTTGCCAAAGCGCACATAACCATCGGCTTCCGCGATGATTGCGTGATCTTTCGGGCGACGCGCCTCGAAGAGTTCCGCCACGCGGGGAAGACCCCCGGTGATGTCCTTCGTCTTGGTGCCTTCGCGCGGAATACGCGCCACGATATCGCCCGGGCGCAGTTCCTGACCGTCTTCGATCGAGAGAACCGCATCCACCGACATCGCATACTGGATCGGGTTGCCGCTGTCGCCACGCACCGGTTCGCCCGTTTCCGGGTTCACCACAAGGATCTCGGGCTTGAGATCCGAGCCACGCGGTGCCGCACGCCAGTCAGACACGATCTTCTGCGTCATGCCGGTTGCGTCATCGGTGTCTTCGCGCACCGAGATGCCGTTGACCAGGTCCTTGAACCGCGCCACGCCAGCCTTTTCGGCCACGATCAGCAGGTTGAAGGGGTCCCATTCGAACAGCTTATGGCCACGCTTGACCTCTTCGCCATCCTTCACGTGAAGTTTGGCGCCATAGGTCAGCTTGTGCACCGCGCGCTCGTCGCCATTGGCGTCGATGATCGCGATGGACATGTTCCGGCCGATCACCACCTGCTCGCCTGCGACGTTCAGAAGGAGGTTCGCGTTGCGGAACTCGATCTTGCCTTCCTGCGAAGCTTCAAGGAACGACTGCTGGCCGCCTTGCGCAACACCGCCGATGTGGAAGGTCCGCATCGTCAGCTGCGTGCCCGGTTCACCGATGGACTGGGCGGCGATGATGCCGACCGCTTCACCGATGTTCACCTGAGTACCACGGGCGAGGTCGCGACCGTAGCACTGGGCGCAGACGCCTTCCTCGGCCTCACAGGTCAGCGGGCTGCGGATACGGGCGACAGGTACGTTATACTTGCCGACCAGATCTGCCTTGCGCTCGTCGATCAGTTCACCCTTGGCGATCAACACCTCATCGGTGCCCGGGATCATGATGTCTTCCGCCACGACACGGCCCAGCACCCGTTCCGAGAGCGGAGCGGTTTCCTGGCCTTCCTTGACGGCTGCCGAAGCAGTGATCGAGTTCTCGGTGCCGCAATCATGCACGCGAACGATGCAATCCTGCGCCACGTCGACCAGACGGCGGGTCAGGTAACCCGAGTTCGCCGTCTTCAGAGCGGTATCCGACAGACCCTTCCGGGCGCCGTGGGTCGAGTTGAAGTATTCAAGAACGGTCAGACCTTCCTTGAAGTTCGAGATGATCGGCGTCTCGATGATCTCGCCGTTAGGCTTGGCCATAAGGCCGCGCATACCGCCCAGCTGCTTCATCTGCGTGACCGAACCCCGGGCACCGGAGTGGGCCATCATATAGACCGAGTTGGGTTCCTTCTCGGCGCCATTGTCGTCGTATTTGGTGGCCGAGATCGTGGACATCATGCCCTCGGTCACCTTGTCGTTGCATTTCGACCAGGCGTCGACGACTTTGTTGTATTTCTCGCCCTGAGTGATCAACCCGTCGAGATACTGCTGTTCAAAATCGGCAACGAGAGCCTTCGTCGCATTGACGATGTCCCATTTGTTGTCGGCGATGACCATGTCGTCCTTGCCGAACGAGATGCCTGCTTTGAACGCCTCGCGGAAGCCGAGACCCATGATCTGGTCACAGAAGATCACCGACTCTTTCTGACCGCAGTAGCGGTAGACCGTGTCGATGACGGTCTGCACGTCTTTCTTACGCAGAAGACGGTTCACCAGTTCAAACGGCGCTTTGGCGTTTTGCGGCAGGATGTTCCCGATCCGCAGACGGCCAGGCGTCGTCTCGTAGCGTTTCCAGACGATATTGCCTTCCTCATCGACCTGCTTGAGGCGGGCAGTGATTTTGGCATGCAGATGCAGCTCGCCGGCGGCAAGGGCGTGTTCGACTTCGTCGATATCGCGGTAGAGACCGCCCTCGCCCTTCATGCCTTCGCGCTGCATGGTCACGTAATAGATCCCGAGAACCATATCCTGCGACGGAACAATGATCGGCGCGCCGTTGGCGGGCGACAGAACGTTGTTCGTCGACATCATGAGAACGCGGGCCTCAAGCTGGGCTTCCAGCGAGAGGGGAACGTGAACAGCCATCTGGTCGCCGTCGAAGTCGGCGTTGAAGGCGGAACAAACCAGCGGGTGCAGCTGGATCGCCTTACCCTCAATGAGGATCGGCTCGAACGCCTGGATGCCCAACCGGTGCAGCGTCGGCGCGCGGTTCAGAAGGACCGGATGTTCGCGGATGACCTCGTCGAGGATGTCCCAGACTTCCGGACGCTCTTTCTCAACCAGCTTCTTCGCCTGTTTCACGGTGCTGGACAGGCCCTTGGCCTCCAGCCGCGAATAGATGAAGGGCTTGAAGAGCTCGAGAGCCATCTTCTTCGGCAGACCACACTGGTGCAGCTTCAGCTCCGGCCCGGTCACGATGACCGAGCGGCCCGAGAAGTCGACGCGCTTGCCGAGCAAGTTCTGACGGAAGCGGCCCTGCTTGCCTTTCAGCATATCGGACAGCGATTTCAGCGGGCGCTTATTGGTCCCGGTGATCACTCGGCCACGACGGCCGTTGTCGAACAGCGCGTCAACCGCCTCCTGCAGCATCCGCTTTTCGTTGCGGACGATGATGTCAGGCGCACGCAGCTCGATCAGACGCTTCAGCCGGTTGTTCCGGTTGATGACGCGGCGATAAAGGTCGTTCAGATCCGAGGTCGCGAAACGGCCACCGTCCAACGGGACGAGCGGACGCAGTTCCGGCGGGATCACCGGAAGCACGGTCAGGATCATCCATTCCGGGCGGTTGCCGGATTCGTAGAAGCTCTCGACGATCTTCAGACGCTTGATGATCTTCTTGGGCTTCAGCTCGCCGGTGGCTTCCTTCAGCTCTTCGCGAAGGGTCTCGGCCAGCTGGCCCAGATCAATCGCGGCCAGCATTTCGCGGATCGCTTCGGCACCGATATTGGCGGTGAAAGCATCAGCACCATACTGGTCCTGCGCGTCGAGATACTCATCCTCGGTCATCAGCTGACCATAGGTCAGATCAGTCAGACCCGGCTCGATAACGACATAGTTTTCGAAATAGAGGATGCGTTCCAGATCCCGCAGGGTCATGTCCAGCATGAGGCCGATCCGGGACGGAAGCGACTTCAGGAACCAGATATGCGCGACCGGAGCGGCCAGCTCAATATGGCCCATGCGCTCACGGCGGACCTTTTGCAACGTGACTTCCACGCCGCATTTCTCGCAGACAACGCCGCGATACTTCATCCGCTTATATTTGCCGCAAAGGCATTCATAGTCTTTGATCGGCCCGAAAATCCGGGCACAGAACAGACCGTCGCGCTCGGGCTTAAAAGTCCGGTAGTTGATGGTTTCCGGCTTTTTGATCTCGCCGTAGGACCACGAGAGAATACGCTCCGGCGACGCCAGCGAGACTTTGATCTCGTCAAACGTCTTGACCGGCGCGACCGGAACGGATTGTTCGTCAGTTCCTGGTTCATTTGATCTTCCCAATCAGGAGGTTGCGGTCAGAGGGTGGCGCCGGTTTCTTTCCAGAAACCGGCCCGGAATTTTCCTTAAAATTCCGGTCACTCCTCTTCCGCATCCAGGAGTTCCATGTTCAGGCCGAGGCCGCGGACTTCCTTCACGAGAACGTTGAAGCTCTCAGGCACACCGGCCTCGAAGTTATCCTCGCCCTTGACGATCGATTCATAGACCTTGGTCCGGCCCGCGACGTCATCCGACTTCACCGTCAGCATCTCCTGCAGGGTATAGGCGGCGCCGTAAGCTTCCAGAGCCCAGACCTCCATCTCCCCGAGACGCTGACCACCGAATTGCGCCTTACCACCCAGCGGCTGCTGCGTGACGAGCGAATACGGACCGGTCGAACGCGCGTGAAGCTTGTCATCAACGAGGTGGTGCAGCTTGAGCATGTATTTCACGCCCACGGTGACCTTGCGCTGGAACTTCTCGCCCGAACGGCCGTCAAAGACGTCCGACTGGCCAGAGGTGTCGAAACCGGCACGCCGCAGCGCGTCGTTCACATCCGCCTCTTTCGCACCGTCGAAGACCGGGGTCGCGATAGGCACGCCACGGGTGACGGTCCGCGCGCTTTCGATGATATCCTCATCGCCCGCTTCGCCGAAGGCCTCATCATAGGTCTCGTCGCCATAGGCAAAGCGCATGGCTTCCTTGACAGGGGTGAGATCGCCCGAGCGTCGATAGTCCTGCAAAGCATCGTCAATCCGGATGCCCAGACCGCGTGCGGCCCAGCCCATATGGGTTTCCAGAATCTGACCCACGTTCATCCGCGACGGCACGCCGAGCGGGTTCAGCACGAGGTCAACATGGGTGCCATCCGCCAGGAAGGGCATGTCTTCGATCGGCACAACCTTCGAGATAACACCCTTGTTGCCGTGACGACCGGCCATCTTATCGCCCGGTTGCAGCTTACGCTTCACCGCGACGAAGACCTTGACCATCTTCATCACGCCCGGAGGCAGATCGTCACCGCGACGGACCTTCTCGACCTTATCCTCGAAACGTGCGGTCAGAGCGCGTTTCTGCGATTCATACTGATCGTGAAGCGCCTCGATCTCTTTCGCCTGGGCCTCTTCGGCGACAGCAAGCTGCCACCACTGGCCACGGCTCAGAGTGCCGAGCAGTTCCTCGTCAATGGTCGAACCGGCGCGGACACCTTTCGGGCCTTTGACAGCTTCGCGACCCAGGATCAGAGCCTTGAGGCGCGAATAGATATTGCGCTCCAGGATGGTCATTTCGTCGTCGCGGTCGCGGGCCAGACGTTCGACTTCTTCGCGCTCGATCTGCAGCGCGCGTTCGTCTTTGTCGACGCCGTGACGGTTGAAGACCCGCACTTCGACGATGGTACCATAGGCACCCGGCGGCAGACGCAAGCTTGTGTCGCGGACGTCAGACGCTTTTTCACCGAAGATGGCACGCAGAAGTTTCTCTTCCGGCGTCATCGGGCTTTCGCCCTTCGGGGTGATCTTACCGACAAGGATATCGCCCGGCTGCACTTCGGCACCGATATAGACGATGCCCGCTTCGTCGAGGTTGCGCAGAGCTTCCTCGCCGACGTTCGGGATGTCGCGGGTGATCTCTTCCGGCCCGAGCTTGGTATCGCGGGCGGCGACTTCATATTCCTCGATATGGATCGAGGTGAAGACGTCATCCTTGAGGATCCGCTCGGAAATTAGGATCGAGTCCTCATAGTTATACCCGTTCCAGGGCATGAAGGCCACGATCACGTTCCGCCCCAAAGCCAGTTCACCCATATCGGTGCAGGGGCCGTCAGCGACCACTTCACCACGGATGACCGTATCGCCCACCTTCACCAGCGGACGCTGGTTGATGCAGGACGACTGGTTCGACCGCTTGAACTTGCGCAGACGGTAGATGTCGACGCCCGGCTCGCCCGGCTCCAGGAGTTCGGTCGCACGGATAACGATACGCTGTGCGTCGACCTGGTCGATCACGCCCGAACGGCGCGCCATGATGGCAGCACCCGAGTCGCGCGCAACCACAGCCTCAATCCCCGTGCCCACGAAAGGCGCGTCGGATTGCAACAGCGGAACCGCCTGACGTTGCATGTTCGAGCCCATCAGAGCGCGGTTGGCGTCGTCATTTTCCAGGAAGGGGATCAGTGAGGCCGCGACCGAGACCAGCTGTTTCGGCGAAACGTCGATCAGATCGACAGCATCCGGCGGGTTCAGCATGAATTCACCGCCCTTACGCGACGAAATCAGGTCGTCGGTAAAGTGACCTTCCGCATCCTGCGATGCGTTGGCCTGAGCGACGGTGTGCCGCATCTCTTCGGTTGCCGACATATAGACGACTTCGTCAGTCACCTTGTTGTCGACCACCTTGCGATACGGGGTCTCGATGAAGCCGTATTTGTTCACGCGCGCAAAGGTCGCGAGCGAGTTGATCAGACCGATGTTCTGACCTTCCGGCGTTTCAATCGGGCACATCCGGCCATAATGGGTCGGGTGAACGTCGCGAACCTCAAAGCCTGCGCGCTCGCGCGTCAGACCGCCCGGCCCAAGCGCCGAAAGACGACGTTTATGGGTGACTTCCGACAGCGGGTTGGTCTGGTCCATGAACTGCGACAGCTGCGACGAGCCGAAGAATTCGCGGACAGCCGCAGCCGCCGGTTTCGCGTTGATCAGATCCTGCGGCATGATCGTGTCGATCTCGACCGAGGACATCCGCTCTTTGATCGCACGTTCCATGCGCAGCAGACCGACGCGATACTGATTTTCCATCAGCTCGCCGACCGAGCGCACCCGGCGGTTGCCGAGGTGGTCGATATCGTCGATCTCGCCCTTGCCGTCACGGAGCTCAACCAGGGCTTTGATGCACTTGATGATATCGTCACGGTCCAGCGTCCGCTGGGTGTCGGGCTTGGCGACATCCAGACGCATGTTCATCTTGACCCGGCCAACAGCCGAGAGATCATAGCGATCTTTATCGAAGAACAGCGTGTCGAAGAGGCTCGACGCTGCTTCAACGGTCGGCGGCTCACCCGGACGCATCACGCGGTAGATATCCATCAGCGCGGTGTCGCGGCCCCAGTTCTTATCGGCGGCCATGGTGTTGCGCATATAGGGGCCGACATTGATATTATCGATGTCGAGCACCGGGATCTCATTGACGCCCTGGTCGAGCAGGGTTTTCACCGTGCCGCCCTTGACCTCGCCATCCCGATCCAGCTCCCAGGTCAGCTCATCGCCGGCCTCGGCCCAGATCGCGCCGTTTTCCTCATCCACGATGTCATTGGCGACAAAGCGGCCCATGATATGGTCGAACGGCACCAGAAGCTCGGTGACCTCGCCCTCGTCCAGCCATTTCTTGACCATGCGCGGGGTGACTTTCTCACCCGCTTTCAGGATCACTTCGCCGGTGGCGGCATCAACGAGATCATAGGTCGGACGGGTGCCACGGACGCGTTCCGGGAAGAAGCGCGTAACCCAGCCCTTGTTCTTCACATATTTGAAGGTGACCGTGTCGTAATAGGCCTTCATGATCGCGTCCTGGTCGAGACCAAGCGCGTACAAAAGCGTCGTCACCGGCAGTTTGCGGCGGCGGTCGATGCGGGCAAAGACGATATCCTTGGCGTCGAATTCGAAATCGAGCCAGGAACCGCGATAGGGAATGATCCGGCAGGCGAACAGGAGCTTGCCCGAGGAATGGGTTTTGCCCTTGTCGTGATCAAAAAACACGCCCGGGGAGCGGTGCATCTGCGACACGATCACGCGCTCGGTGCCGTTCACGATGAACGTCCCGTTCGGCGTCATCAGGGGCATATCGCCCATATAGACGTCTTGTTCCTTGATGTCTTTCACCGACTTATTGCCGGTGGTCTCGTCGATATCGAACACGATCAGGCGCAGCGTCACCTTCAGCGGCGCCGCATAGGTCAGGTCGCGCTGCATACATTCATCGACGTCGTATTTCGGCTTTTCCAGCTCGTAACGGACGAATTCAAGAACAGCGGTCTCGTTGAAATCCTTGATCGGGAAGACCGACTGGAACGTGCCCTGGATGCCCTCATCGTCATGCGGCTTTTCGCCGTCACCCGAATTGAGGAAGAGATCATAGGAGGATTTCTGAACCTCGATAAGGTTCGGCATCTCGAGGACTTCGCGAATCTTGCCGTAATAGCGGCGGATACGCTTCTGGCCAACATAAGCTTGCGCCATGTTCGTGGTCACCTTTCATCGTTTCGCCGGCGCGCGACCCGTCGGGGCACAGGCACACGCCAACTGGCGAGAGGGGATATCCGGTTCCATACCTGCCATCTGTCCCGTCAGACGGCTCCCGAACCGATACCGCACCCGGAGAGAGGATTTCGTAAAATCCCCTTTCAGGACGCGAATGGCAGGAGGCGGATTGCTCCGCCCCCTGCCTGAAAATCAAAGCTGCGGGGTGACCCGCAAGCCAGATTACTTGAGCTCGACTTTAGCGCCAGCAGCTTCAAGCTTCTTCTTGATTTCCTCTGCGTCAGCTTTGGCAGCGCCTTCTTTGACTTTGCCGCCAGCTTCCACGAGGTTCTTCGCTTCAACGAGACCGAGGCCGGTGATGCCGCGGACTTCTTTGATGACGTTGATTTTGTTTGCGCCGGCTTCGACGAGAACGACGTCGAATTCGGTTTTCTCTTCGACGGCTTCAGCTGCAGCAGCCGGGCCAGCCATGACAACAGCGCCGCCAGCAGCGGGCTCGATGCCGTATTCGTCTTTCAGGATGGTCTTCAGTTCCTGAGCTTGCAGGAGGGTCAGGCCAACGATTTGTTCGGCGAGAGCTTTAAGATCAGCCATTTTTCACATTCCGTTCAGTT
This sequence comes from Gemmobacter sp. 24YEA27, assembly GCF_030052995.1. Taxonomy (NCBI): domain Bacteria; kingdom Pseudomonadati; phylum Pseudomonadota; class Alphaproteobacteria; order Rhodobacterales; family Paracoccaceae; genus Gemmobacter; species Gemmobacter sp. 24YEA27. The sequence goes on along the minus strand of NZ_JASJPW010000001.1, from coordinate 1,574,114 downwards.
AAGATGGGGTCCAACGATGTGTTGATCAACCCTACGAAAGACATTGGGCAATGCCGGGGCCTCAGGCCGCGGCTTTGTCCTCGATGGTCGACAGGATGCCGGCGATGTTCGAAGCAGGCGCGCCAATGGCACCAGCGATGTTCGAAGCAGGCGCACCGATCATCGACGCGATCTGAGCAAGCAGCTCTTCGCGCGACGGCAGCGATGCGACGGCTTTGACACCGACAGGGTCCAGAACCGTACCGCCCATAGCGCCGCCGAGGATCACGAAACATTCGTTATCCTTGGCATAGCCCTCGGAGACCTTGGCCGCAGCCACGGGATCTTCCGAGAAGGTCAGCACAGTCATACCCGTAAGCAGGTCACCCATCTTGGCGATGGCTTTCCCCTCAAGGGCGATTTTGGCGAGCGTGTTCTTGGCAACGCGAACGGATCCACCCACGACACGCATACGTGCGCGGAGGTCCTGCATCTGTTTAACCGTCATGCCTTCGTAATGGGCAACCACTACGACGCCAGAGCTTTCAAAGATCTGGCCGAGATCCTCGACCAATTTCTCTTTCTGGGCTCTATCCACAGTTTCACTCCAAGTTTGGGGTTTCCCCCGGCTCAAGTCAGCCCGGGCCTCGCGGCCAGGGCATTCGGGTCCATGATGTCGTCCCGAGAGCCAAAATCACCCGAGGCAAGCCCCGGAAAAAATCGTCCCGAACTCCATCTCAGGCCGGAAATTAAGGCGTTTGCGCGCCACCAGCCTTCTCGGACAAAGCGTGTTGGGGCTGAGTGACGAATCACGCAGCCCCAACAGGTGCTGTCTCTACCCTGTTGCGACTGCGAAGCCAAGATGGTGTGGCAGGCTTTCTGCCGTCCCGCCTGCCATGTGCGGAAGAAGGGGGCCCTGCCCCCTCGCGGCTGCGCCGCTTACCCCCGGGATATTTAAGGACAGATGAATGCCGATTTCATCTGTCTCTAAATATCCCCGCCGGAGGCTTCCGCAATCAGCCAGATACGGGGCGTCGAAATGGTGAAGGCCGCCACCCGGAAAGGGCAGCGGCTTTGCATTCAGTATTCGCGCCAGCTCAGGCTTATGCCGTGGTCGCGAGATCCAGCGAGACGCCCGGGCCCATGGTCGAGGAAAGCGAAACTTTCTTCACATAGGTGCCTTTGGCGCCAGCCGGGCGGGCTTTGGTCACTGCATCGACGAAGGCGCGGACGTTTTCAGCCAGCTTCTCTTCGGTGAACGAGACTTTGCCGATACCCGCATGGATCACGCCGGCCTTTTCGACCTTGAACTGGACCTCGCCGCCTTTGGCATTGGTCACAGCGGTCGCGACATCCATTGTCACCGTGCCGACTTTCGGGTTCGGCATCAGGTTGCGCGGGCCGAGAACCTTACCGAGACGGCCGACCAGCGGCATCATGTCCGGGGTTGCGATGCAGCGATCGAAATCGAGCATGCCGCCCTGGATTCTCTCCAGCAGGTCTTCTGCACCGACGATTTCCGCACCGGCAGCTTTGGCTTCATCAGCCTTGGCGCCACGGGCGAAAACAGCGACGCGCACGGTTTTGCCGGTGCCGTTCGGCAGCTGAACCACGCCGCGGACCATCTGGTCTGCATGACGCGGGTCGACGCCCAGGTTCATCGCGATTTCCAGCGTTTCGTCGAATTTCGCCGAAGCAGCCGATTTGATCAGCGCGACCGCGGCCTCAACAGCCAGCAGATCCTTGCCAGCGAAAGCCTCTTGCGCCTTCTTCACACGTTTTGCGAGCTTTGCCATGTCGATCAGCCCTTCACTTCGATGCCGCAGGACCGGGCCGAGCCCAGGATGATGTTCATCGCCGCTTCCACGGAATTGGCGTTGAGATCTTTCATCTTGGTCTCTGCGATCTTGCGCAGCTGTGCCGCGGTGATCGTGCCGGCCACGGTGCGGCCCGGCTTGTCCGAACCCTTGGTGCGGTTACGCTTGCCAACCGGTTTCAGGCCAGCGGCTTCTTTCACGAGGAAAGCGGCCGGCGGGGTCTTCAGCTCGAGGCTGAACGACTTGTCCTGGTAATAGGTGATGATCGTCGGGATCGGGGTTCCGGGCGGGAAATCAGCCGACTTCGCGTTGAATTCCTTGACGAACATCATGATGTTCAGGCCGCGCTGACCCAGAGCCGGGCCGACGGGCGGCGACGGGTTCGCCTGTTGTGCTTTCACCTGCAGCTTGAGGCTGCCCATAATCTTCTTGGCCATCTGGCCTTCTCCTTTTCACGGCGCCGCCCTCATGGAGACGCGTTTAGCGGTCCGGTCCGTCACCTGGTTCAGCCCTCTGAAACAGGCGCTCGCCTTCCGCGCGATGCACTCAGGACCCGAAGGTCAGAACTTCACGACCTGAGTGAATTCCAGCTCGACCGGGGTTGCCCGGCCGAAGATCGAAACCGAGACCTTGAGACGGCTTTCCGACTCATCGACCTCTTCGACCATGCCCTCAAAGCCGTCAAACGGCCCGTCGGTAACCTTGACCTTCTCGCCGATATCGAACCGGATCAGGTTCCTCGGCGCGACTTCGCCCTTCTGGGCGCTGCTGCTTTGCATCCCGGCGACTTCGGCATCCCGCATCGGCATCGGCTTGCCCTGGGGGCCAAGGAAGCCGGTGACGCGGTTGATCGACGATATCAGGTGATAGCCGCGCGAGGTCATCTCCATATGCACCAGCACATAGCCGGGCATGATACGACGCTCAGACGTCACCTTTTTGCCGCGACGGACCTCGATCACCTCTTCGGTGGGCACGAGGATCTCGTCGATTTCTTCCTGCAGGGCCGCTTCGTCCACGGCGGTCCGGATCTGCTCGGCAACCTTCTTCTCGAAGTTCGAGAGGACGCTCACCGAATACCAGCGTTTTGCCATGGTCTCGCTTCCACCTTCTGACTGCATGGGAGGATTGCCTCCCGAATTCCTGTTGCCGACCCGATCCGCAAACTGCCGATCTGCCCGCCGCTCCGAACAAAAAACAGCGCGCATCCCGAATCGATGCGCGCCCGTGACAGAGACGTCGGCGCGGAATATCCGCTCACGCCGCCCCGATCAAGTCCTAACCGGCGTACCGGCCTGCCCGGCGGCCCGTCCGGGCCGCCCGCCGATCCCCGCTCAGACGCCGATGATCAGCTCCAGCCCCCAGCGGATCGCCAGATCCGTAAGGCTGAAAAAAGTCGCCGCCAGCGCTGAAAGGATGAAGACCATGATCGTCGTCAGCACCACCTCACGGCGTTTCGGCCAGTGGATCTTGCCCACTTCGCCGCGAACCTGCTGCAGGAACTGAAGAGGATTGGTCGTCGCCATAACTGCGGTATCCCGAGATAATTCCCAAAGCCGCCCCGGTCAGAAAGCTTTGGAAAGCTCCGGTCCTGGCGGCCATTCGCGCCGAGATACTGGCCTGGAGCCGGAAATTCAAGTCATTCTGCCGGCAATCCGCGACGGGAGGGGGAATTTCATTTTGCGCGACGGTTACGCCGCCGCGCCTCAGGCCTTACGTCCCGTCCGAAACACGCCCTGGCAATGACACATCTGCGCCACAATCATCCGCAAGGTTGTGTAATGTGGCTCAGCCCCCTGTTTTACGGGAATACGTGCCCGGCAGGCGGGGCAAGCCGCCTGGCAGCCCCCGCTTCAGAAGCCTGCGCGCTGGCCGTTTCCGTTCGCGCGCCAGTTAGTTTCCACGTTGCAGGCATGATTTTACCAGCAATTTGCTGGACTCACTCCCCTCCAGAGCGCAAGAGTCTCGCGGACATCTATCCAGGACCGGAGTGCCAGAATGTACAAAATCGTGACAGTTGCGGCCGCGGTCGCCTGCCTTGCTGTTCCCGCAGTTGCACAAAATTCCCGGGTTTTCGAACAGCCCTGCAATCGCGGCCCCGTGCCGCACTGGGCTATCATCAACGAGACCCATTCCGATTTTATTGATTTTATTCAGGAAGTTCGCCCGAAAATGCCGCGCGAGCAGGCAAGCTACATTGCCTATCAGGTCTGTTCAGACATGAGCATCGTCGGCAATTCAGAAGAGCTGACCAAGCGTCTCAACCTCCTGATCCGTAAAAGCGGCTATTGACCTCCCCGCCCGGGAGCACCTGAGACGGGAACACGCAGTCCTGCCCGACCGCTGCTTCGCCTGGCTCAGATAACACGGCGGAGCCTGAGCATTCCGTACCGTCTCAGCAGGGATCTGCCCCGCCCGGCGCAAGGTTTTTCGCCTCATTCTCAAAGCCGGCCCGCTGTCGGACCGGCTTTTTTGCTGTCCGTGCCCCCTGCCGTCCTTCCGTGACACCTTTAGCCGCAAGCGGCAGAAAGGGGCTCCGAACGAAAGGTGAGATACCGGCTTTCCGCGCCCCATGACATCTCCCTTGCATCCGATCGGCAAGGACGTTCGACTGCGCGATTACAGCGCTGCCGCGCTCCGGCCCTGGCCAGCCTGAAGGCTCCGCTTGGTATCAAACCGGCATCGCACTCAGCCAGACCACTACCCGCGTCGAATATCTGCTGCGATTGACCTGCTGGGGCGGGCTTAACCGCGCCGGATTTGCCGGAGGCTGATTACGACTGGTTACGCAGCCATGGCTTCACTTTCCGGACCTGCACAGACGCTGGCCTCTGCCCCGGCTGGCGGGATGCTCCCGATTGGCTCGAGGAGGTCGACCAGGTGAAAGCCACAGGTTCGGGAGAGCCTGCGAGGGATTGTTGACCCGGTCAATCCATCCCGGCGTGGCGTATTCGACGACTTAGAAGGTCCGCTATGGACCGCTTCTGTGAATGACCTCTGGCTTGATGATACAAACGGGACTGCGGCCGCAGTGGGACCGCGCAAGCCCCGGAATGGTTGATCTTCCCGGCCAATGCAGTGTCATAGCTGTAACCGAAACAGCCCACCGAAAGTTCAGGTCTGCACCCTGTATCAGGATATTGTCACGGCCACAGACTGCACGGTGGGGGATCTCCTCCATCCAGGACGCGCCCCCCCCCCCGCGCCCTTGGCATCTCGATCTGACCGGTAAGCGCCTGCATGATTCGGCACTTTGACGGAAATGGTCCCGGCACGCTGAAACACGACCGGACCGGAAGTTAACAACGTCAGGAGCAAAGGCGGCGCCCCACGGTTTCGTCGATGCGCCGCGTGCAGCGGATGGCGCTTTGCCGTTGCCACGGGGAAAAGCTGTTCTTCACTTCAAAGCAATATACGCCGCCCACGGGACCCGTGAGCTCCAGTCTGCGCACAGTACCAGCCCCGGGCGCGCGGCCCCGGAAAGGACGGCACCAGAGCAAGAAACGGAAAACACGAATGATAACCGCTTGACGCCGACTGGCGGAAAACCTAATGAAACCGCACCGTAGGGGTATAGCTCAGCTGGTAGAGCGACGGTCTCCAAAACCGTAGGTCGCGGGTTCGAACCCTGCTGCCCCTGCCAATCGAACCAAAGACTTAGTGGTTCATCCTCCCGACAATCAATGACCAGTTGGGAATTTAGTTGGGAACATGTTCCCGAGAGCCCCCCTTCTCCCCATGCAAAAAACCCCTGACCATAGACCTAGGGCTACTGACACCCCGCATCGATCAGAGCGATCAGCCGGGCCCCGCTCACCACCGACCGTGTTGCGGCGGCCCAGCTTCTGGACGGCGGCAGATCAGCTTCTGGACAAAAAAGTTGGACCGTCAGGATCTGATATCGAAGCCTGATCTCTGCCAATTCTGACAGTCACAGGACAGCCGCAAGCACCATCGCCCATATTGCGGCCCCGCCGAGGATCGACGGGACCAACCACCAGCAGGGGGGTCATTCCAACTCCGGCGGATCAGCTGCCATCTCTGCCAAAACCTCCGCAATCATCTCAGCCTCTGCCACATGCGCCGCCGAGGTGATCGCGGTAAGCGATGCCAGCATGACCCAGCTGCTGCCGGTGGTGCCGTCCTGCGGCTCGCACCAGCAGATCGGCTCAGGCGGATTGTGATCGATGTCCATCACCCGCCAGATCCGGCCGTCTGAGGCATGCGCCACCTTGATCGTCACCGTGACGCCAGAGATCAGCACGATCTCATGGCTCCAGTCGAACTGGTAAGCCTCGCCCGGTGCATAGTAGAGCGGCACATAGGCTTCTGCCGTCACCGCCCCCCGGTTCTGCGACCAGTTCCTGGCGAACCGGTGCACGGCATCATAGCCACCCTGGTATCCGAACCCACGCAGTTCCTCGAAGATGCGGATCAACGTCAGCCGTTCCCGCGCGGGCTTGTTCGCATTGGACGACAGAAACTGTTCGAGCTGCCCCTGCCAGGGACCAATCCGCGGCATCGGCTGACGCTCACGCTCGTAACTGAAGTCCGTCTCATCCGTCCGCAGGATCTTGCGCACTGTGTTCCGTGACACGTGCAGTTCTCGCACGATCTTCTTCATCGACCAGCCCTGAACGTAGAAGGCCCGCCGCTCTCGCGCGATCGTATCCACCCGCTTCATCCCCCCCTCCGTTCGCTGCCTCGCAACGAACGGTCTGACAGAACCTAAGGGGGGGCAAAATTGGACGCCGATACCCCGCATTAGGGGGTCAATTTTGCACGCCGAAACACAACCAGAACTGCTGGCTGCGGCAGGTTGTCAGCCATCACCAGATCGTAGCCGGTGTAGTCGGAATCCTGCCCAGGCGTGATCTCGGTCCTCTTCGGGAGGCCTGCGCCGTTGACGCGGAGATGGATCTTGGTCGAGAAGTGGAAGGTGGTCCAGAAAACGATCCAGTGGATCGTTTTCCCACCGGACGCTCTCGAACGGCCAGGAGCCTCTTGTCAGCAGTCCCCCTTTTGCGCCCGCCGCATGATGATGAGCGCGGATCACAGTGCTGTCGACCATCTGGAGCTTGTCTGGCGCGATCCCAGCGTGGTTCAGCGCATCCAGGATATCCTCCCACAATCCCGCCAAAGTCCACCGGCGGAACTGACGGTAGACCGAGGACCACTTGCCAAACTCTTTGGGCAGATCACGCCATGGCGCACCAGTCCTTGTGATCCAGGAAATTCCATCGAGAACAAGACGATGGTCCGCAGGTTTCCGCCCGTTAGAGTGCCGGGCGGCACGAATGAAGCCCTCGAAGAAGGTCCACTCATAGTCGGATATCAGGTTGCGTGCCAAGCTCATCTCCCACGTAGAGATGAGCTTGAATCATAGGACGAATGCCAGCGGAATCCCTTTTGTCAACACGACCTAGGCAGAAGGTCGATGCTGGCGCTTTCGCGGTCAAGATCGTCGCGCCATTCAGCTCGAAAGCTAACCCCGCTGGCCTCGGCAAACTGCTCGATGGATTGAATCGGCTCCCTTTTGCACGGCTCATGCGCTGTCGGGCCCCGGTTTCCCTACGGCTCCGCTCAAAAAAGCGGGCGCGTGCGCTGACCTGAAGCCAGCAGCAAATACCGCAGACCTGGCGGATTAGCGCTGCATCGTCCTGCCCACGCTCCGCACAGAAGGAACCGGACTACATCTTTCGCGTTACTCTCAGGATGCGGCACCCGACCCCCCGCCGCATCATCAGTTTGTATTTAATCGCCTGAACAGGCGCTTTCGGGAGGGACGTTCATGAACAGCATCATCTATCTGGTAGGCCTTGTGGTCGTGGTTCTGGCAATCCTGTCTTTTCTTGGCCTGCGCTGAGGAGGGGCGGTAATGGAACGTACAGAAACCATCACATCCGCTGCGGCACCGCGCCGCGACGTCACAGGCTCCTACATAGACTGGGCTGCCATTCTCGGCGGCACGGTGGTTGCAGCCGCGATCGGCGGGCTTTTCACCGCCTTTGGCGCTGCTCTGGGTCTGTCAACGATCTCGGCCGAGCCCGGCGAAGGATCTTTCAATCTCTGGCTTGTCGTCACGGCCATCTGGCTCGTGATCTCGCTGGTCATAAGCTATCTGGCTGGCGGCTATATCGCGGGCCGGATGCGGCGGCGCGTCGATGACGCAACCGCCGATGAGGTGTCGGCACGCGACGGGATCAATGGTCTCGTCGTCTGGGGCCTCGGAATGCTGGTCACGACCTGGATTGCCGCAGGGGCCATCAGCGGCGCCGCGACGGCCGTCGGCACGGCCGCGACGGCTGCCGGTTCGGCAGTGGGCGGTGTGGTCCAGGGCGCGGGAGCAGTTGCAGGAGGCGCGATCCAGGGCGTCACCCAGGCTGTGGGCGCAGCTATGCCCGATGATGCCGATGAAGGGCTGATGGACTACATTAACAGCACCCTTATGCGCCCCGAGGTCGACGGCATTCGTCAGGGCGTGCAGCAGGCCGACGGCACCACCTCGCCCGGAACGCCCTCGATGGATGATGCAGAGCTTGCACGGCAGAGCGGTGTGGTTCTGGGCAATGTGTTGCGGACGGGCGAGATTTCGGACGGCGATCGTGCCTTCCTCGTCGCCGCCGTCGCGCGTCGTACCGGACAGAGCGAGGCCGAGGTTGAAGCCCGTGTGGATCAGGCCGTAACGGCTGTCCAGGAGGCACGCACGAAGGCCGAAGCCGCCGTCGCGGACGCGCGCGCCGAGGCCGAGCGCCTGGCGAAAGAGGCAGAAGAGGCCGCCATCGCCGCAGCCGAGACTGCTCGTAAAAGCGCGATCCTGACCGCCTTCCTGCTGACCGCCGCCGCACTGGTGGCGGGAGCCGCAGCTGTCTCCGGCGCGGTACGCGGGGGCCGTCATCGCGACGAGAACCGCATCTGGGGCGGGTTCAGTTACCGCATCTGATCGTCATAAAACAGGCCCGGGGCGCGTCTGAACGGCGCGCCCCGATGAACTGCAAAGATGAACTACAAATGGGCGACGCGGCGATGACGCGGATCGCTCACGTGACAGAGACGGCGCCACGGGCTTCTGACGTCACTGCCCGGCGCCACACGTTCCCACCTTTGAAAGGCAGGACAGATGGCACGCAAATCCTATGACACAGCCACCGGAAATTCCGGTGAGACACAGCAGCGCGGCGGCGAGGCTCTCACCACCAATCACGGCATCCCGGTTTCCGACAACCAGAACTCACTGCGCGCGGGCGCCCGGGGACCGACGCTTCTCGAAGATTTCCTGCTGCGCGAGAAGATCTTCCATTTCGACCATGAACGCACCCCGAGCGCATCGTTCATGCCCGTGGCTCGGCCGCGCATGGGGTGTTCACCTGCACCGATCCGATCCCGGACCTCAGCCACGCCAGCCTGTTTGCCGGGAAAGGCAAGGAAACGCCGGTCTTCGCGCGGTTTTCCACGGTCGCGGGCGGGGCCGGATCGGTCGATACGCCGCGCGACGTGCGGGGTTTTGCGGTCAAGTTCTATACCGATCAGGGCAACTGGGATCTGGTCGGCAACAATATCCCGGTCTTCTTCATTCAGGACGCGATCAAGTTTCCGGACCTGATCCATTCGGTGAAGATGGAGGCCGACAAGGGCTATCCGCAGGCGGCCTCGGCGCATGATACCTTCTGGGATTTCATCTCGCTGATGCCCGAAAGCCTGCATACGGTGATCTGGGCGATGTCTGACCGCGCCATTCCGCGCAGCCTGCGGATGATGGAGGGCTTCGGCGTTCACACCTTCAAACTGGTGAATGCCAAAGGCGAGGCGCGTTTCGTCAAGTTCCACTGGCGCCCGGTACTGGGCACCCAGTCGCTGATCTGGGACGAAAGCGCCAAACTCCAGGGAGCCGACAATGACTACCACCGCCGCGATCTGCATGAGGCGATTGCAGCAGGCGATTTCCCCGAATGGGATTTCGCGGTGCAGGTCTTTGATCAGACCCTGGCCGACAGCCTGCCCTATGACGTGCTCGACCCCACCAAGATCATCCCCGAAGAGCTGGTGCCGCTGCGCGTGATCGGCCGGATGACCCTGAACCGCAACCCCGACAACCATTTCGCCGAGAATGAGCAGGCGGCTTTCCTGCCCTCGAATATCGTGCCGGGGATCGACTTCAGCGATGATCCGCTGCTGCAGGGGCGGCTGTTCTCTTATCTCGACACGCAGAAATCTCGGCTGGGCACCACGAATTTTCACCAGATCCCGGTGAATGCGCCGAAATGCCCCTATGCCAATATGATGCGCGACGGGCTGATGCAGACCGCCGTGCCGCAGGGCCGCGCGAATTACGAGCCGAACAGCCTCGATCAGGCCGGCGAGAATCCCGGGCCGCGCGCCAGCACCGAGGGCTTTGTCACCGCCCCGCAGGAGGTTGCAGGTGAAAAACTGCGGATCCGCGCGGAAAGCTTTGGCGATCATTACAGCCAGCCGCGGATGTACTGGCGCTCGATGACGGAAAATGAACAGGCGCATATCGCTTCGGCCTTCGTCTTCGAGCTGTCGAAGCTGGGGCTGGACCATGTACGCGCGCGGGTTCTGTCGCATCTGCGGGTCATCGACGAGGATCTCGGCGCGCGCGTGGCGGACGGGCTGGGGGTCGAACTGCCCGAGCCCGCCAAACCCTTCCGCGCACCGCTGGATCTTGATCCATCGGACGCGCTGTCGATCCAGAAAAACTGGCATGAGACGCTGAAAGGCCGCAAGATCGGCCTTCTGATCGCCGAAGGGTCGGACAAGGAGGGCATCGACAAGCTGACCGGGGCCATCGAGGCCGAAGGTGGCACGGTCTTTACCATCGCGCCCAAAGTCGGCCCGCTGAAGCTGAAAGGCGGCAGCATCATCCCGGATGGCCAGCTCGCCGGCAGCCCGTCGGTGCTGTTCGATGCCATCGCCATGATCCTGATGCCCGATCAGGCCGAAAAGCTGGCGAAAGACAGCGCCGCCATCGGTTTTGTGATGGATGCTTTCGCCCATCTCAAAGCCATCGGCCATTGCAAGGGCTCGGCGGTGATCCTGACCCGCGCCGGGATCGAGGATGGCGCGGGCATCGGCCCATGGGAGGACCTGCCCGACACCGCAAAGCGCCGCTACTGGGCGCGCGAAGCGGGGCTGCGTGATCTTGCATGACAGGCAGGGCCATGACGCTCAGGGCGGAGGAGATCGTCTGTCCCACCGATGCGGGCCTCTACTGCCCGCCGGGGGACTTCTACATCGACCCTCTCCGCCCAGCGCCGCGCGCGCTGGTGACCCATGGCCATTCCGACCATGCAAGGCCCGGCCATGGCGCGGTGATGGCCACGCGTGAGACGCTTGAGATCATGGCCATCCGCTATGGTGAGGATTTCACCGCCAGCCGGCAGATCGCCAATGGCCCGACCCGGATCGGGGATGTCACGGTCAGTTTCCACCCGGCTGGCCATGTACTCGGCTCGGCGCAGATCCTGATTGCACCCGATAACGGCCCGCGCATCCTGATTTCGGGCGATTACTGCCGCACGCCGAACCCCTGCTGCCAGCCATGGGAGCCTGTCGCCTGCGATGTCTTCATCACCGAGGCGACCTTTGGCCTGCCGGTCTTTCGCCACCCCGACCCGCTGACCGAGGCCGGGCGGCTGCTCGCCAGCATGGCGGAATTCCCCGAACGCCCGCATCTGGTGGGCGCCTATGCGCTTGGCAAGGCGCAGCGGGTGATCGCGCTGGCCCGCGCCGCCGGGCATCAGGCGCCCATCGCCATCCATGGCGCGCTGAAGCGGCTTTGTGACTATCACATCGAACAGGGCATCGACCTTGGCCCGCTGGTTTCCGCAACCGATCCGGCCCTTGTGTCTGGCAAGGCGCAGCTTGTGCTTGCGCCGCCCTCGGCCTTTGCCTCGCCCTGGGTTCAGCGTTTCCGGGATCCGGTGCTTTCCTATGCCTCGGGCTGGATGACAGTGCGCGCCCGCGCCCGCCAGCGTGGCATCGAGCTGCCTCTGGTGATTTCGGACCATGTCGACTGGCCGCAACTGACCACCACGATCCGCGAGCTTGGCCCCGAAGAGCTCTGGATCACCCATGGCACCGAAGACGGGTTAATGCGCTGGTGCGAGATCGAGGGCATCGCCGCGCGGCCGCTGCGCCTGGTGGGCTATGAGGATGAGCCGGAATGAAAGCCTTGGCCCGTCTGCTGGAGCGGCTGGCCTTCACCCCGGGCCGCAATGCGAAACTCACCATCCTGTCGCATTATTTCCAGGAAATCCCCGACCCCGATCGTGGCTATGCGCTGGCGGTGCTGACCGGCGGGCTGGATCTGCGGCAGGTCTCGCCCGCGCTGTTGAAGCGGCTGGCGGCCAGCCGTGTCGATGACCAGCTTTTCCGCCTGTCTTATGATTTCGTCGGCGATCTGGCCGAAACCATTGCGCTCCTCTGGCCGGGAGAGGAGGTGGCGACTGCCGAGGTCTCGGTGACCGACGCCGTCAGTTTGCTGCGCGAGACCGGCAAGCTGGCGCTGCCCGGCGTGATCGCGGATCTCCTTGACCGGCTGACCGCACCCGAGCGGCTGGCGCTTATGAAACTGGCGACAGGAAACCTGCGGGTGGGCGTCTCGGCGCGGCTTGCCCGCACCGCGCTGGCGATGGGCACCGCGCGCAGCGTCGAAGAGGTCGAAGAGATCTGGCACGGGCTTTCACCGCCCTATCTGCCGCTGTTCCACTGGCTTGCGGGTGGCCCCGCCCCCGCCCCTGCCGCAGCCCCGTTCCGCCCCGTGATGCTGTCGACCCCGGTGACGCCGGACGAGCTTTCCGCCTTTGATCCGGCAGACTATCTCGCCGAATGGAAATGGGACGGGATCCGCGTGCAGGCCGTAGCCGAAGGCGAGAGCCGCAGGCTTTACTCGCGCACCGGCGAGGATATCGGCGCCGCCTTCCCCGAAATTATCGAAGCCATGCAGTTTCAGGGCGCGGTGGATGGTGAGTTGCTGATACGCCGCGGCACCGAGGTCGCGCCCTTCAGCCATCTGCAGCAAAGGCTTGGCCGCAAGCAGGTCAGCGACAGGATGCTGCTCAGCACCCCGGCGGCCCTGCGCCTATATGATCTCCTGGTCTGGGAGGGCGAAGACCTGCGCGCCCTGCCGCTGACCACCCGCCGCGCCCGGCTGGAGGCGGCAGAGTTCGGGGCCGCCCGTATAGACATCTCGCCGCTTTTGCCGTTCAGAAGCTGGGACGATCTGGCCGTTTTGCGCGCAGCCCCCCATGCGCCGGTGATCGAGGGGGTGATGATCAAGCGCCGCGACAGCCGCTATCTCGCCGGGCGTCCGCGTGGCCCCTGGTTCAAGTGGAAACGCGATCCGATGCTGGTGGATGCTGTACTGCTTTACGCGCAGGCCGGGCATGGCAAACGCTCGGGCTTTTACTCGGATTTCACCTTCGGCCTCTGGGACGGCGCTGATCTGGTGCCGGTCGGCAAGGCCTATTTCGGCTTTACCGATGAGGAGCTGCGCGATCTGGACCGGTTCGTGCGCAAACACACCACGCAGCGTTTTGGCCCGGTGCGCCAGCTGGCCCCGAAACTGGTGGTCGAGGTGGCCTTCGAGGGGCTGAACGCCTCATCCCGGCACAAATCGGGGCTGGCGATGCGGTTCCCGCGCATCGCGCGCATCCGCTGGGACAAGCCCGCCGAAGAGGCGGACCGGCTGGAGACGCTGAGGGCGATGCTGTGACGCTTCCCCCCCTATTCGCAGACTGGTTCACCGGAAAGGGCTGGCTGCCGCATCCACATCAGCTTGCCCTTCTGGCGGCAGAGACCGACACGCTTTTGATTGCACCGACCGGGGGCGGCAAGACGCTGGCCGGGTTCCTGCCCTCGCTGGTCGATCTTTATCGGCACCCGGCCAGGGGCCTCCATACCCTCTATGTCTCGCCCCTGAAGGCGCTGACCGCAGATGTCGGGCGCAACCTGGCGCGTCCCATCGCAGGGATGAATCTTGCGATCCGGGTTGGCGACCGCACCGGCGACACGCCCGCAAGCCAACGCCGCCGCCAGCACGCCGATCCGCCCGGGATCCTGCTGACCACACCGGAATCGCTGGCGCTGATGCTGTCCTGGCCCGAGGCGGCGAAGATGTTCGCGGGGCTGAAACGCGTGGTGCTGGATGAGTTGCACGCTTTGGCAGAGTCAAAGCGCGGTGATCAGCTTATGCTCTGCCTTGCGCGGCTGCGCGGCCTTGCGCCAGCTCTGGTCACCACGGGGCTTTCCGCCACCGTCGAAGACCCCGCCGCGCTGGCGCGGTTCATGGGCGCAAAGGCGGTGCTGGAAGCGGATCCCGGCCCTGCCCCTGACATCGCGCTTTTGCCGACCCGCCAGCCGCCGCCCTGGGCCGGGGGCGGCGGGCGTTATGCGGTGCCCGATGTCCTTGATGCGGTCGCGGGGGCCAGGACCACCATCATCTTTCTGAACACCCGCGCCCAGGCAGAGCTGTTCTTTCAGGCGCTCTGGCTGGCGAATGATCAGGGGCTTCCCATTGGCCTGCATCATGGCGCCCTGGCGCGCGATGCCCGCCAGAAAGTCGAGGCTGCGATGGCGGCGGGGGCATTGCGGGCGGTCGTCGCGACCGGCAGCCTCGATCTCGGCATTGACTGGGGCGATGTGGATCTGGTGATCCAGGTGGGCGCGCCCCGGAATATCAAACGTCTCGTGCAGCGGATCGGGCGCGCCAACCACCGCTACAACGCGCCCTCCCGCGCGCGTATCGTGGCGGCGAACCGGTTCGAGGTGATCGAATGCGTCGCCGCACTCGAGGCGGCGCGGGCGGGCGAGCTCGATGGCGAGCCGCGCGGGCCGGGGCCGCTGGATGTGCTGATCCAGCAGATCCTGCTGACCGCCTGCGCAGGGCCCTTCGACGCGGACCAGCTTTACCGCGAGACGCGCACCGCCGGCCCCTATACCGACCTCAGCCGTGCGGATTTCGATGCCTGCCTCGATTTCGCGGCCACCGGCGGTTATGCCCTTCGCAGCTATGAGCGCTGGCAGCGGCTGATCCTGCGCGACGGGCGCTGGCAGCTGCGCGACCCCCGCGCCGCCCGCGATCTGCGCATGAATATCGGCACCATCACCGAGGCCGAAAAGCTGAAAGTGCGAAGGCGCGGCCGGGGCGGCGGGCCACTGGGCGAGATCGAGGAGACCTTTGCGGCCAGCCTCAGACCCGGTGACACCTTTCTCCTGGGCGGTCAGGTGCTGCGGTATGACCGCATCCGCGATCTGGTGATGGAAGTGACACCCATGCCGGGCCGGGACCCGAAAATCGCCAGCTTCTCGGGCCTGAAATTCGCCACCTCGACCGAATTATCCCGGCGCATGCTTGATATTCTGGCGGATCCCGGCCGCCATGCGGAACTGCCACCCGATATCCGCGACTGGCTGGACTTGCAGGCGAGGGTAAGTACGCTGCCCCGCCCTGGCACATTGCTTTGCGAGACCTTCCCGCGTGCGGGTCGCTGGCATCTGGTGGTCTATGGTTTCGCCGGGCAGAACGCGCATCAGACGCTGGGCCTGCTTGTCACACGCCAGATGGAGGGGCTGGGCCTTGATCCGCTGGGGTTTCTGGCCACCGATCACGCTTTGATGGTCACTTCGTTGCAGCCCGCCACCGAAATCGCGCCCCTGCTGGATGAACCGACGCTCGAACAGGGGCTGGAAGACTGGATCGCCGCCAGCTCGCTGATGAAACGCAGCTTTCGCGCAGTGGCCACCATCGCGGGCCTGATCCAGCGCAACCGCCCCGGTGCGCGCAAGACCGGCAAACAAGCGACATTTTCAAGCGACATCATCTACGACACACTGCGCCGCCATGACCCTGACCACATCCTGCTGCAGGCCACGCGGGAGGAGACCCGGCGCGGCCTGATCGATTTCGACCGGATCGGTGACATGCTGGCGCGCAATCCCCATATCGAGCTGCGCGCGCTGCCCCGCGTCTCGCCGCTGGCGGCGCCCCTGTTGCTGGAGATGGGCAGGGTCAGGCTTGCAGGGCAAGGCCAGTTGCGGCTGGCAGAACAGACGGCGCAGGACCTGATGGCAGAGGCGGGGCTTGATCGGGTGGGACAGGGTGACTGAGGGCTTTTCCTTCCGGTTTGCGGGTGAGGATTTCATCGCCCGCCCCTCCGGGGCCCTCTGGTGGCCCACGCGGCGGATGCTGATCGTGGCCGATCTGCATCTGGGGCGCGCGGAACGCTATGCAAGGCGCGGCGGCGCGCTTTTGCCCCCCTTTGAGGTGAAGGATACGCTGGCGCGGCTCGCCGCCGAGATCACGGCGCTTGACCCGGACCGGATCGTGTCACTCGGGGATGCCTTTGACGATGATCTGGCCGCAACCCGTCTGCAAGATCAGGACGCGGCGCGTCTTGCCGCCCTTGCGCAAGGGCGGGACTGGCTGTGGATCGCGGGAAATCACGATCCGGGGCAGCACGATCAAAGCAGACTGCCTCCCGGCTTTCCGGCCTCCGCTGCCCCGCAGCCCGAGGGTGCCATCAGCCTGCGCCATATTGCGGCCCAGGGGCCCGACATTTCAGGCCATATGCATCCCTCGGTGCGGCTGGCCGGACGGCGCTTTCGCTGCTTCGTCCTCGGGCGCGACCATCTGATCCTGCCGGCCTTCGGCACCTATGCCGGCGGGCTCGACATTGGCGATCCGGCCTTTGGGCCGCTGGCGGCGGGCGGCATCGCGCTTGCCTGTTCGGCAAAGATCTTCGCGCTGCCCGTTCCGGGGCGCGGCAGGCGGGACCTGCGAAAGACGCGATACATCAGGGGAAGCAGCTGAAGGACGGCGCATCATGGCAAAGCACAAGGCGAAGACCCGCAAGGATGATCTGCGAACCGGCACGCCCTTCTGGGTGAAGACGCCGCATTCGACGGTAGCGGCACAGGCGGAACTAACCCGTGAACGTTTCGACGTGATCGTGGTCGGGGCGGGCATCTCGGGAGCGCTGGTTGCCGAGGCGCTGACCAGAGCCGGGAAATCGGTGCTGATCCTGGACCGGCGGCCACCGGTGCGCGGCTCCACCCCGGCCTCGACGGCGATGATCCAGCATGAAATCGACGTGCCGCTGACACGGCTGCGCAGGAAGATCGGCAAGGATCATGCCGACCGGGCCTGGCTGCGGTCGGTCCGTGCGGTTGACGATCTGGTCTCGCTGGCCGGAAAGCTGAAGCTTGACTGCCAGATGCGCGCCAAGCCCGCGCTTTATCTGGCGGGCAATGATCTGGGCGCAAGGGCGCTGGCGAATGAGGTAAAGGCGCGCGCAGAGATCGGCATCCGCGCCGAATATCTCAGACGCGCCGATCTGATGGAGCGCTATGGCATCGACCGCCCGGCGGCGATCTGGTCCGATGCCTCGGCCTCTGCCAATCCGGCCCAGCTGACGGCGGGGCTTTTGCAGGCGGCCCTGTCGCGCAAGGCCCAGATCGTCTCGCCGGTCGAGATCACCGATATTGCGGAACTTCCCTGCGGTATCGCGCTGGCAACACGGGCTGGCGAGGTTCTGGTGGCCGACCATGCGGTGTTCTGCACTGGCTATGAATATCTGCCGCAGATGAAGACGAAATCGCATCATGTCACTTCGACCTGGGCGCTGGCCTCTGCGCCGCTCAGTCCCCTGCCCGGCTGGATGCGCGACACCATCGTTTGGGAAGCCGCCGAGCCGTATCTCTATTTTCGCACCGATGAAGCCGGGCGCGTGATCGCGGGCGGCGAGGATGAAGACGCAGGCGACGCCAATGCCGATCCGAAGAAGCTGGCGAAAAAGGCAAAGATCATCGCGAAGAAGCTGCGCGATCTGACCGGGGTGAAGATCGGCAGGCCGGCCTATACTTGGTCGGCGCCGTTCAGTGTCACCGATGACGGGCTGCCGATCATCGACCGGGTGCCTGGCTTCGAGCGCGCCTTTGCGGTTATGGGGTTTGGCGGCAATGGCATCACCTTTTCGGTCATCGGAGCGCAGATCATCGCCGCCGCGATTGCCGGCATGCCAGATCCCGATGCAGCGATCTTCCGCTATCGCTGATCCAGCCTCATGCGGCGCAGGCGGCTTTTCAGCCGCTCCTGCCCTTTGAAGATCCCGCCAATGGCGATCTCTCCGCCCGGGGGACAGCCCGCAGCATATGTCTCCGGGTCACGCGCAGCGCCCGGGGTTCGACCTTACCGCCTCACGCCGCGTGGCCTGTGCAGCAAGCGTCCATATCCGGTAATGCATCAGCCAGCCCTCGCAGCGGTTGTAGTTCTGGCCACCCGACGCCTCCGGGAACCCGATGGGCGCGAATGCGTTTCCAGAAAAGCCGCTTCTATCTGGTACATCCCCCCTGGGCGTTGCGGCACCAGACCAACAGGAGAGACGAATGGACAATGAAAGCATCGGCTGGATCGCAGCCATCATCATCGGTGGCCTTGCCGGCTGGATCGCATCGGGTTTCATGAAATCCGATACCGGGATTTTCGCGAATGTGCTGCTCGGCATCATCGGGGCGGCAATCGCAAGGTTCCTCTTTGGCCTGCTGGGCGTCTCTTTCGGAGGCTGGCTTGGCTATCTGGTTGCCGGCGCCGTGGGGGCCTGCATTCTGATCTGGGGCGCGCGCGCGGTCCGGCGCTGACAGGAAAAGGGCGGCCCGGATATGACCGGGCCGCCCTTTGCAGCATCACTTCTGTTTCTTGCCCGCCTCTTTCCCAGCCTCGTTCACGGCCATGACCGCAAGCGCGGTCAGACGCGCATTGGCGGCCTTTTCCTCATCGAGGACGGAACTGAGCAGGGTATGGGCCTCGTCATGGCCCAGCACCTTCGCCCATTCCCGCAACGTCCCGTAGCGGGCAATCTCGTAATGCTCGACGGCCTGGGCCGCACCGATCAGCGCCACATCCAGCGCATGGCCCTCGGCCTCTGCGATCAGACCGTCTGCCTCTTTCAACAGCCCGGCCATGGCATCGCATTTCTCGCCGGTGGCTTTTTGTCCGATGGATTTGAACACCTTGTCCAGCGTGGCGATATGGCCTTTCGTGTCGGACAGGTGATCGTCGAAGGCGCGCTTCAACTCGGCATTGTTCACCGCTTTTGAAACTTTCGGCAGCGCCTTGAGCAACGCATTCTCGGCCCAGTAGATATCCTGCAACGTATGTTCAAAGGCATCCTGAAGCGTTTTCATGGGGTCCTCCCTGTGTGAAGCCGCCCGCCCTGCCCGGGCGGACGGCGGCCGTTTCCAGGCGATCAGTGACGATGTTCCGGCAAGGCCTTCAGCTCGTCCTTGGTCCAGCGGGTCACTGCATGGACGGCATTGCTCTCGTCACGCATGAAATCGAGGTCACGCGCCGGAACAGCGACCGGCTTCGCACCGATCCCAAGGAAGCCGCCGACATCGACGATGACCTGCGCCCCGGCCCCCTGGCCATGCACTTCGGAAACATGGCCGATCTTCTCGTCGCCGGGGCCATAGATGGTAGCGCCGTTCAGCACGGCCTCGGTCAGTTCGGTGTCGTTCAGGCGGATATGTCTGGTATGGTCCATGGCATTCTCTCCTTTTACTCGAAAACACTCGTGCAAAAGAAACGTCTTCTCCGGGACAAGGTTCCGGGCAGTTCACCGGCATCGGCGGGTCTTTGCCACGGATGATCAGACATCCCGCAGTAAGCGTCCCCTGCTGGAACCTGTGTCGCCCGCAGACGTTCTGCCTGCATCTAGTGAGGAGTATGAATGTGCTTATCCGGTTGGGTTACGAGATCGAGATCGCCTGCGATCAGCCGACAGAGGTGATCGCGCTGCTGGATCCACATCCGGATTTCGCCGGGAGCATCATCAGAACCAGCGGGCTGCAGGTTTCGCCCGCCATCCCCAACCGGACCTATGCCGACCCCCATGGCAATTCCTGTTTGCGGCTGACAGCACCCGCAGGTGCCATGCGCCTGTCACGCGACAGCCTCGTCGAGGTGGACGACCGCCCGGACCAATGGGATGAGACGGCACGGGAATGCCCGCTCAGCGCCTTGCCAGACGAGGTGCTTGGTCATCTCCTGGCCAGCCGATACTGTGAGACCGATCTCATGATGGCACAGGCCTGGGAATTGTTCGGCCATGTGGCGCCGGGCTGGACGCGAGTGCGGGCAATCTTCGACCATGTGAACCGGCACCTCACCTTTGGCTATGAGCATGCGCGCGCCACCCGCACCGCCTCGGAGGCCTGGCAGGAGCGGGTCGGTGTCTGCCGTGATTTTGCGCATCTCGCGATCACGCTCTGCCGCTGCATGAATATCCCGGCACGCTACGCCAATGGCTATCTCGGCGATATCGGTGTGCCGGTCAATCCGGCGCCGATGGATTTCAATGCCTGGTGCGAGGTCTGGCTGGAGGACCGCTGGTTCACCCTCGACGCCCGCCATAACGAACCCCGCATCGGACGGGTGGTGATTGCGCGCGGCCGGGACGCGACCGATATCCCGCTGATCCATTCCTTCGGCCCGCATCTGCTGACCATGTTCAGGGTCTGGACCGAAGAAGTACAGGAACCGTAAGGCGGATAGCTCCCGGAGTTGCAGACGCCTTGCCCGGGTCCGTGCTGCTGCCGCCGTGCATGACATGGTGGCTGCGCAATGACTGCGCCCCCGCCCCGCGCCGCACGCATTCCGCCCAGACAGGCAAAAGCCCCCTGGCCTTTTAACGCCAGGGGGCTCAAACGGGTGACAGGGCCGGACCAGATACGTGACTGCTCCGGCACCGCCAGGCGTGAAAGCGTGCCATCACCCCCAATGGGAAAGGGGTACATCCGGATAACGGCGGAGATTTGCAAGAATGGCCATCGGATGCGGCCATTCTTTTTCGTCAGCGCGGGGTGGGCGCTCAGCTTTTGATTTTCGCACCGGCGGGATCATACCAGGGACCGAACTGGACCCGTGCCGGGTAGCGCTTCATTGCGACCTCGACCTCCCAGGAGCCTGTCTCAAGCCACTCCCTTTTGACGCCATCGGGATGCGACACATAGGCGAGGCCAAGCGAGGCGCCGACCCGGTGGCCATAGGCCCCGGACATCACCGATCCGACCAGTTCCCCGTCGCGTGTCACCGGCTCGTAATGGAAGAGCATCGGCGCGTCGGCACCGCCTTCCAGCTGAACCTGTACGAGGCGACGGCGTACGGTGCCTTCGGCCTTTTGCGCCAGCAGCGCGTCACGGCCAATGAAGCCGCCCTCTTTCTCCAGCGCCACAGCAAAGCCGAGACCGCCGTTATAGGGCGTGTCTTCCTCGCCGATGTCATGGCCCCAGTGCCGGTAGCCCTTTTCCATCCGGAGCGAGTTCAGCGCGAAATAGCCAGCGGGTTTCAGCCCGAGATCCCTGCCCGCCTCTGCCAGCACCTCCCAGACATGGCCTGCGAATTCCGCATCGATCAGCAGCTCGAACCCAAGTTCACCAACAAAGGTCAGACGGCTTGCGCGCACCCTGGCATAGCCAAGATCGATCTCGCGCGAGGTGCCGAAGGGGAAGCCTTCGTTCGAGAAGTCATCGGGCGAGAGCCGCATGAGCAGCTCGCGCGATTTCGGTCCCATCACCGCCAGCATCGGCGTGGCCGAGGTGATGTCGCTGATATGGACGCGTGCCCCTTCGGGCAGATTGCGGCGGAACCAGCTGATGTCGCGGCGCTGCGACACGGCCACCGTGATCACAAGGAACTCGGTTTCAGAGACGCGGATCACCGTTACATCGGCCTCGATCCCGCCCCGCGGGTTCAGCCATTGGGTATAGACGATCCTGCCGGTCTCGACATCGCAGTTTCCGGCGCAGATCCGGTTCAGCGCTGACAGCGCATCCGGCCCTTCGACACGGTATTTCACGAAGCAGCTATAGTCGAAGACCGAGACATTCTCGGCTGTGTTGCGGCATTCTGCGGCGACATTCTTAAACCAGCTGGGCTGGTGGTAGGAATAGTCGATCGTCGCGAGTTCCTCGGGCGTGCCGAAAAAGCCGGGCCGTTCCCATCCGGCGAGTTCGGTCATGAAGGCGCCGGCCTCCAGCATCCGGTCGTGGAAGGGCGAGCGCCGCACACCGCGCGCGGTTTCAAACTGTTTCCCGGGCCAGTGCATGTCGAAAAGTGTGCCGATGGTCTCGACCGAGCGGTCTTCGAGATATTTGCGGTTGCGCTGGAATTTCTGCGTCCTTCGCACATCGACATCGATCAGCTCGACCGGCGGATGGCCATCGGCGATCCAGGAGGCCATCGATTTCCCCACGCCCCCCGAGGACAGAATGCCGATCGAGTTGAAGCCGGTGGCCGAGAACAGACCGCTGATCTCGGCAGTCTCGCCAAGGTGATAGCGGTTATCGGGCGTAAAGGCTTCCGGGCCGTTGAAGAACAGCTGGATCCCGGTCTTTTGCAGCACCGGCACCCTATCCATCGCCATTTCAAGATAGGGAGAGATATGTTCGATATCTTCGGGGATCGCGTCGAAGCAGAAGCTTTCCGCGATACCTTTCTGACCCCAGGGTTTGGCGCCCGGCTCGAAAAAGCCGACCAGCAGTTTGCCCGCGTCTTCTTTGTAATAGCTCCACTCATCGGCCATGAACATGACCGGCAGATCGCGCTTGAGCTCGGGGATTGCCTCGGTCACGACATAGAAGTGCTCGGCCGCATGCAATGGCAGGGTGACACCGATATCTGCGGCCAGATCGCGCGACCACATACCGCCAGTGATCACCACCTTCGAGGCGGTGATCGGGCCGAATTCGGTCATCACGCCAGAGGCGCGGCCATTCTCATGCAGAATTCTGGTGACGGTGACCCCTTCAAGGATCTTCGCGCCACCCATCCTTGCGCCTTTGGCATAGGCCATGGTCACATCGGCGGGGTTCACCTGGCCGTCATCGGGGAACCAGAAGCCGCCTACCAGACCTTCGGTCGAGATCGGGTCCCAGCGTTCTTTGACCGCTTCGGGCGTCAGCGCCTCGACCGGCAGGCCGAAGTTGCGTCCCATCGAAGCGCCGCGCGCCAGCTCTTCATAGCGCGCCTGGGTTTTTGCCAGACGCAGCGACCCGTTGCGCTTGAAGCCGGTGGCCTGACCGGTTTCCTCTTCCAGCCGGCCAAAAAGCTCGCCGGTATATTGCGCCAGCTCGGTCATCCGCTGCGACGCGCGCAGCTGCGTTACCAGCCCGGCTGCATGCCAGGTGGTGCCGCAGGTCAGCTGTTTGCGTTCCAGCAGCACCACGTCGGTGATGCCGAGCTTCGTCAGGTGATAGGCGATTGAACAGCCGGCAATACCGCCGCCAATGATGACGACCTCTGCCTTCGATGGGATATGCATGCCAGGTCTCAGCGATTGGTGTGGATATAGTCGGCCATCAGCGAGAGCATCTCGAACATGACGACCATGGCGTTTTGCGCGGTGATCTTGTTCGGGTTGTCCTTGGTCGGGATCAGGCAGACCACGTCGCCACCGACCACATTCAGACCGCGCAGGCCCTGGAGCATACGGACGGCCTCGCCGATCCGGATACCGGGATAGCCCGGCTCCAGGTTCGAGGCCCCCGGCGCATCGCAGGGGTCGAGGCTGTCGAGATCGAAGGTGATGTAAACCGGGGTATCGCCGATCCGCTCACGCAGGATCTCGACCACGCCTTTCCAGCCGATCTCCTCAACCTCATCCATGCCGACGATCCGGTAGCCCAGCTCGTCCGAGGTGTTCAGCGAACCGGCGGTTCCGACATTCGCGCGGATGCCGATCTGGGTCGATTTGGAGGCGTCGACATGGCCTTCCTCGACCAGATAAGCGCCCCAATGCGCCGCCGAGCGCTTATTGCCCAGCCAGTGCGGCAGATGCATCAGCGTGTCGGTATGGCTGTCAAAATGCACCAAAGCCACTTTTTGGCCGTCGGTCAGCGAGGAATGCGCGCCGGCGCAGGCCTTGACCAGCGGTCCGGTGATCGAGTGATCGCCACCCATGGCGACAACGCGGGTGCCGGCTTTTTCGAACTGCGCGGCATAGGCTTCGATATGCTCAACCGAGACGTCATTGTTCATCGCTTCGGGCAGCGGCGTGTCACCGGCATCATTGATGGTGACAAGATCCCAGGGCGTGATCCCAAAGCGGCCATGGCTGCGGCGATAAAGGGCCGAGATATTCCTGACCGCGCGCGGCCCGAGATGCTGGTCACGCTCGGTCGAGCCATTGCCGGAACTGTGCGGCACGCCGATCAGGGCGATATCGGCCGCAGCAGGATCTTCGTTCCATTCGCAGCGGAAGAAGGTCGGGATACCATGCCAGTACCAGCGGCCCACGTCCTTTTTGGCCTGTTCGATGTCGAAATCAGCCATGTCGTTCTCCTTGAGGGTATTGGGCATTGCCGGGGGCGCGTGGCCCCTGCCAGTCAGCCTGGCGGTCAATGCGAGATCTGTGAGAGGAAGGCGCGCGCCCGGTCAGATTTCGGCGCAGCAAAGAACTCTTCGGGCGGCGCCACTTCGATGATGCGACCGGCATCCATGAAGACAACGCGGTCCGCGACCTTGCGGGCAAACGCCATTTCATGGGTGACGCAGATCATGGTCATGCCTTCGGCCGCCAGCTCGCCCATTACATCCAGCACTTCACCGACCATTTCCGGGTCAAGCGCCGATGTCGGTTCGTCAAACAGCATGACCTTGGGCTTCATGCACAGCGCGCGCGCGATGGCGACCCGCTGCTGCTGGCCGCCCGAGAGCTGGATCGGAAATTTCCAGGCCTGATCCAGGATATGGACCCGGGCGAGGTATTCCTCCGCCATCTTCCGCGCCTCGCGGTCGCTCACCCCGCTGGCGAGCTTTGGCGCGAGGATGCAGTTTTCCAGCACGGTGAGATGCGGGAAGAGATTGAAATTCTGGAACACCATGCCAGCCGTGCGCCGGACCTTCAGCACGTCTTTTGCAGCGCCCACCTCCAGCCCATCAACCCGGATTTCGCCGCTGTCATGCGGCTCAAGATGGTTCACACAACGGATCAGCGTGGACTTCCCCGAGCCCGAAGGACCGCAGATCACCACCTTCTCACCCTGGGCGATATCAAGGCTGACATCTTTCAGCGCATGGAAGGCGCCGTAGTTCTTATTGACGTTTTTCAGGCTGATCATTTCTTACCACCCCCTGCTGCGGCGGGTTTCGGCCAGCACGGCGGCCTCGGTGCGGCTTGACCAGCGGAAGCGGCGCTCGACCAGTTTCTGCAGACCCATCAGGCAATAGACCATGACCAGATACCAGGTCAGCGCCACAGCGTAATATTCCGAGAACTGGAAGGTCCGGGCGACATTGATCTGGGTGACGGTCATCAGCTCCTGGAGCGAGATGATCGAGGCCAGCGATGTCAGCTTCAGCAGCGTGATGAATTCGTTCATCGTCGGCGGCAGTGCCACCCGCAACGCCTGAGGCATCATGATATAGCGGTAGATATGCGACTTCTTCAGACCGATCGCCTGACCCGCCGCCATCTGCCCGTTATCCACTGCCGAAAGCGCAGATCGGTTGATCTCGACCTGATAGGCCGATTCATTCAGCGAAAGCGCAATCCATGCCGCAAGGAAAGGCGTGAACCATTCCTCACGAAAAATCGGGAAGATCTGCGGCAGCGCGTTCCAGACGAACAGCAACTGCAGCAGTGTCGGAACTGCCCGGAAAAACCCGACATAGGCCGTGATCAGTTTGCGCAGCAGTGAGGGTGGTCCGTTAAGGACCACCGCCAGGGGCAGCGCGATCAGGATCGCGGTCATATGCGCAGCGACCGTCAACCCGAGGGTCAGCAGCGCGCCGCGCAGGAAGGGCCATGAAAACAGGGCCTCCCAAAAGGTTGAAAGATCAAAACTCATGGTGGCCCTGTCAGTATATTACTCGCCGATGCCGTTAAGCTGCGAGGGCGAGAGGTTCCATTTTTCGACGATCTTCAGCAGCTCGCCATTCTCAACCAGAGCCTTCACCGCCTCGCCGGTTTTCGCCGTTTCGGCGTCATCCTTGCGCAGATAGACCGAGAAAGGCTCGAAAGCGGCGGCAGGCATGGTGAAGACGACATCGAACTTGCCGGGATCCTGAAGCTCGCGGAAGGCGATTTCAGTATCCTGAGTTACGACATAGGCGGCACGCCCGACCAGCAGCTGCTGGATCGCATCGCTTTGTTTGGGATATTGCTGGATTTTGGTCGGAGCATGGCCCGCAGCTTCCAGCTCGGCATTCAGACTTTCCATCCGGCCGGGATATGAGGTGCCGGATTGCACCGCGACGGTTTTGCCCGCCAGCTCGGCGATATCAGAGACGACCGGCGCCCCCTTACCGGCGATCAGCACGGTGGATGTGTCAAGATAGGGGACGGCATTGAAGGTCTTCAGCCGATCTTCGCGCAGCACAGTGCCGGAAATCACCGCGTCGCAGCGCCCGGCCTCGAGGCTGGGCAAGAGGCCCGCGAAATCCATGCTGACAAAGCTGGCGTCAACGCCCCAATGCGCAGCCAGCGCACGCGCGACATCAATATCAACGCCGCTCGGCTCTTTGTCGGCGGCGTCCGCCATGTATTCCATTGGCGGGAATGTCGGGTCAACGCAGACCGAGAAGCCGTCGGCGGCAAAATCCGGCACGGTCTGGGCGGCAAGGGGCGAAGCGGCGGCGACAATCACCGCTGCCAGGGTCGCTTTGCCCGGAATCATACATCTGCTTTGGCGGGTATTCATGAAATTGCTCCCTGTATTGTTTTTACAGAACGTGAAGCTGTTCGGCGATCTCGTCAATAACAATTTCGCAAATACCGAACTTTGTTCTCCATGAGCGTAACAAAAACGGTCAGGTCGGGGGCGGCGTCATGATGAATACCGCAATCGTGGGCAGCGAAGACGAGGGGTTTCGAAAGCTGTGCAGGCGCCGGGGATCGAAGCTCATCGAATCTCCGGGGTGAAGAATCGTCTCCTCACCCTCGATATTCAGGGCAAGATCACCACTTATGACCAGAACCAGCTCTTCCTCGGAACGCAGCGCATAGAGCTGATCACCTGCGGTTCCCCCGGCGCGATTTCCGACCAGATCGCTTGCATCTTTACCCCGTGGCTGGGGGTGAGAAGGTGATCGGACACACCGATGCCGCCAAACTTGATCGGCTGGCGCGCCTCGGCCCGCACCAGGACATTCGGCGAGGGGGCAAAAAGATCGCCCACCGGCAGGCTCAGCGCATCACAAAGGCTGACAAGCGATGCAACAGAGGGCGAAGTCTTGTCGCGTTCGATGTCGCTGAGAAACCCTTTGGCGAGACCGGTCTTTTGCGAAACGTCGTTCAGGGTGAGATCCAGCGCCCGTCGGCGGGCGCGCAGGATTGCGCCGAACTGATGTCCATCCCGCCGGGCAGAGCTCTCCGTATCGTCCGATTCGGGTTCTTCTCGCACAATGGGATCTCTGGCCATAGGGGAGACGCTCCTTGGGAATTTCGCTGGCAACGAACAGGTTTCGACCCAAATTCCCGCAACTGCAAGCCCTGCCGGTCAGGAAATCGACGGGGACCCGAACCCGAAAGGCGCAAGGACCATCGGAGATGCCGCACTGAGGGGCATATCAGGCATGGGCTTGGAAGGGTGGCAAACCCGCATGACGCCCATCAGGGCTGGACGTCCTGTCGACCGTCCGCAATGACGCTTCGTAAGCGATGTCCCGCTCACACGGTGGCGGCGTAGTTCCGCGGGAGCAGGTCCTGGATCTGGCTTTGTTTGTGGCCTTTGACGATGTCGGTGAGGGTGGTTGTCAGCCAGGCATGGGGATCGACGCCGTTCATTTTGCAGGTCTCAATGAGTGAGGCGATGACGGCCCAGTTTTCGGCGCCGGCGTCGTGACCAGCGAAGAGGGCTTTCTTTCTGTTCAGGGCGATGGGACGAATGGTGCGCTCGACGGTGTTGCTGTCCAGCTCGACACGTCCATCGGTCAGGAAGCGACCGAGACCGCCGTGGTATTTGGCGATATAGGCCAACGCCTCGCCCAAGGGTGACTTTGCCGACGCGCGGGCGCGGTGGTGGCTTAGCCAGGCGTCGATACGGGCGAGGATCGGGGCGGAACGTTCGAGCCGGGCGGCAAGTCGGGTTGCGGGGTCGTTTCCGCGGATATCGGCCTCGTTGGCATAGAGATCGCGGATGAGGGTCACGCCTTCCTCGGCAATCGGCGCTGAACCGTTGCGGGTTATCTCGATCAGCTTGCGGCGGACATGGGCCCAGCAATGGGCCAACTGGATACCTGGGCCGATCCGGTCTGGCGCAATCAGCCGATTGTATCCTGCATAACCATCGACCTGCAGGATGCCCCCAAAGCCCTGCAATATCCGTTCGGCATGTTGCCCACCCCGACCGGGCGCATAGGTGAAGGCCACGGCCGGTGGCGCCGCGCCGCTCCAGGGGCGGTCATCGCGGGCAAGCGCCCAGAAGTATCCGGTCCTGGTCTTTCTGGCCCTGACCTGCCCCCGGATCGAGGACCGGGGCGCGGGTCTCATCCATGAACAGCTTGGTGGACCGTTTCAGATTGGCCATCAGCGCGTCATGCACAGGGCGGAGTTCAAAGGCGGCACGGCCAACTGCTCTGCCCCCTGGAAACTGGACCGTCTTAAGCTGGAGTTTTCGGCTAGTTTTCCCTGGCTGGGAGAGGAGCTGAAGACGATGAAGGCATCGAAGTTCACGGAAGCGCAGAAGGCGTTCATTCTGAAGCAGGGCGAGGAAGGCACGCCTGTTGCCGAGATCTGCCGCAAGGCGGGGATCAGCCAGGCCACATACTTCAACTGGAAGAAGCGTTATGGCGGGTTGCTTCCCGATGAGATGCGGCGGTTGAAGGCGCTTGAGGACGAGAATGCACGGCTGAAGAAGATCGTGGCGGACCTGACGCTCGACCGCGAGATGCTGCAGGACGTCATCCGCCGAAAGCTCTGAGGCCTGTCCGGACGCGCAAGCTTGTTGACGGGCTTCTGGTTGACTGGGATGTCTCGATCCGACGGGCCTGCCAGGCGCAGCGGTTCGACACTTCGAGCTACCATTACAAATCCCGTCGCACCGGGCAGGCTGGCCTCGAACTGCGGATCCGCGAGATCTGCGAAACGCGTGTGCGCTATGGCTACCGGCGCATCCATGTGCTGCTGCGGCGGGAGGGCTGGCAGGTGAACATCAAGAAGACACGCAGGATTTACAATGAGTTGGGCCTGCAGCTGCGCAACAGGCATCCGAAGCGCCGGGTGAAGGCGAGGCTGCGCGAGGACCGACAGGAGGCCTCCGGACCGAACGAGGTCTGGGCGATGGATTTTGTCCATGACCAGCTCGCCCTGGGCAAGAAACTGCGGATCCTGACCATCGTGGATATCCATTCGCGTTATTGCCCGGCGACGGATCCCCGATTTGCTTACCGGGGCGAGGATGTGGTTCAGACGCTCGAACGGGTCTGTCGGCAGATCGGCTACCCGCAGACGATCAGGGTCGATAACGGCAGCGAGTTTATCTCCCGCGACCTGGATCTGTGGGCCTATGCCAATGGTGTCACATTGGACTTCTCCCGACCGGGGAAACCCACCGACAATGGCTTCATTGAGGCGTTCAACAGCAAGCTGCGGGCGGAGTGCCTGAACGCCCACTGGTTCATGGACCTTGCGGATGCGCGCGAAAAGTTGGAGGCTTGGCGCAGAGACTACAACGAGGTCAGGCCTCACAGTGCGATCGGTTACAACGTGCCGATCAACCTGCATATTCCCGGTGGCGCAGCCAGCCCGCCTCCGTGATCAGAGCCGCGAAACTCCAGATCGCGGCGGTCCTAACCAGGGGAGCAGAGCACAAACCCGCAGACTCTCGTGATGAACGAGGGACCCAAAGGGCGCAGGTCACCGGTTGTGAAGGCGGTCGCCAGCCATACGGTGCCCGTTTAAGTGCAGGCGCCGGCTGCAGCGAAGGAGCCGATAAAATTAAGCGCCTGATGGCTCGCTTTTCTCAATCGCTCGCTCATGGTCTCATCGGGTAAGACAAGTGCGATAGCTTTCATTTCGGCAAGATTACCCGAGATGACTGACGTCGTCGATGCTGCAACCCGTCGCCGGATGACGTCTGGAAACAGAGGCAAAAATACCACGCCTGAATCAGCTGTGCGATCAGGTCTTCACGCGCTCTGCTTCCGTTCCTGGCTGCATCCGAGAAATATCTGGCAAGCCCGATCTATGGGTTCCAGGATATCGCGGCGCAGATTCTATTCATGGTTGTTTCTGGCACGGGCACGACTGCTCTCTTTTCAGGTAGCCAGCGGCCAGGCAGGATCTCAGGGAAGTCAAAATTGCCACGAATTGGGCAGGAGATGCACGTGTCAGTGTTTTGCTGTCCGAGGCTGGTATACGTTGTCTGGCGATCTGGGAGTGCGTGTTTCGGGGCCGGGGCGTATTGGACTTGAAGAGACACTTGTGCGGACGGCTGCGTGGCGCCGCGGAGAAGAGGTCAGATGCGAGATCAGGGGGCGCAGCAGATGATGGACCTGGGAGACTGGCTCAACGAATACAGTGGGCCGAATTACACATGGTACGTCAAGCGATTGAGCGGCAACGACACGCTTGCCAACAAAACGCACCAGGCCGGTCCCTATATTCCGAAAAACTTACTGTTCGAGGTCTTGCCCGCTCTCGGTCGGGTTGACGTCGAAAATCCGACCGCCTGGTTCGACGTCTACATCGACAGCCACGCTGACTACCGCCAGATCCGCGCATTCTACTACAATTCAAAACGGTATAAGCAGCAGAGGAACGGGCGCGACGAAACCCGGCTTACGAATTGGGGCGGCTCCGATTCTGCACTGCTCGACCCCGAAAACACCGGCGCGCTGACCATCTTCGCTTTTGCCCTTGGCCAGGATCTGGGACCAAAGTGCCACGTCTGGCTATGCCGACATGAAGCTGAGGAAGATCTGGTCGAGGATCGCATCGGTCCCGTCGAGCCTGGCAAGTCGTTCATCCAACCGGTAGGCGGCGTGATCCAGCCTGACCTTTTCACGACAACTGCGACAGTCCGTGCCAGTTGCTGGCTGACGCCAGCCGAGATTCCTGCTGCATGGCTTTCGAAATTCCCTGGCGGAACCGAGATCATCGCTAAGGCGGCCGGGCTTCAGTCCCATGGCAGCCTGATGCCCGATCTGCGCCTCATGAAACGGCGTGCCTGTGAGTATGAAATATTCCGTAGCGTTGAGGAAGCTGTTGAGCTGCCGTTTATCAAAAAGGGCTTCACGGATATTGACGGGTTCATCTCCCGCGCGCAGACCATTCTCCAGCGCCGGAAGTCGCGCGCCGGGCGGTCACTCGAACTCCATGCCCGTGAGATCTTTTTAGAAGAGAAGCTCGTTGAGGGGACCGACTTCTCGCACCAGCCCGAATCTGAACCGGGGAAATCACCAGATTTTCTGTTCCCGTCAGAAGCAGCCTACAAAGATACGCATTTTCCGACAGAGAAGCTGCGGATGCTGGCGGTGAAGACGACGATGAAAGACCGTTGGCGCCAGATTCTGAATGAAGCCAATCGTGTGGAACACAAGCACCTGCTGACATTGCAGGAAGGGATCTCGGAAACCCAGTTCAAAGAGATGCTTGACGCAAAGGTTACGCTTGTCGTTCCCAGACCCATAATCGAGAAGTTCCCCGGATCAGTTCAACCGCACCTGCAAACTCTGGACTCGTTCATCGGCGAGATGCGTCTGCTGAGGGCGTGATGGCAGCAGATTTCGAAAAGCACCGAAAATTCGGAAACTGGGTTCTGTCGGTCATTCGCATGCCAATATGCGTAGTGCATGCGGCAGATAAGTGAATAGCCCCATGTTTTGTGGACGCCTTCTTTGCTAGGTCGTGTTGACAAAAGGGATTCCGCTGGCATTCGTCCTATGATTCAAGCTCATCTCTACGTGGGAGATGAGCTTGGCACGCAACCTGATATCCGACGATGAGTGGACCTTCTTCGAGGGCTTCATTCGTGCCGCCCGGCACTCTAACGGGCGGAAACCTGCGGACCATCGTCTTGTTCTCGATGGAATTTCCTGGATCACAAGGACTGGTGCGCCATGGCGTGATCTGCCCAAAGAGTTTGGCAAGTGGTCCTCGGTCTACCGTCAGTTCCGCCGGTGGACTTTGGCGGGATTGTGGGAGGATATCCTGGATGCGCTGAACCACGCTGGGATCGCGCCAGACAAGCTCCAGATGGTCGACAGCACTGTGATCCGCGCTCATCATCATGCGGCGGGCGCAAAAGGGGGACTGCTGACAAGAGGCTCCTGGCCGTTCGAGAGCGTCCGGTGGGAAAACGATCCACTGGATCGTTTTCTGGACCACCTTCCACTTCTCGACCAAGATCCATCTCCGCGTCAACGGCGCAGGCCTCCCGAAGAGGACCGAGATCACGCGGGGGCAGGATTCCGACTACACCGGCTATGATCTGGTGATGGCCGACAACCTGCCGCAGCCAGCAGTTCTGGTCGCCGACAGGGGCTATGACTCTGATAAAATTCGGGAAGACATCGAGAGCCGCAACGCCCTGCCCATGATACCGATGCGAAAGAACCGAAGGGTGCGCAAGGCTGTCGACATGACCATCTATACCCTGCGCAACATGGTCGAGCGCTGCTTCAACAACCTGAAAAACAGCCGCCGCCTTGCAACCCGCTACGACAAAACCGCCGAAAGCTTCCTGGGCTTCGTCGACGTCGCCTGCATCAGGCTCTGGCTCCGCCATTTGTCAACATGACCTAGCAAAGCTTCCTTCGAATGTCATTCGGTTAAGCACATCCCCATAAAGATCGGTTAAGCGGTGGCGCTCAGCAGCAACAGGACCTCAACTGAGAGTCGATATCCATCAGAGCAGAGCATCAGCCGACACATTGCCGGTTTCGCGCGGCTTCAGCGCCATCAACGACTGGCCTCACGTCAATGTGACCTCCGCCGATTTCCCGCTACGGTTTCCGCGCAAGTGCTTCCGATATGCTTCCGGGATGTTTTGGGCTCAAATGCAAAAGACCTCCCGAAGGAGGCCTAATACACTGATATCTATCAGTAATTCTGGTTGCGGGGACAGGATTTGAACCTGTGACCTTCAGGTTATGAGCCTGACGAGCTACCTGGCTGCTCCACCCCGCGGCCGTTATCCCCTCGGGGTTAGTATGAGGGGATTTGTATCGTATTGGAGAGAGAAGTCTCTGATCAGGTTTGGCGGTTACCTACTCTCCCACGTCTTGAGACGCAGTACCATTGGCGTAGAGGCCCTTAACGGCCGAGTTCGGGATGGGATCGGGTGTTTAGCCACCACTATGACCACCAAACCGGAACAGAGACTTGCGGATTTGATCCGCGAACATCGATGTATTGTTCAGGTCTGTACGACTTTTGGTGCTTGTATATGGCTGTCTGTCGGTTAGCGAAGGTTTATGCCTTGCTTTTACCGGATCAAATCAAGCCAATCGGGCAATTAGTACCAGTCAGCTGAATGCGTTACCGCACTTACACCTCTGGCCTATCGACGTGGTGGTCTACCACGGCCCTCAAGGGAGGCCTAGTTTTGAAGGGGGCTTCACGCTTAGATGCCTTCAGCGTTTATCCTGTCCGAACATAGCTACCCTGCACTACCGTTGGCACGATAACAGGTCCACCAGTGGTTCGTTCAACCCGGTCCTCTCGTACTAGGGTCAACTCTTCTCAAGCCTCCTGCACCCACGGCAGATAGGGACCGAACTGTCTCACGACGTTCTAAACCCAGCTCACGTACCTCTTTAAACGGCGAACAGCCGTACCCTTGGGACCTGCTCCGGCCCCAGGATGAGATGAGCCGACATCGAGGTGCCAAACGATGCCGTCGATATGGACTCTTGGGCATCATCAGCCTGTTATCCCCAGAGTACCTTTTATCCGTTGAGCGATGGCCCTCCCACTTGGGACCACCGGATCACTATGGCCGACTTTCGTCTCTGCTCGACTTGTCAGTCTCGCAGTCAGGCTGGCTTCTGCCATTGCACTCAACGACCGATTTCCGACCGGTCTGAGCCAACCTTCGCGCGCCTCCGTTACGATTTGGGAGGCGACCGCCCCAGTCAAACTCCCCACCATGCAGGGTCCCGGATCCGGATAACGGACCGCGGTTAGACATCAAGAAGGCGAAGGGTGGTATCTCAAGGATGGCTCCACTCAGACTGGCGTCCAAGTTTCAATGCCTACCACCTATCCTGCACATCACATTCCTGATGCCAATGCAAAGCTAGAGTAAAGGTTCATGGGGTCTTTCCGTCTAACCGCGGGTAGTGTGCATCTTGACACACA